>JAOTXY010000176.1 GCA_029862125.1 Gammaproteobacteria bacterium | reverse complement strand
CATCCTGTTGCTGCTTGTTAAAACCACTCGTTAGCAGGGTTATCGAGGACAGCTGTTGCGGCAGATTCGCGGTTCCGGCTAGCCTGAACCCGCAGGCGGCAAGGCCAGCAGAAACGACCAGGACAATAACAAAGCGGATAGCGCTGGTATTCACGAATTTATTAAATAACAATATTGACCAGTTTCCCAGGGACCACGATGACCTTCTTCACCGGATTATCGCCGATGAAGCGCAGCACCTGGTCATTTTTCAGGGCGGCAGCCTCACAGACATCGCGTTCGGCGTCGACAACCACCTGCATCTTGCCTCTGAGCTTTCCGTTTACCTGGATCACCATTTCGATGTTGTCCTGAACCAGTGCAGTGGCATCGACCTCGGGCCAACGATGATCGATTATCAGGCTGTCATGACCCAGATCCCGCCACAAGCGGTGACAGATATGCGGGATAATCGGCGCCAGCATCAACACCATGCTATCAAATACTTCCTGGCGGATTGCCTTGCCCGGGACCGAATCATCTTCGAATCGGGTTACGCTATTGAGCAGTTCCATATTTGCGGCGATCGCGGTGTTGAAGGTCAAGCGACGATCGAAGTCATCGGTGACCTTGTTGATGGTTTCGTGCAGCTTTAGGCGCATCGCCTTTTGATCATCATTAAGCGATTGCTTATCGAATGAAGCTTCCCCGGTGTCTTCCGCGATATGCTCCTGCACTGCCGCCCACAACCGTTTGAGAAAACGAAAGGCACCTTCAACACCGGTATCCGACCAGTCCAGGGATTGTTCCGGGGGCGATGCAAACATAATGAACAGGCGCACCGTATCCGCTCCGTAGCGATCGATCAGATCCTGCGGGTCGATGGTATTACCCTTCGATTTCGACATCTTGCTACCGTCTTTCAGCACCATGCCCTGGGTCAGCAGGCGGTTAAAGGGTTCGCTGGACTCGATCAGGCCTTCATCACGCATCAGCTTGTGATAGAAGCGGGCATAGAGTAAATGCAGGATAGCATGCTCGATGCCGCCGATATAAAGGTCTACCGGGCTCCAGTAACCAGCGCGAGCGTCCAGCATCGCCTCGTTCTGATCCGGGCAGCAAAAGCGCTCCTGGTACCACGAGGATTCCATAAAGGTATCAAAGGTATCGGTTTCGCGCTCGGCCGGCCCACCGCATTGTGGGCAGGTTATCTTTTTAAACGAATCCATTTTTTTGATCGGCGAGCCGATACCCTCGAATTCGACGTCCTCGGGCAGCACTACGGGCAGGTCGGCTTCCGGCACCGGCAAATTACCGCAGGCAGCGCAATTTATGACCGGTATCGGTGCGCCCCAGTAACGTTGCCGAGACACACCCCAGTCACGTAAGCGGTAATTAACCTGGCGACTGCCCTTACCCTGCGCCTCGATGTGATCGGCGATGCGATCGAACGCCGCTTCGAAATCGAGCCCGTCTAAAATATCTGAATTACAACCTCGTCCTTCCTTGGTGACGAACGATCCCGCTTCAAGATCGATAGTGCTGCCATCGGCAGGCTCGACCACCTGGCGAATTTCGATGCCATACTTGCGCGCAAATTCCCAGTCCCGCTGATCGTGCCCCGGCACCGACATAATCGCACCGGTTCCGTATCCCATCAGCACGAAGTTCGCGATCCAGATCGGAATCTGTTCGCCATTGACGGGGTTGATGGCGTTGATTCCAATTGCCATGCCGAGCTTTTCCATTTTTTCGAGCGCCGCTTCGGAGGTATTGGTTTTGCGGCAGGCTTCGATAAATTCGGCGACTTCGGGGTTTTGCTCCGCCGCCTTCAGCGCTAGCGGGTGCTCGGCCGCAATCGCCATGAAGGTCGCGCCATAAAGAGTATCCGGGCGAGTGGTGTATATCATCAACGAGTCATGCCCGGGCACTTCAAACTCGACTTCCATACCCTCGGAACGCCCGATCCAGTTGCGCTGCATGGTTTTGACCTGCTCGGGCCATTCGACCTTGTCGAGATCGGCCAGCAACTCATCCGCGTAGTCGGTGATTTTCAGGAACCATTGTGCGATTTCACGGCGCTCGACCTCGGTATCGCAGCGCCAGCAGCGCCCTTCTATTACCTGTTCATTGGCGAGTACGGTTTGATCGACCGGGCACCAGTTGACCGGTGCGGTTTTCTTGTAGGCAATACCCTTTTCCATCAGGCGCGTGAATAGCCACTGCTCCCAGCGGTAATACTCGGGCTTGCAGGTCGCCAGTTCACGTTTCCAGTCATAACCAAAGCCGAGCAATTTCAGCTGCCCGCGCATATAGTCGATATTCTGGTAGGTCCAGCTGGCCGGAGGCACATTATTTTTAATCGCCGCGTTCTCGGCCGGCATGCCAAAGGCATCCCATCCCATGGGTTGCAGCACGTTAAACCCGAGCATCCTCTTGAAGCGCGAAATCACATCGCCAATGGTGTAGTTGCGCACGTGGCCGATATGCAATTTACCGCTCGGGTAAGGAAACATGCACAGGCAGTAATAACTTTCCCGGGCCGGGTCTTCGTCGACTTCAAAAACACCATTATCGGCCCATAATTGTTGCGCTTCAGCTTCCAGGGATTTTGGGTCGTAGGGATCCATAGGGTCTAACTGATGAAAAAGGGGGAGGATACTCCAGTACTTGATCAAACAGAAGGCATGTTACGGGGATTGGTTTCTATTCCGAAACTATTTCAGAAAAAGTTTGAAT
>JAOTXY010000107.1 GCA_029862125.1 Gammaproteobacteria bacterium | reverse complement strand
GGTTTCATGTCCGGGATTCCGAAAGAGCTCGACGAAACCGCCTATCTCGATGGCTATTCATTCTGGCGGTTTTTTATTCGTATTTTTATCCCGACCATAGCCGCCGGTATCGGCGTCGCCATGTTTTTCTGCTTCATGTATTCATGGGTGGAACTATTGCTGGCACAAACCCTGACCTCGGTTGAGGCGAAACCCATCGCTGCAACCATGACCCGAACGGCAAGTACATCGGGTTACGAACTTGGCCTGCTAGCCGCGGCAGGTTCGCTCACCATCATACCCGGTGCTTTTGTTATCTATTTCGTGCGCAACTACATCGCCAAGGGCTTTGCCCTGGGGCGGGTTTAAAACGATGGAGGCCTTGTGATAGATTTATCCTGGATGGCATGGACCTGGCCGACCGCCGCGTTTTTCGTAGCATTGGTAACGTCAATCGTCAGCATGGGTGTCTGGGAAAAATTCAGCCCCGGGGGTAATCCGCGCCGTGGTATTTTTGGCATCGATACGACTCGCGGTGACCGCCTGTTCATTTCATGGTTGGGCACCGGATTCATCAACCTGGGCTGGCTTGCCTTTGTCGGCACACCGCTCTGGGGCGCGTTGGCACTGGCAATTGGCTGGTTTGTATTTGTCTTCCGGAAAGTTTGAAGTGCCTCTTGCTTTGAAATTCCGGGAGCCTGGTTGGTAATCTCATGGATCTGCGTAACACCAATATTGCGCGCCTCGAGAACGAAGAATTTGATGCCCTGATTGTCGGCGGCGGCATCAACGGCGCGGTCTCGGCTGCCGCGTTAGCTGCCCGCGGCGTCCGCGTCGCATTAATCGATGCACGCGATTTTGCCGGTTTTACCAGCCAGCAATCTTCCAACCTGGTCTGGGGTGGCATCAAGTACATGGAGGGTTATGAATTCGGCCTTGTTGCGGGACTGTGCAAATCGCGCAACGAGCTGCTCGAAAATTTTCCATCCACGGTTAAGGAAATCCGTTTCCTGATGGCGGTCAATAAGCAGTTTCGATTTCACCCCTGGATTATTCTGGCAAGCACCTGGTTGTACTGGCTCCTGGGACGGGGTAAGACCCGCACCCCGCGACTGGTTTCACCCCGTCAAATCAAGCATATCGAGCCCCTGGTAAATACCTTCATCAGCAGTGCCGGCATCGAATACTCGGATGCATTTCTGCACGATAACGATGCGCGCTTCGTCTTCAACTTCGTACGCAGTGCGATGGACAAGGGTTGTGTTGCGGCCAACTATGTTGAATCGAAGGGCTCGACACGTGATTCAGATGGCAACTGGACAACCCCGGTAGAAGACCAGGTTAGTGGTAATCAATTTTCCATCCGTTCGAAAATTCTGATCAACGCGGCGGGGGCCTTTGTCGACGGACACAACGCACTGAGTGGTATCGAAACTGAATATCACCACCTGTTATCGAAAGGCATACACCTGATCGTACCGCAGATATCTGACAGCCATCGTGTACTCGCGTTTTTTGCCGACGACGAACGCCTGTTCTTCGCCATACCGATGGCGAACCGGACCTGCATCGGCACCACCGATACCCAGGTGGATGACCCCATTACCGAGGTGACCGATGAGGACCGGGAGTTCGTGTTATCCAATATCAATGCACGGCTTGATTTACCCACCCCGTTAACCCGCGATGATATTATTGCGGAACGCTGTGGGGTGCGGCCACTGGCAACCCGAAAAAGCGGCGAATCTTCGCTCGAAGTGCAACGGTTATCGCGCAAACATGTCATCGAGATGACGCCAGAGCAAAGCCATATTAGTATTTTCGGTGGCAAGTTAACCGATTGTCTCAATGTCGGTGATGAGATTTGCGATTGTGTATCGAGGCTGGGGCTGACCCTGCAAAAAACCGGCAAGTGGTATGGAGAACCGGATCATCCAGCACGGGATGTATTTTTCAAGCGCGCAAATGATCTCGGGCTCGACGAAATTGTCGCTACCGATACTGGCGAAGATTTGAGCACAAGATTATGGCGACGCTACGGCGCCGAAGCCGACGCGATGCTCGACGCGATCGAGCGGGATCCTTCGTTATGCGACCCACTCATCGAAAACGCCGGGATCCGGCGTTGTGAAATCAAGTACCTGGCAGAACACGAAATGATCGTCAAACTGGAAGATTATCTGCGCCGACGCTCCAAGATCGAGCTACTGGTATCACGCGCCGCACTGCGGCAATCGGCAGGATTATTCGAGGCCTGCGAAAAACTGTTCGGTGACGAGGCCAGGCAGCGTTTCGATGAATATTTTTCAGAATAGAGTCGTTCCCGGGCAAGCCTGCGCGGCCCTGCAGAATCTCGATATAATGGCACCATTGCAAGATCCCGAATTTTACCGGGACGACAGCTTAGGGGATTTCTAATGAGTCAATATATTCTCAGCATCGACCAGGGTACGACCAGTTCGAGGGCAATGCTGTTCGATGAAAATGGTCATGCCTGCTTTACCGCACAAATGGAGTTCTCCCAGCATTTCCCAAGAGACGGCTGGGTCGAACATAATGCCGAGGAGATCTGGACAACGACGCTGACCGTAGTGCGCGAGGCGTTGGCAAAGGCGAGCGCCGAGGATCGCAACATCGCCGCGATCGGTATTACCAACCAGCGCGAAACCACCGTGGTCTGGGACCGCTCCAGCGGCGAGCCGATCTACCATGCGATCGTATGGCAGGACCGACGCACCGCCGATTTCTGCGAGACATTGCGCAACCAGGGATTGGAGTCGATGGTGACATCGAAAACCGGCCTGTTGCTCGATCCTTATTTTTCCGGAACCAAGGTCAACTGGATTCTCGACAATGTCGCCGGCGCCCGCGCGCGCGCCGACAAGGGAGAACTCGCGTTTGGCACGATTGACAGCTTTCTGATCTGGCGCCTGACCGGCGGCAAGGTTCATGCCACAGACGCGACCAACGCATCACGCACGCTGATGTTCAACATTCACCAACAGCAATGGGACAACGAGCTGCTCGACATGCTGGCAATACCCGATTCGCTGTTACCCGAAGTACGCGACTGTGCCGCCGATTACGGAACCACAAGCAAATCCCTGCTCGACGCCGAAATTCCAATCGCGGGCGTAGCCGGAGACCAGCAGGCAGCACTCGTCGGACAGGCCTGCTTCGAAACCGGCATGATCAAGAGCACCTATGGTACCGGCTGCTTCATGATGCTGAATACCGGTGAGCAGGCGCTCGAGTCGAACAACAAGTTATTAACCACGGTCGGTTACCGGCTTGGTGGAAAAACAACTTACGCGCTGGAAGGCTCGATTTTCGTTGCCGGGGCCGCGGTACAATGGCTGCGGGATGGCATCGGCATCATCGACACGGCACATCAAACCGAGGCGATGGCTGAGTCGCTCTCCTCGAATAACGGGGTCTACCTGGTGCCGGCGTTTACCGGGCTCGGCGCTCCCCATTGGGATCCGGACGCGCGCGGCGCGATATTCGGAATCACCCGCGATACCGGTCCGGCCGAGCTGGTTCGCGCCACGCTTGAGTCGATCTGCTACCAGACCTTCGACCTGCTGGAGGCCAAGCGCCGTGATGGCATCATACCGACGCGCCTGCGCGTCGATGGCGGCATGGTACAGAATAACTGGCTGTGTAAATTCCTGGCCGACGTTCTCGACATCATCGTCGAGCGTCCTGTAGTCACCGAGACCACCGCGCTCGGTGCCGCCTACCTCGCCGGCTTGCAGATCGGCCTGTTCGCTTCATTGGACGATATTGCAAAACGCTGGCAGGCAGAGTGCGAATTTGACCCGGCAATGGATTCCCACCAGCGCAACCTGTTGCTTGCCGACTGGCATGAAGCCGTGATCAAGGTTAAAACCAACGCCTGAGTGCTAAGCCTTACCTGTACTCAGGACTACTTTCGGTGCCGCACATTTCCCCTGCAGCAGTTCTGCGAAAGCCGCTGCGCCCGCATCGAGCGGACGCTGCTCGATCCAGCCCAGGCTGCCGAGGGCACCGCTATTCAATTTTGCCAGTGTCGCACGTAAATCGACCGGGGTATAAGTGTAGGTACCAATGAAAGTAATTTCGCGCAAGGTCATGGCACGAACGTCCATCGATCCCTTGTTATCCATCAGCCCGATATGCACTATGACGCCACCCGAGCGGGTCGCAATCACCGCCTGCTCGCGGGTTACCGCACCGCCGACCGCGTCAAACACGCAATCGAAGTACTGCTCCTGCGGCTTTTCCTGCGTTGGATCAAGTAGTTTAAAGTCGCAATGTTGCTCGACCAGTTCGCGACGCAGCGCATTGGTTTCCGCCACCACGATTTCCTCGACCCCCTTGTCCCGTAGTATCAGCGCGGTCAACAATCCGACCGATCCGGCACCAATTACCAACGCACGAGATTCGCTCAAGGGTCGACTGACAACTCGCTCGGCAAGCAACACCGCGTGCAACCCGGTCGCGCCCGGCTCCGTCAGTGCCGCATGTTCACCCGGCATTCCCTCGGGCACCGGAATCAGGTTTTGCTCCGGAATCGCTATTTTTTCGGCAAAGGCGCCGGCTCGATACATGCCGATCAAGTCACGACTGGCGCATAAATTCTGGCGTCCACCCAGGCACTCGTCACAGACACCGCAGGTAATCAAGGGATTCAGCACCACCCGCTGACCGGCACTTGTGCCTTCAACTACGGTGCCTACCGCTTCGTGGCCGAGTATCAACGGGGGCACTCGTCGCTCATCATGTCCGAGATAAGCATGCATGTCCGAACCGCAAATACCGACCGACTCGATGGCAATCAGCGCATCACCATGCCCGGCCACGGGCTCCGGCTCTTCGCGGTAAGTCATTTCCTCGTTGGCAGTGTAAACCAGTGCTTTCATTTTGCGGTGAATCCTCCATCGATGGCCAGGATCTGGCCGGTAATATAAGCCGACGCCGACGATGCGAAAAACAGCGTCGCCCCCGACAAGTCTTCAAGTTCGCCATTACGCCCGATAGCTGTCTGCTGCGCGAACCGATCCCGGCTTTCGGAATCACCAAATACCGGCGCCGTCAGTTCGGTCGGAAAAAAACCCGGCGCCAGTGCATTACAGCAAATACCGTGGCGTGACCAGGCTTCCGCCATGGCCCGTGTTAACTGGCAGATACCGCCCTTGGAGGCACCGTAAGGCAGGCCATTGGGAAAGGCTCGCGTCGATTGCAACGAAGCGATGTTGATCACGCGACCATAATTATGACTGCGCATCTCCGGTACAAATTCGCGCGTAAAGAAAAATGGGACGGAAAGATTCAGGTTTAAAGTTGCATCCCAGCTTGCAATCGATACCTGCTCGACAGGCTCGCGCAGATTGAGCCCCGCAGCATTGACGACACCATCGACATAACCGCTTTTGGCTGACGACTTGCACTGCGCGGCGATATCGGCAAGTTGCTCGCGCTGTTCGAGGTCCGCTACCACGTAGCTGGCTTTGTCGGTACTGGAATTAATTTCCTCGACAGCCTCAATCAACGCGGCTTCACGCCGCGCAACCAGCACTACACCGGCACCAGCCTGCGCCAGGAATCCCGCCATGGCGCGGCCAATTCCGGAACTCGCCCCGGTTACGACAAAGTTACTACCAGCTAGTTTGAACTGATCAAGAATATCAGGCATGGCGAAATTTTACTCTATACCCAGATCGAATTCCTCTTAATCTATCTACGCTTAAGGGGTTGGGTACAGGTATCCAGGCAACCACTTCATGGTCCTGGCGGCCATGATACCGAGTATCCTGCCCGGCGCGCCGACGATTCCGACGGCATTGCAACCAAATTACCACTTTTTCCCCAGAATCATGTCGGCTGCCTTCTCCGCAATCATGATTGGGCGTAGACTGAAATGCGATCGTCGAACCGTTGCCTATGGCAGGTATTCGTGTTTTACCCAGTCGACTTCCATAACCCAGTCACGATTCATTGGAGAATCGTTGATTTTGGCAAAATTCAGAATCGCGAACATCGGCTCGGGGAATTGGTCGCCCTGATCAGCATTGCGGTACACCTCGACGCCATCCAGGCGATACACGAGACTTTTCCCAGCCCACTCGACGGAATACTCATGGTATTCGTCGAGCGTGGTCTCCTGCACCAGCATCAGGGCCTGCCAATCACCACCATCGCAATAACCCAGACTCTTGATTGCCCGGGCTGCATAGTGATCGGGACCACCGTCCGAGTGATGCTCGAAGATATCGATTTCACCCGAGCCGGTCATCGGCCAGCAAATGTTTTCGTCGGGCTCCTCCACCGGTGGCTCATTGTTGCGCGCGCCGAGTAACCACCAGGCGGGAAACATGCCGGGTTGACCGCTGTTCCTGACCCGCAGCCGGGCGGTCCACTTGCCCTTGACGAACTCCTGGCGGTTCTTGGATGCAATGCGCCCGGCAACATACTGCGTATCCGGGTGCTGCTTGCCGAACTTGTCGACGTTGTCGCAGGGGCGTTTTTCGCCGAGATCGACGACGCGCAGCTTGAGCGTGCCATTACTGACCTCGCGCGTGCCGTGCAGATTGTCGGGCACGTAACACTGGTCCTCGTTGTTGACCCAGAGCATCTGGTCCTGCCAGTTGGCGGGATCGAAATCGTCGAAGTCGTCGAAAAAGGTGATCTGCCAGCCCGGTGCGGTGGGCTGGCCGCCGGTGTTGATGGATTGCAAGCCGATATGGGCACAGGCGGACAGCAGCAGGGCCGAAGCGGCGATAAACGAGGCGAGTTTCATATCGAGTTCCGGTTAACGTTTTTGTTTCGGTCGATTCCGTCCGGGCTGATCCCGGCAGACGGCCGATATTTTTTTGGGTCGAGGCGGCCCAGTATACCCGATTGCCGGTGTCCGAATCCGCGCCGTTTCGGTGCAGTTTGACCACGGCGATTGCAGGCAGTAATGAGTCCGGAACCGGGCAGTTTTCGCACCACTCGGGTGCATCCTGCGAGGAACGCTGAGTCGATTTAAAAGTATATATATTTCAGTTAGTTAGATTATCTGGTCGCCTCCGTTTTGTGATCGACGAACAGTCGGCAAAAGCAAAAACGAGAAATATTTCACCCAGCCTTGAAATTTTTGTTGCAGCGCACAAATTCTCGTCTAATATCCACGCCAGTAATGGCCCCGAACCTGATAACCAGGAGAATGGAAATGAACAAACACGCTATCAACCAGCCGCAAGACGCGAACTCGTCTTCGGTGATCAAGCGCCTCGCGCGCAACCTGTCGAACCTGCTCGAAGCCCATGCCGAGCGCACCGAATCCCTGCGGGTCTACCCCGCGACCCGGCTGGATGGCCGCGATTCGGCCAACGCTCCCACCGCTGCCGAACAGTCGTCTACGGAGACGGAAGCCACTGCACCCTCGTCGAAGGGCGGACCGTGGCGCCTCCTCTGTAAGGCCTGGGCCGCGCACGAGGCGCGCCTGTCGCAACTTCGCGTCTACGATCCCCGCCTGTAAAACCCAGAATCTGGCGGTGGCCCACACCTGTGCTTCTTATACGCGTATTTTGCTTTGATTTATTTGATTGATTAGAAGACGCCGCGGCAATTTTTACCCAGGTACACATTGATTCTGTCTACTTCTGTTGCACCTTGAGGTATCTCTACGTCTTTAAGTCCAGGATAAGATAGCTGATTCTTCCAATCCTGGATAGTGGTACTAAAAAACTGTGAAGCCGATGCATCGGCTTCATAGACAATTAGCTCGTACTTTTCTTCGAGATCTCCACCAAACCGGGTAACTACCTGCCATTCTCCATCTCTTTTATAAGATGTATTGGTATGGTCTGATTGCGGATAATATTTTTCATCTGAAGGCTTTAGTACTACCCAGATATCTTTCTCATGACCTTCAGGATATACGCCCATGGATAGAATTCTGCAATCGACAGAGTCTGCTTCAACCGGTGAAATCACTTTCACGGAATTAACAGGGCCTTCAATCTCTATTTGGTTTCCCCGGGTAATTTGTTCCATCTGGCTGCTGACATGCGCCACATCCGATGTATAGCTGCCGTAAATGATCATCGATACCCCAAGAACCGCCAGGGGTATACCCACCTTTGGATTAATGAGCTGTGTGCCAGAATCTTTTTTGCCAAGACTGCTGAGAACTGACACGCCTATGAGGACAATCCCCACTAATATGATTAATAATTGTGCTGACATTTTTTTAACTTTTAAGCGTGATTAAATTACAACGCACCTCGTCGTTCTTCCAACTCGGCTTTTATTTCTCGTGCTTTTTCTTCCGTTAAGTCGTAGTTCCACATGACCAGGATCGCCAAACCTGCCGTAACAGAAGGAATGACGATATCTGCTATGCGTAACTGGGTTATGGTTTCCGCTGATTGAGTCGCGGCATTACCATCAAACCCTACCCAACTCAGTACTGCCCCGCCAACAATCAATGCCAGGGCCTGGCCTAATTTTACGGTCCACCAATAGATAGCACCAAACGTACCTTCTTTACGTGGCATCCCGTTCTCTAATTCGTCCAGGTCACAGATGTCGGCTGTCATACTCATCATCAGGGTGAACAAACAACCCAGCCCAAATGCCATCAACGGAAGTGGGAAAAACATCAGGAAAGGATTCTCCGGATTGAAACCCCACCATTTCAAAACATACCCAATGATTGAAATGACGGTAGAAATGACGAATGCCGTTCTTTTCCCATATTTGCTGGCCATCCATGCGACTATCGGGATCACAAAGAAAGCGGTAATCACTGCGAGGAGGGTAGAAAACCAGGCAGGCCAGGTTCCCGCAGCGGCATAATCGCCATTGAACAAGTAGAATAAAATAATGAAAAAACTGAAAGAGGCGACAATTTGAAACCCGTTGAAAACCAGGAAAGTAGCACCACACAGCTTTAAGAATGGTTTATGCCTGAATACCTCGAACATACCTTTGAATAAATCTCCAAAGATAGTTACCAGGTTTTTCAATGATATCTCCTGGCGATTTTCGATTTTACTGGAATCAATACCTTGACAAAAAATGGCCGGTAAAACACCGAAGACAATCGCAATGACACCAACAATGAAGGCGAGTGTCCTAACCCCTTCGGCCTGGGTTTCAAACAAAGTTACATCTGCGATTAAAACCCAAAACCAGGGTACAACCATCCAGGCCCCCTGGCCTACAATATTGGCCAAACCCATAAGTCGTGTCCGCTCGTTGTAATCCGAGGTCATTTCATACCCCAGTCCAATCAGCGGTGTGGAAAAAGTCGTGTTGGCCAGAATAAATATGCAGGAAACGATCAGGAAATACCAAAAGTTATAGTCCTGTGAATTATTCTCATCCATCTGCCAAAGCAAGATAAACATGAGACCGGTCAGGATGGCGCCAATAAAAATATACGGCCTTCGTCTTCCCCAGCGCGTGTTCGTATTGTCCGAAATGTAACCCATGAAGGGGTCGGATATGGCATCGACTAGCCTGGGTAAACCACCAAGTAATCCTGCCAAAAAGGGATCCATACCAAAGGCTGTGAGGAGGAAGAACATAAAGACTCCCAAAGCCCCTGGCATTAAATTGTTCACCAGGTGACCCGAACCGAAAGCCGCTTTTTGTATTAGCGGTACTCTGTCCTTTGCCGCTGTTTCGTAATCTGACATGGTTATTTTCTTATAATTAATGTTTGAATGGCTTTGGTGTCTATACTGACATCTTTTTGGCTATCTGCCAAAGCCAGCCCTATGTATATCCTCTATCCTCATTAGGATGGTACTTTTTATCTTCTCCCGGAGCCCAATCATAGCCCCAGTCTGTACCTTCTTTGGACCAGTACCAGTCATCATCCTACCAATAGGCTATCAAATCATCAAAGATGTCGATTTTCCCTGGCCTTTAGCCAACATTGTCTACCAACACCATGAACGACTGGAGGGATCTGGATACCCACAGGGCTTGAAGGGTGGCGAGATTTGCCTCGAGGCACCGACGATGCCGACGGTATTGCAACTAAATTAGCACTTTCTTCCCAGAATCATGTCGGCTGCCTTCTCCGCAATCATGATTGTCGGCGCGTTGGTATTGCCGGACACTATTTCCGGCATGATCGACGCATCGGCGACGCGTAATCCTTCGATTCCGTGCACTCGCAGTTGATGATCGACCACGGCCGCATCGTCATTTCCCATCTTGCAGGTGC
>JAOTXY010000106.1 GCA_029862125.1 Gammaproteobacteria bacterium | reverse complement strand
CAAGCAAAGCTCAATGCAGTGGCGCGCCAGTTAAATGAGCGTCCACGCAAGACATTAGGCTTTGATACACCCGCAGAACGATTTAATGCATGTGTTGCGTCGACCGGTTGAGCTGACAGTCGTTTACAGACGCTGATCTTTGATTTCTGAGTGTCTGCTTTACCGATTGCTGGCAATCATGGTACGCCCAAAAGCGGATCGATGCAGAGCACGCCATTCGGGACACCGCCACTTGTTTTTTATATTCTTGAATGTTGCGATAAATCTATAGCCAGATCAGCCGCATATGATTTATTGATTGGTTTGCTAAAAGGTACTGGTTTAGGCTTACGATAGTATTCGTAGGTTTCATTGTTTAGCTTATGGAGGGTTAGACATGGGTGATAACGCCGAGGAAGGAATTGCGCGTATCCAGATGGCGCAAAAAGATGGGCTGCAAAACTATCAAAAAAGGAGTGTGCTGTATTTAGACGATCGCATTCTTACGGCCCTATTTGCACTGGCCTTTATGGGTTTGATCGTAGTCTGGGCAACGTCCACTTCACCCTACATTACCTATGGATCATTGCTGGCAAGTATCTTGATCGTGATATTTTGGGGCGTAATGAGAGTTAAACGCATTCAAAGAGTTAGACAGGAGAGGGAGCAGCAAGTAAGACAAATGCAGTCAGAATCTGCAGAGTAAAATAAAATAGAAGAAGTACCGGACAGAATGTGCGGCTAACAGTCCGGGCTTGTTTTTTTAACCAATTATCTCCGAAAGGGCGGCGATCAAGGCATTGCATTCGTCGTCACTGCCAATCGAAATGCGAACACAGTTATCGATGCGCGCCTTGTTGAAGTATCGCACCAGGATGCCGCTGGCTTTCAATTCAGAGTAAAGCGATTCGGCCGCATGCCCGGGATGACGCACCAACACGAAGTTACTGCTGGATGGAAATACCTCGAAACCCAGTCGTTGTAGCTCAGTGCTTAAGCGTTCGCGACTTGCGATCACTCGCTTACGGCAATCCTGAAAATAGTCCTCGTCGGCAATTGCTGCCATGGCGATCGCGCTGGTGAGACGGTTTATCGGATAGGAATTGAAAGAATTCTTTACGCGTTGTAGCGCTTCGATCAGGTCTTCGTGGCCGAGCGCGTAACCGAGCCTCAACCCGGCGAGGCTGCGCGACTTGGAAAATGTCTGCACCACCAGCAGGTTGGGGAATTCAGGAATCAGCTGGCAGGCTGATTCGGCACCATAGTCGACGTAGGCCTCGTCGATAATGACTACCGACTCGGGATTATCCGCGAGCAGTTCACGAATTGCCCCGGTCTCGAGGGCTATTCCGGTCGGAGCATTAGGATTGGGAATGATAATGCCGCCGTTGCTCGACGCGTAGTCCTGAATATTGATGCAAAACGCTTCGTCGAGCGCGGGCTGCTGGTAATCGATCTGGTAGAGCTTGCAATAAACCGGATAAAAACTATAGCTGATGTCGGGGAACAGTATCGGGTAGTCCTGTCGGAAAAATGCCTGGAAAGCATGGGCAAGTACTTCGTCGGAGCCGTTACCGACAAAAACCTGGTTCCTGTCTACCCCCTGGTATGCCGCCAGCGATTCGATTAATGCACTGCTTTCCGGATCGGGGTAGCGACGCAGCTGATCTATTTCGTAATCCCGAATGACTTTGGCAATCGCGGGTGACGGTGGGTAGGGATTTTCATTGGTATTGAGCTTTATGTATGCGTGATCCTGCGGCTGTTCACCGGGAGTGTAGGGATCGAGCCCCGCGATTGATTTGCTCCAGTAGCGATTCATACTTCTAGGCGCTCAGCAGGCGACCACCGTCGACGCGTATTATTTCGCCGGTGATATAGTCGTTGGTTGCGAGGAATAGTACGGTTTCGGAAATTGCCTGCGGTGTGCCGCGACGCTTTAACGGAACCTGTTCGAGGAGTGCCTTTTTATAGTTCTGTTCGTCGTTGGTCTCTCCTGTTGGCCACAGAATTGCACCCGGGGAAATGCCGTTAACCCGCACCTCGGGTGCGAGTTCCAGCGCCAGCGATTTGACTAGCATCTGGTTGGCCGCCTTGGCGCTGCAGTAGACGCTATGGTGTTTGAGCGGTAGCGAGGCGTAAATATCAATCAGGTTGATGATGCAACCCGAACTTTGTTTTAGTGCCGGGTAGCATGCCTGTGCAAGGAACAGGGGCGCTCGATAGTTGCTGGCGGTTAAATCATCCCAGGCTTGCTGATCAATTTCACCAAACCTGGTGGGATAAAAACTGGACGCATTATTGACCAGGATGTGCAGGCCATCGAATGTGCCAATAGCCTTGTTAGCAAGCGTTTCGAGTTCGGTGATTGAGCTTAAATCAGCACCCAGGGCGATTGCCGAGTCTTCCCGCAGCTGGTTGAGTTCAGTCACCAGCACCTCTGCCGCGTCTGCCGAAGCGCGGTAATGGATAATGAGATTTGCCCCGTTTTGATGTAGAGTGCGGGCGATCTGCGCACCGAGGCGATTTGCCGCACCGGTTACCAGCACGGATTTATCAGTTAACAACATCAGTCAAGCGAACTCGAAAAGTGTCATCATATCATCCCCGTAAGCAGACGCTAGTCCACAGCAGAGAAACACAGAGTGCCAAAGAATCTTTTATCCGGGCATGATTCCCGGGGACTGGAGTTGCCACTACCCGACGCGGCCGCCATTGCGCACAGTGCTCGCCTGGTGGATGCCATCGCTGCTCGAATCGAAGACCGGGGAGGCGTCATCGGATTCGACGAATATATGCAGATGGCACTGTATGAGCCGGGGCTTGGGTATTATTCCGCAGCTGCAGCTAAATTTGGCGCGCCGGGCGATTTCGTAACCGCCCCGGAAATCTCGCCGTTGTTTGGATTTTGCCTGGCACGACAGGCGGCCGCTGTCATTGCGCAGGGCTGCAGTGCCCGGATTCTCGAGTTTGGTGCCGGCAGCGGTAAGTTGTGCGCACAGATACTCAGTAACTTACCCACGCTTGAGCACTACCAGATACTCGACCTCAGTGCCGATCTGAAGCAACGACAGCAGAGCTACCTGCGTGCTGAGCTGTCTGCGGAACTGTTTCACAAAATTGAATGGTTAAGCAGTCTGCCGCAGGAATTTGATGGTATCGTGCTCGCCAATGAAGTACTCGACGCCATGCCCGTGCATATCCTGTCAAAACAGGGGGAGTGGCTTGAGCGCTGCATTGGTTACGATGGGCAGGGTTTCACCTGGCAAAGCATAACTCCGAAACAGACCGTGACTGACTCGATCCGATCGATAGAGGCACGCCTCGGAGATTTCGCCGAGGGTTACCAAAGCGAATTGAACCTGAATTACGGACCCTGGTTAAAAGCGCTTGCACAAAGCTGTAAACGTGCACTTGTCTTGATCATCGACTACGGTTATGAGCAGGACCAGTATTACCACCCGTCGCGCGCTCGCGGTACCCTGACCTGTCACTACCAGCATCGAGTGCACACTGATCCACTGGTTTACCCGGGGTTACAGGATATTACCGCGTTTGTCGATTTTGATGCCTGTGCCGATGCAGCCGAAACAAACGGGTTCGTGCTTTCAGGCCTGGTCACGCAGGGCCGGTTTCTGCTGGCTAACGGTTTGCTAGAGGAGGCGCAGCGGTGGGCGCAAGGCAATGACAGCCTGTTGCAATTGGCGTTATCTCAGCAGGTTGGAACGCTCAGCCTGCCACAGGAAATGGGAGACAAGTTCAAGGTGTTGGCAATGCAGAAAAATATGACGCTGGAATTGCCGGCGATGCAGCGCAGGGGCACCTATGGATAGTCTGCAAATTATAATCCTGGCGATCGTGCAGGGACTGACCGAATTTTTACCGATTTCGAGCTCGGCCCACCTGGTGTTAGTGCCGCAGATGATGGACTGGACGGACCAGGGATTGGTGTTTGACGTGGCGGTGCACATCGGTTCACTGATTGCGGTGCTGTATTACTTTCGGGTCGAGGTAATACGCATGCTGAAAGCCTGGACCTGTTCGCTGGCCGGGGGTGACGCTGACCAGGACAGCTTACTCGCCTGGTGGATCATCATCGGTACCTTGCCGGCAGTATTGGTAGGTTTCCTGTTACAGGGGCCGATCGAGGAAAAACTGCGTAGTCCCTGGATCATTGCAATGGCGTCGATTATCTTCGGCCTGGTATTGTGGTATGCCGACGCGAAGGCGCGGCGCACTCGAAACGAATTCCAGTTGAATCTCAAAGATGTATTAATCATCGGCTGCTTCCAGGCGCTCGCGCTGATCCCGGGCGTATCGCGCTCCGGTATTACGATCACGCTGGGATTGTTTCTCGGACTTACCCGCAAGGCGGCGGCGCGTTTTTCCTTTCTGCTGGCGATCCCGGTAATTTTTGCCAGTGGGGCACTGCAGACAGTGCGCATGGTGACCGAGGTCAGCCCGATCGGGTGGGATGACCTGCTGCTGGGCGTGCTGTTATCGGCGATCAGTGCCGGGCTCTGTATTCACTATTTCCTGCGTCTCATCGATCGAGTTGGTATGCTGCCGTTTGTTATTTACCGGGTATTGCTCGGCCTGGTGATTCTCGTGCTGCTGAGCTGAAAAAGCCTAAATGACGCAATCGGGTGATAATCCGCTATCGAAGTCGATGCCGCCGCTGAAACTCGTCAAAGCCTGGTATTTTATCGGTGCGTTGATGCTGCTTGGCGTTGCCGTGCTTTCGTTGATGCCGTCACCCGATATCGGGGTCAGTGACAAGCTGTCACACCTGGTTACCTATTTTTTCCTGTCAGGCTGGTTCAGCCTGTTAGTGGTTAATCGGATTTCATTGGGCTGGATCGTGATCGGCCTGGTTGGATACGGAATGTTAATCGAACTTTTACAGGGAATGACCGCGTATCGTTACCCGGAGTGGGGCGATGTCCTGGCCAATGGCGCTGGCGTTCTTGCTGGAATCCTGTTTTATTTTTCGCCGCTACCGCGGTTACTGAGGTTCGTCGATACCAGGTTAGCCCGAATTTTGCAGCGCTAGCGCTTTTTCCTGTTCGATTAAACGCAAACGAGCCTCGTGAATAGCCTTGCCCATCGCTTTTCCAGTCAGGCCCTGTTGCTGGATACTGCTTATATCAAGTTCCCGCAGCTTAGCAGCAAGCCTCGCCAGGTATTCTGCCTGCGGGTATGGATCCTCCTCGGATCCTTCGCGCCCGCGAATATCGGCACGACAGGCATCGAGCATTTTTTTAAATCGCTCTGGTTTGCGCAAGCTGTCGGCCCGGGTAAATAACTTTAACAGGGTTGAGGCTTTAAGTTCCATCGCGCGGTGCGCTAGCAGGTGAAACTCGGTCGTAATCAGGGCCAGTTCAGTGTGCGCCCTGGGAACTCGCCAACGCTTGCAAAAGGCCTTGACCGGTTTCTTACCGCGCGCTTCATGGCCATGATGGCTCGGTAACACCGAGGTGGGGGTCGTCGCTTTTCCGAGATCGTGCATCAATACGGCAAATCGGGTTTCATTATCATGCCCGAGGGCCGCGCTTGCCTGCAATGCCATCATGAGGTGCACACCGGTATCGATCTCCGGGTGATACTTCGCATTTTGCGGCACCCCGAACAGGGCTTCTATCTCGGGAAATAATGGTGCCAGGACTTCACAGTCACGCAAGGTTGTGAAGAAAACGGCAGGGTCTGATGCGTCGAGTGCACGCGATAATTCGGACCATACTCGCTCGGCAACCAGTGCCTCGAGCTCACCCGACTGGCCGATCTGGCGAATCAGGTCGCGAGTCTCGTCGGCAACCGTAAAACCCATTTTATGGAATCGCGCTGCAAAGCGGGCGACGCGCAGAACCCTTACCGGGTCTTCGACAAATGCGTCGGAAACATGCCGTAACAGGCGGTTTTCGATGTCTTTATGGCCGTCGTACGGATCGACCAGGTTTCCCTGCTCATCTTCGGCAATCGCGTTGATGGTTAGATCGCGACGCAATAAGTCCTGTTCGATTGTGGTTGCAGGGTCGGCGCTGATTTCAAATCCCTTGTAACCCGGGCCGGTTTTGCGTTCGCTGCGTGCCAGTGCATATTCCTGTTTGCTTTCGGGGTGCAGGAAGACTGGGAAATCCTTGCCGATCGGCTTGTATCCGGCAGCCTGCATCTGTTCTGCGGTAGCCCCGGTTACCACCCAGTCTATATCGTTAACGGGCAGTCCGAGCAGGTGGTCGCGTACACAACCGCCGACACGGTATACCTTCACAGATGATCCTCTGGATTGCCGGGTTGCGGGTAATCCTTGCGGAAGCTGTCGTAGTTGCGTTTGTTACCAAACATCGCCGGCAAACCATGCAGGTACTGACGCAGGCTGGTTTCACAATGGTCGCCGTCCGGGCAGACATTGTCAGTTTGTAATGATCGGTAGTTGTCCATGGTAAAAAGTTTGCCCGGCAGATTTTGCAGGATTAACGCCTGCATGCGCGACAATCCCTTACCCAGGGGCATGACGCGCACCGGAAGCTGTAAGCTGTCGATGATTAACTCGAGGATTTGCCGTAACGTAAAAACCTCTGGTCCACAAACCGTGTAGCGCTTGGCGTGACTTTCACGATCATCGACCGCGTTTACCATTCGTTCGACCAGGTCGCCTACATAAACAGGGGCCAGTTTGCTGTCGGCGCAGGCAAGCGGAAAGTAGCCAAAAAACAATTTCAGAATACCGGCAAAGCGGTTGATAAAATCGTCTTCCTTACCAAATACGACTGATGGTTGAAAACTGGTTACCTGCAGGCCGCGCTGGCCAAAGGTGTGCAACAGGTTCTCGCCTTCACCCTTGGAGCGAAGGTAAAGGCTGCTGCCAGTCGCCTGGTCGGCACCCAGCGCGCTGACATGGAGCAGGCGCTTGATACCGGTTTCACAACAGGCTTCGACCACTGCCTTGATAAAATCGACATGGTAACGACGAAAATCTCCCTTGCGTCTTTCGTGCAATATACCAACCAGGTTGACGACCATTTGCTGCCCCTCGCAGAGTTCTCTCAAACGAGTTTCATCCGTGATATTGGCTTCCAGCAGGCGTATATTGGGATGTACCAGCAGTGATCGATTCCGATGCGGTCGTCGACTGGGCACGGTGACCTGCCAACCCCGGTTGGCGAGCGCAAACGCAAGCTGTTTACCGATGAACCCACTACCCCCGAGAAGTAATACCTTGCGTTGTTTGTTCATACCGCCTTTTTTCTGCGTTGATGATGGTGGCGCGGCGGTCCGTTCTTGTGCCGCGGGCGCTTTGGTTTGCCGCCACTCGGCTTCAGGCGTCCGCCTTTCATTTTAACCGGAGGTTTGGGTTTGATTAGCAAGTCATTGTTGATTGACATGGTTGGAATCGGGCGTTGGGTATATGACTCGATATCAATCAGGTTCATCGCGAGATCTTCGCAGGCAAAGCTTATTGCTGAGCCGGATTTGCCCGCCCGCGCAGTGCGCCCAATCCGATGCACATAATCTTCACCCAGCTCGGGTAGATCGTAATTGAAAACGTGAGTGACGTCAGGAATATGCAGCCCGCGTGAAGCGACATCGGTGGCTACCAGGATCGAATACTCACCGTCGTGAAATTTCTTTAGCAGCTTCTCGCGTTTGTTTTGATGAATATCGCCGGAAATTATCGCCGCTGAAATGCCATTACCTTGCAGGTACTCCCAGATTCGGATCGTGGCGTGCTTGGTGTTGGCAAAAATAATGCTGCGTTCCGGTTGCAGTTTCTGGATCAGGCCCAGCAGCAGCGGAATCTTTTCGTGATTCGCCGGGTGGTAAACGCTCTGTTCGATACGATCAACGGCTGGTGAGTCGGCATCAATTTTAATCAGCTGGGCCTGGTTCATATGTTCATAGGCCAGCTCCATCACTTTTTGCGCCATGGTTGCCGAGAACAGCATGTTTAGACGCTTTTCGGGATGGGGCAGGCGTCTCAACATGAAGCGCACATCCGCAATAAATCCCATATCAAACATGCGATCGGCCTCGTCCAGCACCATTGCCTCGATCGACTTGAAATCGAAAAGTCGCTGTTTGAAGAAATCGATCAAACGCCCCGGTGTGCCGATGAGAAAATCGACCGGTTCATCGAATTGCCTCTTCTGCTGCTCGTAAGCCTTACCGCCGTAGCAGATGGCCAGCTTGAGCGGCAGCTTGCGCAACAGAATCTCCGCATCCTTGTGGATCTGGATAGCCAGTTCGCGCGTTGGTGCGAGAATCAGGGTTCGCGGTTTACCCGCAACCGTGGCCGGCTTGTCCGAATGCAGGATTCTCTGCGCACAGGCGAGCAGGAATGCGAGTGTTTTCCCGGTGCCTGTCTGTGCCTGTCCGGAGACGTCCTTACCTGATAGCAGCAGCGGTAGCGACTGCTCCTGTATCGGGGTGCAATATTGCAGGTCGATTTCCCCCAGCGCGTCGAGCAGGCGTTGGTCGAGATCCAGGGAGCTAAATTGCAGCTCGGTTAAGTGTTGTTGCCCCATGCTATTGCATATTCTCTCAGGTCTAAGGTTTAATCGGACTATGGTAGCAAATTGCATGAAAACCTGCGCTGTGATTTGAAAAAGTCGATTTATATCCCCACATAGGGTTCACAGGCCGGAATTTCTATACAGGATTTCTACCATATTTGTATCATTGACAGTTAAATCTGATACGACTAAATTGTCCGTCTAACTGATTAAGCCATGGGGCTGGAGACACGCGTGAGTGAGAAAATAGTATACCTTTCAGATGACAGCTTCGATTCGGATGTGCTGCAGGCAGATCATCCGGTGCTCGTTGACTACTGGGCAGAGTGGTGCGGTCCCTGCAAGATGATCGCCCCGATCCTCGAAGAGATAGCCGATGAATACGATGGTCGACTCACGGTGGCCAAGCTCAATATCGACGATAATGCCAACACTCCCCCCAAGTATGGTATTCGTGGTATTCCAACCCTGATGCTGTTCAAGGATGGGGCAGTTGAGGCGACTAAGGTCGGTGCATTGTCCAAATCTCAGTTAACCGCTTTTCTCGACAGTAATATCTAGCTTTACCCGGTCAAAAAATAGATTTAAAAAGGGTCGTTGAATGAGGTAGACGACCCTGAATTACTGTGCTACGCTCTTTTTAGTCGACGCCGTATCTCCGCGGCGTTCCTGAACAAAAAAACCAAACACAATTCTCGATATTACCCATAGACCGTTCTGACGTCTTTATTCCCCAACCCTGTTAATAGGGCACTCTTAAAATGAATCTAAACGAGCTCAAGCAACATACCGTCCCCGACTTAATCGAAACTTTAAAATCAATGGGTGGTGATCACTCGGCGCGCATGCGTCGGCAGGACATCATCTTCAGCATCCTCAAGTCCCAGGCCAAGAAAGGCGAGGATATCTTCAGTGAAGGGGTACTCGAAATTTTGCAGGACGGATTTGGGTTTCTGCGTTCCGCGGACAGCTCGTACCTGGCCGGTCCGGATGATATCTACGTGTCACCGAGCCAGATCAGGCGATTTAACCTGCGTACCGGCGATACCGTCAGTGGCAAAATCAGGCCGCCCAAGGATAACGAGCGTTATTTTGCATTGCTTAAAGTCGATGAAATCAATTTCGATGCACCGGAAAACGTCAAGCACAAGGTTTTATTTGAAAACCTGACGCCATTACACCCTAACAGCCGTATGGTGCTTGAACGCGGCAACGGCAGTACCGAGGACATTACCGCCCGTATTATTGACCTGGTGTCGCCAATCGGCAAAGGGCAGCGAGGCCTGGTAGTCTCGCCACCGAAAGCGGGTAAGACCCTGATGCTGCAAAACATCGCCCAGAGTATCGCCAGCAACCATCCCGAATGTTACCTGATTGTCCTGCTGATCGATGAACGGCCAGAGGAAGTCACCGAGATGGAGCGCATGGTTAAGGGCGAGGTTGTTGCATCGACCTTCGATGAGCCGGCCAGCCGTCATGTCCAGGTTGCCGAAATGGTCATAGAAAAAGCCAAGCGCCTGGTAGAACATAAACGCGATGTGGTTATCTTGCTGGACTCGATCACGCGTCTGGCACGAGCCTATAACACCACGATTCCTTCTTCGGGCAAGGTGCTGACCGGTGGTGTCGATGCGCATGCATTACATCGGCCAAAACGCTTTTTTGGTGCGGCACGTAATATCGAAGAAGGCGGTAGCCTGACGATTCTTGCGACCGCGCTGATCGAAACCGGTTCCAAGATGGACGAA
>JAOTXY010000175.1 GCA_029862125.1 Gammaproteobacteria bacterium | reverse complement strand
AACCCCATTATGGCCCGGCATCAACGTATGCCAACTGAAGAGGCCGGATATACGTATGCAGTCGTGCCAGCTGCCACAAACCGATTACTTGCAAACGAGGAGGAGTCCATATACGGACACTCAGAATTTATTCTCCTCTTTCAAAGGAAGCTGCTATGATGCTAGCATTCCGGGTTCAATAGCAGTTAATCCAGTACTGAATTTGGAGATAAACTCGTGATCAAAAATATAGTCCTTGCAATCGATGGCTCCGTACACGCTCAGCATGCCCAGACAATGGCCATAGACCTGGCTTCTAAATACGATGCCCAGCTAACTCTGGTTCATGTTCTGACTCATGATCATCCCTCCACAGAATTTGAGCGCATGGCTGAAGTGGAACATCTGTCTGACTCCAAGCAGCCACGGGTAAGTGAGAAGGAAAATACCTATTCAGCTGTCGCTCGATTCCTTGGTAGCACAAACGATTCTAAAGACGCTAAAGAATCCAGGATTATTGTATTACTTGGAGAGCAAATAATAGATAACGCTTCCAAAAGCGCCCACAAGGCCGGTGTAACAAGTATTACTACTGAAATTCTTACCGGCGATTATGCCAACAGTATTCTTGAAGTTGCCAAAAAAACAGATGCCGACGTAATTGTTATGGGAAGACGGGGACTTAGTAATTTAAAAGGCTTTGTAACTGGCAGTGTTTCACACAAGGTTTCTCAACGCGCGGAATGTTCAGTTCTTACCGTAAAGTAAAAGGATTACGGTGGCGACCTCAATCGGTTGCTGAGAAATGAGTTTTGAAGGTCGACCTTCTCCAAAGGAGACGCTGAAAATCGCTACCTGGGCTTCCGAGAATGGCCAATAGCAGACGCTCGGCTAAGGCTCGGATCGATCGACACTGACATCGTTAAAATTCTGCTCCACCGAAGCTATTCGTGAGGCGAGAAAATTTCTATAGGACGGCCAATATTGCGGAGTTCAAAGCTGCCGTGAGATCGCCATGGTTGGTCGAGATGATTGGCAAACGTATCTGACACGAGAATTGTCTCGTTGAGTTCTTTGCATTGCGCTTCGATGCGGGCTGCCTCGTTGGCGGCTTTTCCAATAACTGTGAATTCGATTCGGTCAGCAGTACCAATGTTGCCGTACACCACGGTTCCGCAGTGTAATCCGATGCCGATTTTGATGGGTGGTTCGCCGCGCTCGTTTCTGTTCGCATTAAGACCTTGGGTACGCACTACGGCATCCAATGCAACGTCAAGCGCGACCTGGCAGGCTTCCTGTTCATCTGTGTAGCGCTCGATGGGAAAGACTGCGAGGGAAGCATCTCCAATGTAGCGCAAAACTTCGCCACCACCATGGATCACGGCGCCCGCCGTGGCGTCATAGTAGGCATTTAGCACATCGAGAAAACGATCCAGATCATAGTGCTCGGCAAGTTTCGAGGAATCGCGTAAATCGCAAAACAGAATGACAGCTTCGATTATGTCGCCGTCACCCCTTTGGATTTGCCCAGAGTAGACACGGTCTGCCGAGTAGTCGCCGAGATAAGCTTTTAGAATGTCGTTAACCAGAATCCTTTGCGTGAGATTCTTGAGTTCCACGCAGAGTGGCTTGTGCAGGCGCCGCAATAGTTCGATTTCGGCCTCAGTGAAGCCCTCCGGTGCGGAAGAAATCCAGCTGATGAGAGAGCCCTCCTGGTCAACCGCCCAGGTACTGCGATCCTCGTAACCGATCAGTTGAAGAAAGTAGTCCGTACCGCCCTCTGCCGCGACTTTGACAAACAGCGGGAACCGGTCGGATTCGGATCCAGCGCGAATACGGTAACGGCCCTCGAAAGCGCCACTTTCATATACCGGGTAAACAGGGCTTTGCAGAAAGGATTCCTGTTGCTCGACACCGCGCGTGTAAGTATCGTGTTCAACCTCGTTGTTCGGATACCAGGTGTAGGTCCCGGCCACGTAGAGTGGATGTAGAATCGGACCACCGAAGTGAAAACGGCATAACTGCATCCCGAGCCCACCGAGACACCCGGCGACTTCCTGCATCAGAGCCGGGATATCCCAGCCTTCCAGCGAGCGCGTGTGTAACAAATCTAACACGGTTACGTATGCTTGATCTGCGTCTTTAATACTCATGCGTGTACCGAGTAATTATGAATGCCTTATTTTCACTATTTCATGAAATCAGGGGATAGCCTACCTGTTTCGGCTACCGGCTAATGTAAATAGGTATACTGGCCCCGTAACTCTAAGACTGTTTGGTAAGAAATGATATTTAAAAATTCGCCCGAAAAATTTTGGGATCTGATCTCGTCGAAATATGCGGCATCGCCTATTGCAGACAGGTCCGCTTACGAAATAAAAATTGCAAAGTTTAAAACCTATCTAACACCTGATATGTCCGTGCTGGATATTGGTTGTGCAACCGGTACCCAGTGCGGTGATATTGCAGATTGTGTCAATCAGGTCACGGGCATCGATATCTCTGGTAAGTTAATCGCGATTGCCGAACAGAGAATGGCAGAGCGAAATCTGAATAATGTCGAATTTATACGAACCTCCGTATTCGATGAAAGGTTTCAACCGGGCAGCTTTGATGTGGTGATGGCTTTTTTTGTATTACATTTTTTCGAAGACATCGATGCCGTCATGAAACGCGTCCATGAACTGCTAAAGCCCAGTGGGATATTTATTTCTGAAACCGCCTGCCTGGGGAGTAAGAGTAAACTGATGGGTAATT
>JAOTXY010000105.1 GCA_029862125.1 Gammaproteobacteria bacterium | reverse complement strand
GTGACCAGCTTGCGCACTTGAGCGCATGCATCAATCGCGTTGCTGAAAACCGAGACAAATCGGCATTCGCCGAGCTGTTTGATCACTACACGCCTCTCATCCGCGCTTACAGTCTCGCGCGTGAACCGGGCGCAGACCTGGTCGCAGACGAACTAGTGCAGGAAGTCATGACCCGGGTCTGGCTCAAGGCCGACAAATACAACGCCAGACTCGCCAACCTGAATACGTGGATTTTTACCCTGGCACGAAACTGTCGCATCGATTACCTGCGACGCAACAGTCGTTACGCGACTGAAATTGATCCAACCGATATCTTCAACGAAATCGAAGACGAGGGCCCGGGCCCTTTTCAAATGGCACAGCAAAGTCGGGTCCAGCAAAACATCAGGGCAGCATTGGAACAACTGCCTAAAGAACAATCTGAAATCTTAACCAAGGTCTATCTGGAGGGGAAAAGCCACCAACAAACCAGCGAAGAGCTGCAGCTGCCACTGGGCACGGTTAAATCCCGTGTGCGCCTGGCGCTGAAGAAACTCGAAGTACTGGTAACGAGGTAACCATGGATAAATCAAACAACCATCCCTACGACGAATTACTGGCCGCTTACTCTGCGGGTAGCTTGCCGCTCAGCCAGGCATTGTGCATATCTGTCCACCTGGAGCATTGTCAAAGCTGCGGACAGAAGCTGCAACAACTTAACCATGTCGGCAGTGAACTGATGCAACAGCTGAAGCCCTCGAAGGTGTCAGACGAGCTTAAAACCAGGTTGCTCGGCATGCTTGATTCACTGCCAGACGACCTGCCCGATGAAGAATCCCCCGAGGTTGACCTCCGGGTGCCGCGTTGCCTGCGCCAGTTTGTCGACAAATATTACGATGATCTGGACTGGAAGCGCGTTTCTGCCGATATTCACAGCGTCGAATTGTGCCGTGATAGCAACGGTGCCAAGGTTGAGCTGCTGAAAATCAAACCCGGTGGTTCCGCGACCACGCACACCCACATGGGCGATGAGTACACGGTGATTCTCGAGGGCAGCTTTTCCGATGAATCGGGTCTCTATGGTCAGGGTGATTTTCTGGTCCGAGACGAAAACGACCAGCACACACCGGTCGCCACCCAGGATCGCGAATGCATCTGCCTCGCGGTTACCGAGGGACCGATCCAGTTCACCGGGTTCCTGCATCGATTGCTAAACCCGTTCATCCGCCGCGGCTATGCCTGATCCCGGGTCCCAGCAAAAATTAGAATCCTATGCCCGTCGCTGACGGGCATGAAAAAATTCCGCTAGGTATCAGTAGCTGCCTGATTGGAGAGAAGGTTCGCTTCGACGGCGGCCATAAACAAAACCGCTACATCCTCGATACCCTGGGCCAATACTTCAGTTTCCGTCCGTTTTGTCCCGAAATGGCGATTGGCCTTGGCGTGCCGAGAGAAACCATTCGCCTGGTTGATGTTGGCGGCAAGACCGAGGCGATTGGCAACAAAAATACCGAACTGAATGTTACCCAGGCGCTAATCCAGATTTCCCGTGACCAGAAATCCTGGCAACAAAAGATTTTCGGCTACATCGTCAAGAAGGATTCACCCAGCTGCGGCATGGAGCGGGTGAAGGTTTACCATAAAGACCAGCCGCAACGCAGCGGCATCGGGCTTTATACCGAAACCATGATGCAGAACTTTCCGACGCTGCCTGTCGAGGAAGAGGGCCGTCTCGGCGATCCGGTGTTGCGCGAAAGTTTTGTCAAACGAGTTTTCATCTACCAGCGCTGGCATAAAATGATAGAAGCGGGGCTCGATTGGGCGGCATTGACCGACTTTCATGCCCGCCACAAGCTAATCCTCTATAGCCACGACCAGGATCTGGGTCGTAACCTGGGGCGTGAACTCTCGGCTGCGCATCAGGGCCCGATCGAGGAGTACGCACCGCGCTATCTTGCGCAGATGATGAGGATTCTGAAAATTTTTGCAAAACGATCGAACCACGTTAACGTACTTGAACATGTGCGCGGTTACCTGAAGCAGGAGCTTGATAAAAGTGACAAACAGGAGTTGAGCAACTGTATTGAAAATTATCGCCTGGGGCTGCTGCCGCTGATTGTTCCGATAACCCTGTTGCGCCATCACTTTCGCCGCAATCCCAATCAATACATCGAACGCTCGTACTACATGCAGCCGCATCCTGACGAGCTCATGCTGCTTAATTCACTCTAGCGCCGACGGCTCTTTACTCCGTTTTGAATTCAAAACCCGCCACTATAGTCTGGTTTCGTCAGGATCTTAGAATCTCGGATAATCCGGCCTTAAACGCCGCGGCTGTGACTGGTGATGTGCTGCCGATCTATATCCTGGACGATGTCAACGCGGCGGATTGGGCGATGGGTGCGGCGAGTCGGGCCTGGTTACATCATTCGTTGAACGCGCTGAATCATGCACTTGACGGCAGGCTTAGAATATTCCGGGGAGACGCCTGTGAAATCATAACTCAACTGGTTGCGAGTTTACCGGTGGGAGGGATTTTCTGGAATCGTTGCTATGAGCCCTGGCGCATAAAACGCGATGCTCAAATCAAGGCTGACCTGATCGCAGGAGATATCCAAACCCGCAGTTTCAACGCTACCCTGTTATGGGAACCCTGGGACATCAGCAAGAAAGACGGCACCCCCTACCGGGTTTTTACACCGTTTTACCAGAAAGGTTGCCTGTCATCGTCCCCGCCACGCCAACCGCTGGCGCCAGTCGAACAGATTCAATGGTGTAACTTCAGCATCGATAACAGCATATCGATCGACGACCTCGAACTGTTGCCATCAGCCGGCTGGCATAAGTCACTGTGCAGCCATTGGCAAATCGGCGAAAGCGCAGCAGCTCAAAAATTCGATACCTTCTGGGGCAATACCCTTACCGATTACAAGCGCGGAAGGGATTTCCCCGCGCTCGACGCAACTTCAAGACTCTCGCCGCACCTGCATTTTGGCGAAATATCTCCGCATCAGATCTGGCACCAGATCGATCACTCAAGCATGCATGATCACGGTGACGGACCCGCCCATTTTTTACGCGAAATCGCCTGGCGTGAGTTTTCTTACCACTTGCTGTATCACTACCCCGGGCTTCCGCAACAGAACTTCAATCGCAAATTCGATGGCTTCCAGTGGCTCGACGAACAGTCTGACTTGCAATCCTGGTGCAGCGGGCGCACCGGCTTTCCGATAATCGACGCCGGGATGCGAGAGCTCTGGCAAACAGGGTACATGCATAACCGGGTCAGAATGATCGTGGCATCGTTCCTGGTTAAAAACATGCTGCAGCACTGGCGCAACGGCGAAAACTGGTTCTGGGATTGCCTGGTAGATGCAGACCTCGCCAGCAATGCAGCAAGCTGGCAGTGGTGTGCCGGGTCCGGTGCCGACGCTGCGCCTTACTTTCGAATATTCAACCCGGTATTACAAAGTGAAAAATTTGACCCTGAGGGGGAATACCTGCTTCGATTCTGCCCTGAACTCGCAGGTCTTCCAGCCAGGTTTCGGCACAAACCCTGGGAAGCGAGTGAAGAGATTTTAGCTGCTGCGGGAATAAAGCTCGGCAGAGACTACCCGGCGCCAATTCTTGATTTAATAACAACCCGCCAGAGAGCGCTGGCACGTTTCAAGTCATTGGTCTAGTTGAACCTGCAGGGGAACCTCAGGCGGCTTCCATTTCGCGGATATGCTCCTGGCAAAGTTTCATCGTATCTGCCATTTCCTGGCCGCTTTCGAAACGCTGCTGCGCTTCTTTTTCCAGTATCCTGTCAATCAGGTTATTGACACAGTTCGGCAGGTCGGAACGAAAACGCCGGATGTCGGGATGCCTCTCATTGGCGATGTTATACATCAGGCTGGCGATTGAATCGCCCTTGAATGGTAATTCACCACATAGCATCTGGAACATCATCACCCCTAGCGAAAAAAGGTCTGCGCGGCCATCTACTTTCTTGCCGGCAAGCTGTTCGGGCGACATGTAATAGGGGCTGCCGATTACGGTGCCGGTTTTGGTTTTGCTCGCGTCGGTGAGACAGGCAACGCCAAAATCGGTTATCTTGGCAACGCGTTTTTCGTCATCGTAAATGATGTTCGCCGGCTTGATATCTCGATGCACGACATGCTGCTGGTGGGCATAATCTAGTGCCGTCGCAACGTTGATAATGATGTTAAAAACCTCGCTTACCGGCAGCAGTGTCTTGGGACTGGTGTATGCTGTCAGGTCCTTGCCCTTGAGATAATCCATCGCGATATAGGCTAGATCCTGCTCGTCCCCGACGTCGTAAACAGTAACGATACCGGGATGATCAAGCCTTCCAGCGGCCTCGGCTTCACGAAAAAAACGGGTGCGAACCTCATCGCGCATATCGTCTTCTATCTCATCCGATAGCAACATCGTCTTGATTGCCACGGTACGGCCGATCTTGTCGTCCTGGCCGAGATAAACCATCCCCATCGCACCGCGTCCGATTTCACTTTCGATCCGGTAGCGTCCTAGCTTGGGCTTCTCAAGCGTATCCGCGCCCGAAATCAGGTTGGGGCCCGGGCCCGTGGCGTCTCGATTACCGAGCACCACGGTATTTGCGGCATTTTCATTTTGCTGGATACGTTCGCTGACGTCACTGAACTTGGCATCGTGATCACTGATAAACTTGAACACTGCTGCTGCCTTGTTGAACTGGCGCTTGCGCTCATAATCAAGGCCCAGGTTGTAAACCTGTCCAAGCAGTGATTCATCTGCCTGGCAGCTGCGATACTTTGCAAATGCCTGGTCCAGGTTTCCCTGCGCATGCAACGACTGCCCGAGTAGACGATTTGCAGTCGAAAGCTCGCCCCGCACCAGGCTTAAACGCGCATTCACCGACTGCCGCGTTCCCAGTATCAAATGCCCAACGATTAACATGACCACCGCGGACATCATCGGCAACCATAACGACTGCGAGCTCATCAGCATAAAATGCGCATTGAAAATTATTAGTATCAGAAACAGGCTTAAAAAAAGTGCGGTGTTGGGGCGAAAACGACCCATTACCAGCATCAGGTAAAGTCCGACCACAACAATAATTCCACGCTGTGCCCAGCCGGCCCAGTCCGGCAAACGGTATTGTTCATTGTTGAGCAGACTTGAGACCGTATGGGCGATAGCCACTGTCGATGAAATCGCCTGTCCCGTGGGTGTCAAATGCGGCTGCGCGATGCCTGGTGACGTCATTCCAACGATAATGATCTTGTCACGAAAAACATCCGTGGCCACACTTCCGTTGAGAACATCAATTAACGAGTATATCTTGAAAGCCGATTTACCATCCTTGCCTATATAAAAGCGCGGGTAGATGCCGAAGTTCATGTCCGCACCAAGATCATCACCGCCGAGCATCGCCCTGGCACCGGCCCTGGATTCGATATGCTGCACTGACATACCTTTACTGCGAGCTGCCAGCATTAGTGAAAACGATGGCAGATAATCGCTGCCGTATTGTACGATCAATGGTTCACTGTTGAACGGTTCGACAAAGCTGATTACACCAATCCCACCCGCCTGCTTTGCCAATAGTTCAATGGGCGGGGAGATTTCTGAAGCCCGGTTAATTTTCGGCGATGGCCAACCGAAACCGCGACTACCTCCATTGGCACTAATCTTGGGTAACGCAAATTTTTGCATGTATTGGGGTAGCGAAGGACTTAGTCCCGGCAACGGTTTTTCGGTAGGGGTATAGGGCATCGCGAGGACGATTCGACCGCCAGATTTAAAACTGCCCGCGAGGTTCTTATCGCCATGCAGGTTCACCTCGGTCCTTCTTAGAGCCTTGTTAACCCGCTTGCTGAGTTTATTCTCTTTACTGAGGATGGCGCGCAACCCGGCCAACGAAGACAATCCGGCACCGTACTGACCAGTGTCGAATGGTATCGTAAAACCCATGACAGAGGGCTTGGCCGTGGATAGTAGACGCGTGGTTTTAGCCAGTACCTCGCGCGACCAGGGCCACGCTCCGAGCGCCTGTATCGATTTGTCATCAATGGCAACTACTACGATATCTTCGTGTGGCTCTTTAGCCGCAGAAAACTTCACTCCAAAATTATAAGCCTGGCGATCGAGCGCAGCCATCCAGCCTGCCTCTGCGAGGTACAGGAACAAGATTGTAATGACCAGTCCGATAAACCAGTCGCGGCGCAATAGAGACTTAATCGATGGCATTCAAGCTTCGCTTTTTTATAACTACCCAGCTGTTTGATGTCTTATAGTCCATTCGTGCAGGATTTTCTGCTTCGATTGCATATAAAAAGCACCCGTCGGGAATGTTGGGATTCAATGGTGCAGGGCCGATTAGGTAACGCTATTACCGGGATTATTATCGCTGCAAGCTATTGCGGCACTGATTTAGAATATTCACCAGATTCCCGGGCGAATTTTGGACATCCTTGAGGACGGAATTAATTGCGCTAGGCAACACATTCTTTTAGCCTTCATGGCAACTCTCGAGCTCGCCATGCCTGACTCAATCAAGCTATTGTCAACCCGCCGATTCCGGCCATTCTTTCTGACCCAGTTGCTGGGTGCCTTCAACGATAACCTTTATAAAAACGGGTTAACGATTTTCATTGCGTTTCAGGCAGCAAGCCTTTCCCAGCAGCAAAGTAATACCCTGGTGAATATCGCCGCCGGTTTGTTCATTCTTCCTTTTTTCCTGTTTTCACCCATTGCAGGGCAGCTTGCTGACAAGCTCGAAAAATCAATGCTAATCCGGCGTATCAAGTTACTTGAAATCATGATAATGCTGCTGGGGGGAATCGCTTTCGTGTTGCAAAGTCCGGAACTACTGGTAGCGATTCTATTTTTAATGGGAACCCAGTCAGCCCTGTTCGGTCCGGTCAAATATAGCTTGCTGCCGCAGGCGTTAAAACCTGCAGAATTGGTGGGTGGAAATGCAATGGTCGAGTTCGGGACCTTTATCGCGATCCTGATGGGATTAATCGTGAGCGTCTACGTGATTGGCCTGGGCCATGCGGCAATGGCTATCGCTGTAGTGTTTACGGCCTGTGCCGGTTACTGGGCAAGTCGCGGCATTCCACTGCTTTCTGCGGGGGACCCGGAACTCAAAATCAGCTTTAATATTCCCAAGCAAACCCTCAGTATTTTGCGCGATGCACGCGAGAATATGACCGTGTTTTACTCGGTAATGGGTATCTCATGGTTCTGGTTTATCGGTATTACCTACATTACCCAGCTGCCCAATTTTGTTCGCTACGAACTTGGTGCAAATGAACAGGTTTATATCTTGTTACTGGCGATGTTTTCAATCGGCATCGGTGCCGGTTCCTTCCTCTGCGAGCGTCTTTCTGGCCGCATCGTCGAAATCGGCCTGGTACCTATTGGGGCGCTGGGTCTGACGCTTTTTGGCATCGACCTCTACTTCAACCAGGGCCTGTCATCCAGTGACAGACTGATCGGTCCGGCAGAGTTCCTGGCACAGGGTTCCAGTCTCCGCGTATGCTTTGACATTGTCATGCTGGGGGTCTCCGGCGGTATTTACATCGTGCCTCTTTATGCGCTGGTGCAGCAACGCAGCAAGCCCGACAAATGCTCCCGCATCATCGCGGCTAATAATGTACTGAATGCCCTGTTTATGGTGGCGGCTTCGCTCTACGGCCTGTTTGCGCTGGCTGCCGGGGTTTCGATTCCAACGCTGTTTTTGATCCTGGCATTTATGAACGCAGCGGTCACATTATTTATCTTCATGCTGGTGCCCGAGTTCATTATGCGCCTGTTGGTATGGTTGCTGGTCCACACGCTGTATCGGGTCAAGAAAACCGGGCTCGAGCAGATTCCCGATGACGGACCGGCTGTGCTTATCTGTAACCATGTGAGTTTTATCGATGCACTGGTTCTGGCCGGCTGCATCCGGCGCCCGATACGCTTCATCATGTATTACCAGATATTTGAATTACCGGTTCTGTCTTTTATTTTCAAAACTGCAAATGCAATTCCAATAGCGGCAAAGCACGAGGATAAAGACATGATGGAACGCGCCTTCGACAAGGTCAGTAGCGCCTTGCAACAAGGCGAACTGGTGTGCATATTTCCCGAGGGCAAGATTACCGAAAGCGGCGAAATGGGCCCTTTCAAACCCGGTATCACCCGTATCCTGCAGCGCGACCCGGTTCCAGTGATACCGCTGGCACTGCGTGGACTGTGGGGGAGTTTTTTCAGTCGGGCATACGGCAATGCCATGACCCGCCTGCTTCCGCGTGGCATGTTGAGTCGTATCGAGTTGATCGCGGGCGATGCCATCGATGCCATCGATGCCAGGCCAGAGCTGCTGCAACAGAGCGTATTGCAGCTTCGCGGCGCGCGTCTTTAACCTTCTTTTGCAGAAATATCTTGTCTATAATGGCCGCCCTTTATTGATTTGCCCTTACCGGAGCCACCATGAGCCAGCCAGCTGAAGCCGTATCCTCAGAAATCACGCAATTAAATCACTATGTCAATGGCGAACACGTCGCCGGCACTAGCGGGCGGTTTGGTGATATTTTCAATCCAAGCAGGGGCGTGAAAATCAGCGAGGTTCCATTGGCATCGAAAGCGGAGGTCGAGGTCGCGATAGCCGCTGCCGAGGCAGCGTTTCCCGACTGGGCTGCGACTTCTGTGCTGCAGCGTTCAAGAATCATGGCGCGCTACGTGCAATTACTCTACAAACACCAGCATGAACTGGCTTCACTGGTGTCAACCGAACACGGCAAGGTCATCGAAGATGCGATGGGATCGGTATTGCGCGGGATCGAAGTAGCCGAGTTTGCCTGTGGCGCACCCCACGCTCAAAAGGGTGAGTTTTCCGACAACGTGGCACGTGGTATCGATATCTATTCGATGCGCAAGCCGCTGGGAGTAGTCGCCGGCATCACCCCGTTTAATTTTCCCGCGATGATTCCGTTGTGGATGGCGGGTATGGCGTTGATTACCGGTAACACCGTGGTGCTGAAACCCTCGGAAAAAGATCCTTCCTGCCCGATCCGGCTGGCAGAACTGTTCATCGAAGCGGGCGCGCCCGCCGGTGTCTTTAACGTAGTCAACGGTGACAAGGAAGCCGTCGATACCCTGCTCAACGACGAGCGTGTCAAGGCGATCAGCTTCGTCGGATCGACCCCGATCGCGAAATATGTTTACGCCACCGCCACCGCAAACGGCAAACGTTGCCAGGCCATGGGAGGTGCCAAGAACCACATGCTGATCCTGCCCGATGCAGACCTCGAGGATGTCGCCAACGCACTGATGGGTGCGGCTTATGGTTCCGCTGGCGAACGCTGCATGGCTATTTCGGTCGGTGTCTGTGTCGGCGACGAGGTTGCCGACCAGTTAATCGATATTTTAAAACCACGCGTCGAGGCACTGCGCATTGGTGCCAGCCTTGATACCAACCTCGAAATGGGCCCACTGGTGACTAAAGAGCACCGCGAAAAGGTTATGAACTATATCCAGATGGCCGAGGACGAGGGCTCTCGTCTCGTCGTTGACGGTCGCGATTTCGTCTGTGACGGCCACGAGAATGGCTTCTTTCTGGGCGGTTCACTAATCGACAATGTCACCCCCGAAATGCAGTCTTACCAGGAAGAAATTTTTGGCCCGGTGCTGCAAATCATGCGCGTTGGTTCGTTTGAAGAGGGGGCCGCACTGGCTACCGATCATCCTTACGGCAACGGCACTTCTATTTTCACTAAAAACGGGGCCGCTGCACGCACCTTTGCCGACAAGGTCGAAGTTGGTATGGTCGGAATTAACGTCCCGATTCCGGTACCATTGGCTTTCCACAGTTTTGGCGGCTGGAAGTCTTCGGCTTTTGGTGACCACAACCAATATGGCATGGAAGCATTACGTTTTTACACCAAGGTTAAAACCGTGACTTCCCGCTGGCTGGATAGCGGGCTCGACGCCGAGTTTACAATGCCGGTGTTGAAATAAGGTTCGACTGACCCGGTTAATTGCGTCAGCAGGGCGGGGTTTATCTTTTGATAATGCGCAAAGCGCTTTGCCAGTAACAGGGTTGGCCACAGTGTTAATGATGTTCTGATTGCAGACTGCTTTAGGTGGCAAAGATTAATCGCTTAAATCAACGGTGTCTTGCCATAGCGTTGACATTCTTCAATATAAGCAGCCGCGCTTTTCGCCATCGGCACGCGGGCACTGGCAATATAACTGATCAGCAACCTGCCCTCCTGGATCAGGTCTCGACCGTAGGCTATCCGCATACGCAGCATTTGATCA
>JAOTXY010000104.1 GCA_029862125.1 Gammaproteobacteria bacterium | reverse complement strand
GTGCTAAACTCAGGCTCCATGGAAACTTTAGCGATTGATTCCACATTCCATGCCTACGTTGTCATGGGATTGGTTGTACTGGCGCTGATTCTGTTTGCCAGCGAGCGAATTCCACTGGCTTCGTCGAGCCTGCTGATCCTGGTGCTGCTTGCGTTACTGTTCGAGGTTTTTCCTTATGTCGGCAGCGCTGGCCCGGTACGCGCAAGTAACCTTTTCCTCGGATTCGGGCACCAGGCCCTGGTGGCTGTTTGTGCCTTGATGATTGCCGGCCAGGCGCTGGTGCGCACCGGTGCGCTTGAACCGATTGGACGCCAACTGGCGCGCTGGTGGAGTGTCTTTCCAAAAATCACCTTTCTGACGACACTGGTGATAGCCGCCATTCTGAGCGCATTCATAAACAACACGCCGGTCGTGATCCTGTTGTTGCCGATTCTGATCAGCGTATCGCTTAAAACTTCAACCCCGGCCTCTGACCTGTTAATGCCGCTGGGACTGTCCACGTCTGTTGGCGGTATGGCAACCAGCATCGGCACCTCGACCAATCTGCTGGTGGTGGCCGTGGCCGCGGACCTGGGCTTGCGCGAGTTGGGGATGTTTGATTTCGTATTTCCGGCGATGATTGCCGGAAGCGTCGCAATTCTTTACCTTTGGTTTGTCGCGCCGATGCTTTTGCCCGAGCGTGAAGCGCGCCTGCCGACCACCTCGCCGCGAATGTTTAATGCACAATTGCGTATCCACGACGACAGCGTCGCTAACCAGAAACATTTATCCGAGGTCATCGAACTGGCTGGTGGCAACCTTGAGGTGGTTCATATTTTACGAGGGGAAAAGGACAATCGACTTGTCGCGATTCCCGACATGGTCTTGCGCAGTGGTGATCGCATCATGGTCAAAAGCACGCCGGATAGGCTAAAGGAACTCGAAACCGTGCTTGGCGCGAGTCTTTTTTCGGGCGACGAGCGCGTCGACGACGAACACCCTCTGGTAGATAAAACACAACAAATCGCCGAGGTCGTCGTGGTTCCCGGATCGACTCTCGACGGAAGGACGCTCGCCAATGTTCGTTTTCGCGAGCGTTACCAGTTGATGGTACTGGCCTTGTTCCGTACCAATAAGTGGGTCAACAAGCAGGGTACCGAGCACACCGAGGATACGCGCCTGCATTCGGGCGATGTCTTGCTGGTACAGGGGGCAATCAGCAATATCAATCGGCTCAAGTCGAGTCGCAACCTGCTGGTGCTGGACGCAAAATCCGCTTTACCGATTTCGTCGCGCGCACCCCTGGCGGTGTTGATCATGTTATGGGTTATCCTGATGGCTGCATTCGGCTTGTTGCCGATTGCAGTTAGTGCGCTTTGCGGCGTGGTTGCACTGTTGCTAACTGGCTGTATCAAGTGGTTCGACGCCACGCGCGCACTGAGTGCACCGGTGATACTGATTATCGTTACCAGCCTGGCGATGGGCACCGCGATGGTGGAAACGGGGGGTGCCGATATGATTGCCAGCGCCTACGTGGCGATAACTGCTGGCGCTTCGCCGATCCTGATTTTGAGTGGACTACTGGCAATGATGGCACTGTTAACCAACGTGGTTTCCAACAACGCGGCTGCGGTCATCGGTACGCCCATTGCCATCGGCATTGCTCATCAGTTGGGCCAACCAGCAGAACCATTCGTGCTCGCGGTGTTGTTCGGCGCCAATATGAGCTTCGCCACACCGATGGCCTACCAGACCAACCTGCTGGTTATGAACGCCGGCAACTATAGCTTCGGCGACTTCGTGCGCGTTGGCTTGCCAATGGTAGTTATTATGTGGGCACTACTGAGCTTTTTGCTTCCGTGGCTATACGGCATGTAGCGGGTCCGATAAACTCTCGTTTTTTTAGAAAGATCATTATGAAAACACAACTGCTGGTCATGCTCGAAATGCAGGATGCGATGAATGCCCGGGTCAATCCCGACTGGCGGCAGGCCGGTAACGCCTGGTACCGTGCGATCTGGACCGAATGCGCCGAGATGCTCGATCACTATGGCTGGAAATGGTGGAAGCACCAGCAACCCGACCTCGAACAGGTCCGACTCGAGCTGGTTGATATCCTGCATTTCGCGATGAGTGACTACCTGCTCCAGGATATTGATAACGACGTTGTTGCCGCACGTATCGAAGCCGAGTTATCCGATCCTCGCCAGAGTGCAGATATCCGCAGCGCGATCGAAATCATGGCGCAATCCACGATTACGCAACAATCGATGCATTTCTCGGATTTCGCCAACATCATGGCATTAATCGAAATGGATTTCGATCAGTTGTATCGAACTTACGTCGGCAAAAACGTGTTGAATTTTTTCCGCCAGGATCATGGCTACAAGGACGGCAGCTATATCAAGATCTGGGCGGGCAGGGAAGACAACGAACACCTGGTCGAGGTGCTCGGTAATCTCGACAGCAATAGCCCCAGTTTTCGCGAGGATGTCTACCAGGGTCTGAGCAATCGTTATCCCGGCTAATTATCACCAGGTAGAAATCCTGCAATAACTCGTTTTAAGCCGTACGCGGATTATGTCTACTATTAAGTTCGGCGATAACACCGGTGCGGATCATTTCTCTTCTTCGCCTGGGAGGGCGTTGATGATCGACATCATGGACTCCACCGGGTACCTGAACGGATAAAGCCTGTCCCCAACCTGGGCCATCAGGCCTACCCGTCTATTATCACTGGAGTAGACAACGTAGTGGTTCTCGATGTCGTTGACGTTTTCCCACAGCGTATCGTCGAGGCTCAGACAGGTATGACCCACGATAACCGGTGTATTCTTTGCCAGATCGAGACACTTACGGAATCTTTTTACATCAGATTTGGCGTAACCCGATGGCCGGTTCGCTTGCCTCAAGCGGTTGTCTGCGAGCTCGTTATACAGTTTCCGATTATTTCTGATATTGATGATCTTGCCCAGGCTTGTAGAAGATACCGGGGGGGCGGCGTGGCAGGCAACGAAATGCCTGGAATATGCGACATACGGCAGCAGCTCATAGAACCGACTCATCTCCTTTTTATAGGCCTTGCCGCGCTGTTTTCGTAGCGTCTTCTCCCACAGCAGCCCCTGCGGAATGCCGTGTTTGGCTATTTCCTCCGAAAAACTATCGTGATTTCCCCTGAGATAGAACACCTGTTTCGGGAAGTGAACCTTGAGTTTGAAGATAAGGTCCATCATCAACATGGAGCTCACCATTTCATCCAACGCGGTATCGCCCTCGGGGTGGACGGCGTCCCCAATGATCACCAGGGTCGCGCGGCCCGCATCCAGCGCCTCCAGAAAATTGTTCTGGCTCAATACCACGAGCAGATTGTCGACCTTGGCATGGAGGTCCCCCACAATGACGGTTGTCGATTCATCGGGCAGTGCAACGACACCGCCTGGCCTGCCGTCTTTATCCCTGGGACGGTGCTTTTCATGTTCGAGGATCTCGTTGACCTTTTGCAGAAGTGCGATTGCTTCATCGGGCGGAAGCAATGCGATGGGATTGCCGAAAATTTCTCTCAATCTGCGCAGCTTCTTCTGCCGCCAGTTGACCACCCGTTTCACCTTTTTGTCCTTAAACAATGGTGAGATGCTGGATCCTGGGTTGGGAACGTGGCTCTTGAAGGTCAGCCATCCATCTTCATTACTGATGCTGAGCGTGCGCGCAGGGGTTTTTTTAGAAATATTGAGAATTGCGCGCTGCTCCGGATCGCTACCGCCCAGGGTAATCGTGTCGTCGTCCTGAAGACGATAGAATCTACAGATGTCCGAGTAGAAACTGTCTGGGTCAAACAGGATGTAGCTATTTGTCGCAACGCTGTCGCTGCTGCAATTGAGTGACGGCTCCGGATACAGATGCAGTGCCTTGTCGTCTGGATAGAGGTTTATCTGAAAAGGATAATCCCTGATGTGTACCTTGATCTTCTTCTTGTCGGACAGTTGGTAGGTATCCTTGATGTTGACCTCCTCGGACCAAAACAGGTTCGGAAAGGCACTCTTGAAGAGTTTCTTGAGTAGTTTTCGGATGAACCGCGCCATCTTAACCGCTCTCGGATTCAATGATTTCCAGGGGAACCCCGTCGGTTCCCTCGCGGATATAGACAATCAAACCACTGCGGTATAAATGAAGCGCGGCCATCTGGTAGATGATGATCTGATTTTCGACCCGTTGCAAGGTCACACCCTCGTCGACATGATGCATCCCGTATTCCTTCTTGCGCCGGCGCCGCTGCGCCAACAGCACTTTCGCCTTCGGTATCAGGAACTCGAAAGCATAGCGTTTGCGCCAGTTGACGGAAAAGAAATACCGTTTCGGCGGCGGTATCCTGATTCTGTCCAGATCCAGTTCCGGCGGTGTCAGCGACTCGATCCATTCTTTATCGAACACCGCCAGCGCGTCCTTGTACCCCTGACACGGAAAGCCGAGATGAATCTCGCGGGGGCGCAGGTTGAGGGCCTTTACCGTCCACCATTTGTTCAGCGACAGATCGATATAGCCTTCGTCGGGCCAACCCTTCAGTTTGTGCACCAGGGTGCTCTTTCCGGAACCTGGCGGGCCGGTTATCAACAGTTGGCGAAAGGTGATATCGGCGGGAAATTTCACGCCTTTTAACGTCTGCAGATCCACGATGGGCCTGGTCTTTAACTGGAAGGTAGCAATGGAATTATCGGGCATCGGATTCGTAAAGCGCAGGGCGAAAGCCCCCGTGATTCGGGGGCTTTTGAGGTTTCCGGGACCGGGTCAGCTAAACATGCCCTTGAACAGGAAAAAGAACAATGCGGCGAGAATGCCGCCCGCGGGTAAGGTGACCAACCAGGACAGGATAATACCTCCAATGACTCGCAAATCGATGGCGCCGACGCCGCGCGCGAGGCCCACACCCATGACGGCACCCACCGCAATCTGGGTAGTAGATACCGGCAGGCCAGTCTTCGATGCCAGTACCACAGTCGTGGCGGCAGCCAGGGTCGCACAGTAGCCGCGCGTCGGTGTCAGTTCCGTGATCTTGGTGCCGATGGTTTCCATAACCCGATACCCCATGGTGCTCAGACCAACAACGATACCGACGCCACCGAGGGCCAGGATCCAGAGCGGTAACCCCGCTTTCTGCACAACTTCACCGCCACTCTGGACGATGGAAACCACTGCTGCCAGCGGACCGATGGCATTGGCCACGTCGTTTGATCCATGTGCGAAGGCCATCGCGGCGGCGGTGAAGAGCATTAGCGGCACAAATACCTTCTCGACGCTGGCGTAGTGGTGATCCTTGTCCGCCTCCGGGTCGACCTTGACTTTGTTGATGAGAAGTTTACCGATGAAGGCGAGCACGATGCCGATGGCGGTAGCGGCAACCACGCTCTGCACACCAGTAAGCTCGAAGTTGAGGTGTTTGAGGCCCTTGAACAGCGTGACCAGTCCAACGATCCAGCCGACCAGGAAGACATAAACCGGGCCCCAGAGCCTGGCTTTTTCGAACGGTTTTTCCGCGTTCAGGATCAGCTTGCGGATACTGATCATCAGCAACAGAGAGATAACACCGCCGATCAGGGGTGAAACCAGCCAGCTGGCAACGATACTCCCGATCTTGCCCCAGTTGACCGCATCAATCCCGATGCCGACGGAGGCGAAGCCGACGATGGCGCCGACAATGGTATGGGTGGTGGAAACGGGCCAGCCCCGAGTGGAGGCAATCATGAGCCAGATCGCGGCTGCCAGCAGCGCCGCCAGCATCCCGTAGACCAGCAACTCCGGGCTACCGGAAATCGAACTGGGGTCGATAATACCCTTGCGGATGGTCTTGGTTACCTGCCCACCGGCGATGAATGCACCGGCGAATTCGAAGATAGCGGCAATGATAATCGCTTGTTTGACGGTGATGGCACCGGAACCGACAGGCGTACCCATGGCATTGGCCACGTCGTTGGCACCGATACCCCAGGCCATATAGCCGCCAAAAATTATCGCCAAAACCAGAAATACCGTGCCCCATTCGCTAATAATTTCCATAACGCCCTCTAATTCTTCTTAATCTGTTAAATCACTATGACTGCGGCATCAAGGTCTGTTCGAATGTACAGAAATCGAGCAGAGTAAATCGCAGGCCTACGTACTTCCCCTCAATTTCCGTTAACGAGCTATGAGCAGGCGCATGCGATCACCTACCTTCTCGGCATAATCCGCCATATCTCCGATCCACTGAATCATCTGATACCAGAACATCACCGACACGGGCTTCATCTCGTCCTCTTTGGCGAACAGGACCTGTGTCAGCTTCACACCCATCTCGTCGGTCTCGTCCTCTATCACATTGATCCGATCCACCATATCAAAGACACTGGCAGCTTCGCGTCCGCCGAAGCCGGCACTGATCAACTCATCCATCTCTTCGATTACTTTTGTTGCAAGGTTGCAGGTATCGACACATCGCTGCACCAGGTCCCGCAGCGGCTCCGCCATGCCCTCTGGCACCGTCATATCACGCTCGATCATCAAGCCTGCAATATCCTGAGCGGTGTCAGCCATGGAATCCTGCAGTTCCAACAACTCGAGCAGGTCGCGTCGATCCACCGGCATGAACAGACTCTTCGGCAATCGAGCCCGCAGTTCGTTCGCGAGGTCGTCTGCCTCCTGTTCCTTGGCGAAGATGAGTTCTTTAAACTTGACCACCTCGGCTTGATCTCCCGCAATGAGCGCTTCGAAAAGAGCGGGCACATGCGCTACACACTCGTTTGCCATCCGCATGTGGGCCTGCATCGGTTTGAATGGTGACTTTCCAAGCAGGGACGCAATTGGGTTTGTAGTTCGCATGCGAACCTCCAGTCGATGAAATTGGGAATAACGATCACGCCGCTGCGCGACGAATACGTCAAGTATATCCCAATTTCATTATGGAAAATATTGATCTGAGTCAAGTTGTCGAAGTGATGAGGGTGTATCAACATAGCTTCTATTAATAGTGGTAATCACGAAGATTCACTGGTGGTTAGTCCCGGTGGCGACCTGATAATCAGGATTTGCAATAGGGTTATAAGTGTCTATGCTGCAGGGATGCGCGTTATTCTTACCAGGCATTTCCAGACTCAATCGAACGCAGCAGGGCGCATCCTGGGCTGGTCCGATTCGCCACCTAGCCCTGGTTGGAAGGCAGATGTCGATTTTATTGGCAATCGCCTGCAGGCAAATAGTGTTGGCCTCGATGCAATTTATTCGAGTGATCTGGAGCGTGCGCGACTAACCGCGATGACTTATGCCGAGTCATTCGGAATAGCTGATGTCATCGCTATCCCGGAACTGAAAGAAATCAACTACGGGAAGCTGCAAACCAGGAAAAAGTCCTGGGTTTATGAGCACTATCCGCAACATAAGGAAGCCCCGGATCTTGTTTATCCCGACGGCGAGAGCTTTCGACAGATGCAGCAACGCAGTGCCCAGTATATTTCGTCACTTGTGCTAGAGCATCCTGAGCGTACGGTATTGATCGTATCGCATGCCGGCGTTATCAGAGGCCTTGTCAGCCATTTTCTTGATCTTGATTATGCCGTCAGCCTGAAACACGCAATACCATTCCGCTATATCGGTGATTTTCAGTTCGAGGGGAAAAACTGCGTACGCTACGACGAGCTCGGCAAAGCGTCTGGATTTGTGCGTGATGGGGCTATCAAAATACCCCTCGAGAGGGCGGGTTTTAATCCCTGATGTTGCAGCTATAGAGTGACACCAGAGAATTAAGAGCCGACTATTTTCCGTTAGTCTTTGGCATCGACGAAAGCTTTGGCACCGAAAACTTTTTCCGGCGTGCTGTCAAAGTTTTCGGCCAGGGTCGCAATGGTAAAGCGCATGATTTCGGAGAAGATCTTATCCCGGTTTTCATTGACTGCGATATGGATATTAGCCCGGTCAGCCTCCGATAGCAGGTAAGTTTGCAGGCGCCAGATTTCGTCAAAATATTGCAGGTAATGCTCTGCACCCCGGTCGGGTACGTTGGTGCTGCGTGCTTTAATTCTTTGTTGCAGGTGCTTGCGTTTTAACAAGCCCAGCATAACCGGTATCACCACGGCATCGGTCTCTGTCTGCAATTTTTCCATGAAGGCGGGATGAACGTGTACGCCCTCCAGGACCAGTGACACGTGTTCACGGGTGGCTCGGTCTACGACGGCTTCGATTGCAAGCGAAAGTAAATCGGCCTGGCTGCGGTAACCCTGCACCAGTAGCGCTTCGGGTACATCACCTTTTTTCTTCTTCCGGCCTGGTAAACCCTTCCAGGCGGTAAAGGATGACTGGTGTAACACCGGCATCAGCTGTTCGGGAATCATCGTGCGCATGACTTCACGCAGCATGTCCGTGGATTGGGTGCGAACTATTTCGAGCCGGTTCGCAAGCATGTTCGCGGTGGAGCTCTTACCACAACCGGCGGTACCCCCGATCAGAAAAATTAACTCACGGCCACTATTGATAAAATCGTGCCACACCAGCCATCGACGCGCGACGGCGGGCCCAAGTTTGCTGGATTGACGCAGGTAGCGGTATATCAGCATCGCCAGGTTTCTGGATTTAATGGTTTTAATAGACTTGTTAGTCAGGTGTTCCTGCAGCATCTGCACGACGTCGTCCGATTCCCGGGAATTGAGTCCAATGGTTTCGAGACTATTGCGAAATTTGAGTCGTGAAAACGGATTGATGCGTCCACACTGTTGCTCAACCTCGACCGTCAACGGGGCATTGCGATTTTCGTATCGGTAGACAACGCTGTCCTTTTTTAGCAATGTTAATCGCTTGTGCACCATGTGATTGAGGTCGACTGTGGAAATCAGTGCGGTGTCAGCGAGTTCGTTGCGAATCTCGGACGCAATGTGGGAGGCTTCTTTAAATTCGAGACCCGCGTCCTGCAGGCTGCGAATCAGGATGCCCCTCAGAAACGGAATCCGGGTTTCCTCGAGATCTTCTACAAGTGTTTTAGCCAAGTGTCTCCCTTATGGCAGGGCTAAGTGGAAAACAGAATAACCCTACTATTTTATGACGTATTGGCCGATATGCAAATAAAGAAATGCTGCGAACTATTTACGCAACGATTTTATGGCGTTGTAAGCAGCAATGTTTAGCCGTAGCGTCCTTCGATGTAATCCGCCGTTTCCTGGTGCTGCGGGGTGACAAACATATCGCTGACAAATTCTTCGTGGGTGCGTTGATTTATACTGATTGTCCGACGTGAACCAGGCCTATTTCCTCCTGGCAGACTGCCGGACGGCGCAGTAACGCCTTGGCGTGTGCATTGAGTTCACGCAACGACATGGGTTTGGTCTGGTAGTCATCGGCGCCGGAGCCCAGCCCGGTAAATATCCAGTTGGCGGACTCTTCTTGATCTATGTCAACGCCAAGATAGTCCGAACAGCTTGTAATACGCTGGTAGTGCTGAATCTTACACCATGACGATGCAATGACAATAAATTGAATTCAGCTGGCATGGAAAGCAATATCAATTCGCTACCGGGCCTCGAAATTTAAAGAATAATATTTCATGTTAAAAAGAATAATTGCTCCATTACTGTTCCTGCTGTTCGCCTGGTTTATCGTTTCCAATGATGACGCCAAGACGATTATCGCCGGTATTGCCATTTTCCTGATCGGCATGCATTACATGGAGGATGGTTTCAAGCTGTTTAGCGGTGGAACGCTCGAAATTGTGCTCGAGAGATTTACCAGTACCACACCCCGTGCGATCGGTACCGGGTTCCTGGCAACCGCGGTGGTACAGAGTTCCTCGCTGGTTTCGGTGATCATTATTTCGTTTCTTTCGGCAGAACTGATCGGCTTGACGCAGGCGGTCGGGGTTGTCTTCGGTTCCAATATCGGCACCACCGCGACCGCGTGGCTGGTGTCATCATTTGGCCTGAAAATAAAAATTGCGCATTACGCCTTACCCATGTTGATCTTTGGCGTCATGTTGCAGTTCTCGAAGCAAAATGCTTACAAGGGAATAGGTAGCGTCATGATCGGACTCGGCTTTATTTTTCTTGGCATTGCCTACATGAAGGAGGGCTTCGAAACCATGAAGCAGGGATTGGACCTCGCCGAATATGCAATGGCGGGATACCTTGGAGTGTTTGTGTATGTTTTATTTGGTGCAGTGGCGACCGTCATCATTCAATCCAGTAGCGCCACCATGGCCATTATTATCACCGCGCTGGCGACCGGGCAAATCGACTATATCAACGCGCTCGCGCTCGCGATCGGCGCCAATGTTGGTACCACGGTAACGGCCATACTGGGAGCC
>JAOTXY010000174.1 GCA_029862125.1 Gammaproteobacteria bacterium | reverse complement strand
GTTGAAAATTTCCAGGGTGGTGATGACCTCGACACGATGCGGCATTTCCATTAGTGGAAACATCGCACAATGGTCATCGTGGAGGTGAGTCAGGAATATTGCCGAGATCTGGTTTTTGGAGATGCCGCGTGCGAATAGATGCTGGTCGAGAAACGGGATCGAATCGATCAACAGGTAATCGCCGTTGTAACAAAGTGCAAGTCCGCTACAGGGTTCCTCGGTCGCAAATCCCGATGCGCCGCCCAACACCTCGATCCCCAACTTGGCCAGGCCCCCGGGAACATAGTCTATCGGTACCGGGTAGGGCGGGTTGACTTCGACATCTTCGTTCAGGTCAACGTAAACGTCACCTCCCTGGCTCGACACCAGGTAACTATCGACGCCTTTGCGCTCGATCGCAAAATCACCGGCGACCGCGATACCGTTTTCAAACGGCACCTGATTGAACAAATCCTCAGTCGGTATCACCCGGTCGGCGTCGTCCTTGATGGCAAGCGCTTCTGATACGCCCAGCCATTCGTCTTTAAGTGCGGCCTCGGTGTCCCAGTCGTCCAGCTCTGTGCGGGTTGGTCCGAACAGGGTGAAACGCAACAGGCGTAATGCATGGCTGATAGACCTGGCATCGCCAACCAGGTTTATCTTGCGTTTTTCGGCAAGACCCTTGGAAATAAACAGGAAGAAATAGATTGGAAATTCGAGATTATTCAGCAGCGAGCCGTTTTTCTCGCGGATATCAGGCAGCACCAGGGTATCGAATCTCGAGATTCCCTCACGTAACAGGCCTTTTAAAACTTCGGGTGGCTGACCAAACAGGATGACTTCGGAATCATCGGTCACGATCCGGCTGCCCGGGGCTGGGGTTAGTATTTTTGGTTCAGCCATTTTCCTGATAACTATTGCTGAACGTTAAAGTGTAACCTGCCACCTTAAACAGCGAAAGGCGAAATCATGTTAGATCGTTTATATAAACCGGGTCTGCAACAGGTAAGTTTGAAATCAGGGTTGTAATCGGTATTGGTGAAGCTCTTCATAGTATGGTCGGGCTCGCAGTGCGATCACGCGATCCTTGTCTGAAAGGCTGTAATTTTTTTCATGGTAGGGTGCGAATCCGGTCGAATTACACACCGAATCATACCAGTATTTAGCCCACACACCGTCGCTGGCACGAGCGCCTTTCGGCCAACTCAGCATCTCCGGAACAAAACCGATATCGAGCTTGGCACATATCGCCTGCAGCATAGTCTCCGGGTCCAGCAGAAACTCGCGGCTATCGATAACCATTGGCACCTCATCGTTCATGGCACGCACCTGCTCGAACAATTCAGCCTGCTGGATGAAGCCGATATCCTCCAGCGTCGCGTCACTGCGCACCGCGGCATAGGATGCAATCACCGCTTCGGGTTCACGAATGAGGAAACAGTTGACCAGTGCCGACAACCAGGAGCGCTCGATTTCCGGTAACAGGTGGAGAGTCATATGCTTCTGGTAAAAGATTTGCCTGCCTTCGGGTATGTCGCCGGTGCAGCGGGCGATGATTGAGTCCAGGTCGGTGCCCTGCGCGTCTATCACCTCGGCTGCGCCCGGATGATGTATCCCGGTTGCCTGCAGATAATAACCGTAAAGGGGTTCGTCCCAGACGACACAATCAGCACGATTTTCCCAGGCACGCATTAACGCGGTTGAGATATTGCGTGGTCCTGACCACATAGCGATGCGCAGTGGGGTCAGGCGCATTCCTGCTCGAGCATGTTGAGGTAAAGTTGCTGCAGTTTTTCGACCATCGGGCCACGCTCACCGTCCCCGATTATGCGACCGTCAATTTCGCGCACTGGCGCAAGCCCTGCGAAGGTGCCGGTCACGAAGGCCTCGTTGGCACTGTAAACATCAGTCAGGCTGAAATTTTTCTGCCTTACCGGTATCTGGTTTTGCTCGCATAACTCGATGACCTTGCCGCGGGTTATGCCGCCCAGGCAATAATCACCAGTTGAGGTCCACACTTCATCCTTGCGCAGGATAAAAAAATGGGTCGAGTTGCAGGTCGCGACAAAACCATGCGGATCGAGCATTAAGGCCTCGTCAGCCCCGGCCTTGGCAGCCTGGATGCAGGCAGTAATGCAGTTCAGCTTGGAATGGCTGTTGAGCTTCGGGTCCTGGACGTCAGGATAACCGCGACGCACATGCACCGTAAACAGCTTGATGCCTTTTACCGCGGTTTGCGGAAGCGCCTGCTTGTACTCCGGCACAATCACGATGGTCGGTGGCGTAATGGTGATGCGGGGGTCCTGGTACGGCGTTGCCTTGACCCCGCGCGACACCATGAGCCGGATATGAACCCCGTCGTGCATGTTGTTTTTTTCGAGAAGTCGATACAGGCGCTCACCGAGTTCTCCGGCAGTGATTTCCATTTCCATGTCGAGCGCCTTAGCCCCGCCATACAGGCGCTCCAGGTGCTGGTCGAGAAACGCGATCTTGCCGTGGTGCACGCGCAACCCCTCCCAGACGCCGTCGCCGAGCACGAAGCCGCTATCGAAAACCGAGACTTTCGCCTCGCCGCGGGCGAAATACTCACCGTTGATATCGATAATGATGTCCGCGTTGCGCGGGTCATCCTGGTATTCGTGGGTGCCCTTGGTTTGATTATTCATCGGTGCTTCCTAGTTCAAATTCTTCGCCCTGGCTGGTAACGCTCAGGTAACCGACGCCATCGCGTTTTGTTTCGGTTGCGAGGTTGAGCAGATCGTAAAACGCGCTGCG
>JAOTXY010000029.1 GCA_029862125.1 Gammaproteobacteria bacterium | reverse complement strand
ACAGGTAGGTCAGCTTGATAAAATTTTGAAAATCCTCGAGCGTGGCGTAACGCCGGCCGCCCTTGATGTCGGTCACGAAAGGCGAGCCGTAGGCGGATCCAAAGACCAGGTTATTACCGCCAAACTCGATATTACGTGCGGGATTACGCGCATGCATGGTGTAGGTTACGGGCGCGGTTTGGCAAAGCGCTCGCACATGACCGGGGTCGAAGCGCAGCAATTCACCATCGATGGTTGCACCGGCCTGCCTGAATAGTTCCAGTGCCTCGGGATCATCCCGAATCTCGATACCGATTTCCGAGAGCAACCATTCCGCGTGATCCTCCAATCTGGCCAGTGCCTCCTCGTCGAGCAGTTCGTAGGCGGGGATGTTACGGGTCAAAAACGCAGGCGCGGTGGCTGCACCAGCTTCAACACGGTTGCGGTCGAGAGAACGCCGACGGGCGGAGGCTCGCGACATCTGATTTTGACTCAGCTGTGCGTACGCGACTTGGCAGGGTCGAAGAAAGGAATCGACTCGACCGTGGCATTGCCGGAAAAAACATCACTGATGACATCAAGCCGCGTCCCGGGTTGCGCTGCGTCGGGGCGCAGGTGTACCAGCGCCAGCGACTGGTTGAGCCGGTGCGAATAGCAGGGGCTGTTGATGACGCCAACTACCTCCCCATCGAGATTTAGTATTTCGCCCCCGATAAGTGCGTCGTCATGATCGATTGAAACCCCGGCCGCAATAAATCGTTCCTGTCCTTCGGAGGCTAGAGCTGCCTGCTTGCCGCGAAAGTCGCCCTTGTTTCGATTCACGGTAAAACCGAGGCCGACTTCCCAGGGTGTGTGTTCTGCCGTCATGTCATAGCCAAAGAACAGTAACGCTGCTTCGATACGAACCTTGTCGAGCGAGGCAAAAGAGCAGGGCATGATGCCCAGTTCCGACCCGTGCCCGAGAATCTGGTCCCAGATATCGCCGACGACCGCGGCACTGGCAAAGATTTCGTAACCGCGCTCCCCCGAGTAACCGGTACGTGAAAGACGACAGGGGTGGCCAAACAACTGCGTTGCCTGGTGATGAAAATACTGCATTTCATTCAGGTCAATCGGGGTGTGTGCATCGAGCAGTTGTAGCGCCTTCGGGCCCTGTAGTGAAATGTTGTGCAGGTCGTCGTCCAGTTCGATATCGACGTTGAGCCCCTCGGCGGACTCCAGCAACCGCTGCATGCTTTCCCCCGAGCCGTGGCAGTGCATCCATTCATCATCGCCGTTATTGGCGATAATGGCATCGTCACATACCGTACCCTGTTCGGTCAGAATAGCGCCATAAGCAGACTTCCCCGGGTAGATTGTCGTCATATCGCGTGTGATGACATGATCTATAACTTTCGCCGCATCGGGGCCACGAACGAACACCTTTTTCAGTGGCGACATGTCGAACATACCGGCGGCTTCGCGAATCGCATCGTGTTCGTCATTGGGATCGCTGTTATAGCTCCAGGCCGTTCCCATGTCGTTCCAGTCTTCCAGTCCCGATCCCAGTTCGGTATGTCGTGACGCAAGCGCCGAGGTGCGTGAAAGTTCAGTCATCGTTTTTTCCCGATTGGATTTTTAACAAAAGCTTCGTATAAATAATTTGTTCAAACCAGCTTGTAACAATAGATCAATGCTAATAGCAGGAAATTAAACATTCCAATCAAATAAATTGACCTGATTGTCAAAATAATTTAAACAGTAGCATGCGATTTCGAAATTTCGACAATCTACGCAGCTTTATCGTTGTGGCCGGCCATTTGAACATGGGGGCAGCAGCCGACGAGTTGAATCTGACCAAGGGTGCAATTAGTTATCAAATTCAGCAGCTCGAGGCCGAGCTGGGATTCGATGTCTTTTCTCGATCGAAACGTAAACTCAGTTTAACCGAGAAGGGTTCAAACCTGCTCCAGGTATGCAGAACTTTATTTGACAATGTTGAGCGCGAAATAGTCGCGCTAAGGCAACAAAACAGGGACCGTATTACGATCGGCATGGCGACGTATTTCGCGTCGCGTTGGTTATCTCCTCGATTGATGCATTTCATTACCGAGCATCCCGAGATCGGTCTGCGCATCCAGCCGCTGGTCGACCTGATGGATTTGCGCGCCAATGATCTCGATCTTGCTGTACGTTGGGGCAAGGGTGAGTGGGACGATGAAACGCTGGAAACAGAATTGATTTTTCAGTGCCCCGCATTGCTGACGGCGAGCCGGGAAATCGGCGAGCAAATAACGGCGCAAGGTGTTGCTAGCGTAATCAATCGCCAAACCCTGCTGCATGATCGTGACGGCAGCGAGGCCTGGATGGACTGGTTTGACGCTGCGGGGCTGGAGTGGTCGCCAGGATCGAACGACCTGGTAATTCCCGATCCTAACGTGCGGGTGCAGGCAGTTATCGACGGCCAGGGTATCGCACTTTATGATTTTCTGGTTGACGACGAGGTAAGGGCAGGTCGGTTGTACCAGTATCAACCCGTCAAATTAGATGCATACGGTTACTACCTGGTGTATCCGCGAGGTGCAAAATCCGGGTCTGCCATCATAACTTTCCGCGACTGGATAATGCAGGAGGCCGATCCCGGATAGAACTCATGACTACCGATAAACCTGATCGGAATCGAGGCGCCGTCGTAGCGCACGCAGACGACTGAAAAACTCGTCCCGGTCCACGTGGCACTGCCTGATGTGCCGGTTCCCATTAAACGCAGCGCGAGCGTGCAACACGCGATGATTATCCATCACCGCGGCCTGACCGGCCTCCAGCCGATAGGTTACGCAGGTCTCCGGTGCATAGACCAGTGCCAGCAATTGTTGCAGCGCCTGGTAAACGGGTTCGACTGAATTCTCGTCCGTATCCAGGGGTGCCATGGTGCGTTCGTTAATGTGTACCGCCTTGATATCACCGTAGCGGTCCAACTCGATACTGCGCCAGTTCGCCGATAGCGCCACGTCGTCGACGTCATCGACCAGGAACCTGCGGTGAGGAATCGGTACCCGACACAGCAAATCAAACATTTCCTCGTGTTCCGATCGTAATCGTTGCGCCGCGCTGAAACCGTCGACCAGGATCGATGCGCCTCCACCGCACTCGCTGGCGCGCAGGCAATGCATCATAAACAGACCCGGTATCGGGTCACGGAACAATTCATCATTGTGCGGCCGTATGGCATGCGCCGTTTGCGCCAGAATACGCTGTTGAGGTGTTGATATCAGGTCGAATATACGCCCGTAATGGGTTTCCCGGATGAATCCGAAAGCTGATGCCAGGCTTTCAATCTGATCCTCCAGCGTGGGTACCGCGTTGATAATTGCAAAGCCATAGTCGTTTATATGTTGAAACATCTGCAGACGAGTCGAATCCTCGGCGAGGACCTGTTCGTAATCCCATTCATGTATTTTGCCGTTGAGCGTCGAATCCCACAGCACGGGTTGTTGCCGACGCCTGACGATCGAGTCGCTCGAATAGCAATGCTCACGCAACCAGGCTGGCGTGTAACTGCTGAGATGTCCGTCTCCCTGCCACCTGATCTGCAACGAACCCGAAGAATCAATTGATAGCTCTTCAGGTGCAATATCTGGGTCAACGCTACCCAGTTCCAGGTATCGATGGCCGCCGCTACGGTCACCGCATTGGGAACAGGTACAATTGTCGCGCAGCCATATATGATGGAACAGGCTTTGATGTCCGTCTTCCCAGCGGACGGATAGGTTACGCTTTTGCCTCTCGATGCTCTCGATCGAGGGTCTTTGTTTGCTCGGTGTTTCGATTCGAATCGGGCGATTCACCTTGAAATTCGAGGGTTGCGTAATAAATTGGTAAAATTGTATCCGAAAAGTTAACGCTTGTGCGATATCGTCAGACTTCAAACGCGTCTAATATCTGAAAGCTTGATATGAATCATCCCTCGAGGCAGCGACAGGGGGTATCTTTCGATTTTAAGTGAGCTATATTATTAATGAGTGATGATTTGATCGAAATGTTTTCGTTTAATCTTGTTAACATTACAGTGTAGACACATTGAATTTAAATCAATATAGGAGAGAACTTTGATGAGACTTCTCAACCGGACAATACTGATACTTGCTATTTCATTCCTGGTGCCGCTGAGTGCCTATGCGGATTCATGGAGCTGCCGCCTTGGGAATGACGTACGTGAAGTGCATATGGAGCAGACCACATCGGCTCCCTTACCGTGCCAGGTCCTGTACAAAAAACTGACCGAGGGAGTTGAGGACCAGGTGCTGTGGACTGCACAGAACGACGCCGCGTATTGTGAATTCAAAGCCAAAGGTTTTGTCGAAAAACTGGAGTCCTGGGGCTGGACCTGTGTAGAAACAATCCGTGAGGAAACTGCTGTCCAATAGTACCTGTCATTAGTAGAAGTTGACTAAGGACTTTTAAACCTCTGCTTGCAGAAAGTAGACGTTCAAATTCTCTACTCCTGCGGCAGAGAACGGCCATTTCCTGTCATTCCGGCGAAAGCCGGAAACCATCGCCAGTCAGCGCCAAAAATTAACCGGGCGTAGCCCGGGTATTTATTCAGGTCTTTGGAATGGATGCCGGCTCGGGGGCCGGCATTACGGGTACTGGGCGACTTTAATGCTAAAGGTTAGGCTCTGTCGAATTGATTGAGACTCGGAATTTGGATCGATATCGGCATCGTCCCAGGGTTTAGAAACCGGTCTTGTAGTTCAGTAAAATGGAGCCTCGATCAAGGAGTTTTATCGAGATAAAAACCGATCACTCAAAATCCTGAGGCGCGGACGCGTTGCTGATTTATCCTGCTATAATCAACTGGCATTCGATCAATAAAATCAAGGATTTATCCATGAGCGATATCTACGCTACCCCGGAATCCGACCTTTCGTATCACGGTTCTTCCGAACGTAGTGGCGGTAATGTTGAAGATGCGATTGCAGGTAATATTGAAGTCAGAATGCTCGAGACCCTCGGTGAAGCCTGGCGCGGTCTAAAGGGATTCAAACTCAAGTGTCATATTGCGACCGTGATCTGGTTAGTCGTTTATGTGATCGCCGCGATGATCAGTTTGCCAATTGTTTTCGGACTGGTAGCCGTCGGTGCGGATGAGGCGACTGCATCGATCATTGCATCGTTAGTACAAATCGTTGCTATTGCCGCAACCATGCCAGTTGTTGCCGGCATCACCATCATGGGCATCCGCCACGCACAGAATAAATCGGTTTCACCCGGCTCCGTATTCAATTATTTCCACCGCATTCCGGGTGCAATACTATGGTATATCCTGATGTCATTGATGATAATGATTGGCTATATACTGCTAATCATTCCGGGCATTTATCTTTCATTTGCTTACATGTTTTCGCTTCCGTTAATGATTGAAAAAGATATGACCGCGTGGCAGGCACTGGAAGCATCGCGCAAGGCCGTCACCCGGATCTGGTTTCGTGCCACGGGATTTCTGCTACTGGTCATGTTGTTGGTAACGCTTGGCATTATTCCGTTGACTATTCCGTTGATCTGGATAGTGCCCTGGGTTTCACTGGCCTATGCGATGATTTATTTCAAACTGTTTGGTGCCGAGGCGCGAACCCTCGCGGATTAAGGAAAGTTATTGCTGGATACACGTTATCGGGTCGAGATTCCTGGGGGTATCAACCTTGAAGCCCAGGTAGTAGGGCCTGTTCCACGATTCTTTGCTTTCGCGATTGATCTCGGCATTCGCGGCATCATCATATTGGTTTTATCGCTGCTCTCAATCCCGCTGGGCAGCGGCGGTATGGGCGGCGGTTTTTTCCTTATTTTCCTGTTCGTTATCGAATGGCTATATCCAGTGCTATTCGAGGTATTTTCACGTGGGCAAACCCCGGGTAAGAAATTGCTCAAGATATCTGTTATCAAAGATGATCTAAGCCCCGTGACACTGGGCGCCTCAATGGTGCGTAACCTGTTACGCACGGTTGACTTCCTGCCGTTGTTTTACCTCGTCGGGTTGGTCACGATGCTGTCAAATCAGCGTTTTCAACGCCTGGGCGATCTCGCCGCCGGAACCCTGGTGATTAGTGTGCCCGAGTCGGCAAAACCCGCAGCAATGCAAGAGATCATGCCGCTGGCGCCTTCAACCTCGTTACTGCGCCCCGAGCAGACATCGATTATCGAGTTTTTGCAGCGCAGTAGCCAGCTGTCCGAGCCCAGGCAGCAGGAACTGGCGAGCATTCTCGAGGGTATTACCCATGAAAAGGGAGATAACGGGGTAGAACAGTTACGGCGTATTGGAGCCTGGTTCCTGGGGGTTCGATGAAACAGCAACTTTTCGAAACCCAGCACCAGGCCGTGTGGCAACAAATCGAGGAATCACTGGAAAAGCCGACGCAGGGTGATAACAGCAAGGTGCTGGCTGAAAATTACCTGCTGTTGTGCCAGCACCTGTCGATTGCCAAGGAGCGTCTTTACGATGCGGCGCTGGTAGAGCGCCTGAATAACCTGGTGCTCGCCCTGTATCGCGAGCTATATCGGTACCGTTCAGAAACCCGGCTCAATATTTATGCTTTTTTCAAACGTGATTTTCCGCTCGCAATCTACCGCCACCGCTATTTCATCCTGGTGGCATTCCTGGTGCTGGTTTTACCTGGCCTGGTCGCCGGCCTCTGGACTTACCTTGATGAAGACGCGGTCTACAGTGTTCTCGATGGGCCCGAGGTGCGCCAGATTGAACGCATGTACGATCCCGAGGCGCGAAAAATCGGTCGCGAACGCGAGGCCGAGACCGACGTATTCATGTTCGGCTTTTACATCAAGAACAATATCAGTGTCGCGTTTCGATGCTTTGCCGGCGGTATGCTTATAGGGATCGGGACCCTGCTGGTATTGTTTTTCAACGGCATGTTCATGGGTAGTATCGCGGGACATTTGACCCGGCTGGACTATGTCGATACTTTTTACCCGTTTGTGGTCGGTCACGGCTCGTTTGAGCTTACCGCGATCGTGTTCAGTGGTGCGGCCGGTTTAAGGCTTGGTTACTCGATCCTCAATCCAGGGCACTCATCGCGGCTCGATTCGCTGCGCGAGGCAGGGCGTGACGTGGTGCCCATGCTGTACGGCATTGTGCTGATGTTGATCATTGCCGCTTTCCTGGAGGCTTTCTGGTCTTCGAGCAGCAGCCTGTCGATCGAAGTCAAGTACACGGTGGGCGCCATTTTGTGGGCATTGGTGTTGCTGTATTCGTTTTCAGGACGACGTCATGAATCTGGATAAGCTGCAGGTCAACGCCTGTTTGCGTTCAGGCTGGCAGGCGGTCGATCTCGGTTTCCTGATGGCGCGTGCCTGGTGGCGGCAGATTTACATCGCCGGCCTGCTGCCGCTGCTGCCGCTGACTATCGTGCTATTGCTTGTGTTTTCACAAAGCCCTTTATGGTCACTGCTATTTATCTGGTGGCTTAAACCGTTCTGGGAACGTTTGCCACTCTATATCGCCAGTCGTATGTTGTTCGATGAAGAACCGGGTACCTGGTCTAATATGAAATCGCTGCCGCTGAAGGACATTCTGCCGTGGTTATTATGGCGACGTTTTTCGGTGCAGCGTGCCTTCGATAATCCGGTCACCGTACTCGAAGAGTTGAAGGGCACAGCGCGTCGCGAGCGTTTGCGCATACTGCATGGCAGGTATACCGATGTCGCCCTCGGCAATCAGCTGGTCTGCTTTTGTTTCGAATTACTGGTCGCATTCGGCCTGGTCGTAATGCTTGATTTCTTCACCCCGGACACGCTTGGAATCAGGTTCTACGACAATTTCGGTGATCTGACCCTTTCCGGTGAGTGGATTTATACCCTGGCCGGTATCGCCGCGATAACCCTGGTTATGCCGTTCCACACCATGGCCGGTTTTGCACTCTACTTAAACCGCAGAATCGAACTCGAAGCCTGGGATATTGAAATCAGTTTTCGCAACCTGGCCAATCGCAAGCAGCGCGCCACTTCGCACAGGGCTGGAATGATCTCGGTAATAGTCTTCGCCGGGCTGATGACGTTAACCATGCCGGCCGCGGTTGACGCCGCGATCGAACATGATCATGAATCCTCCCGGCAACTGATCGAGTCGGTGTTGCAGGGCCAGGACTTTGGCGAGGAAAGAACAGTACGTAAATGGCGTTTCAAGGGCTGGAGCGAAGCGGACGATGAGGCGATTCCAGAATGGATGATCGATTTCCTCGAATGGCTGGAGCTATTCAAGGATTGGGCAGAGGTACTCAGCAACATCGCGGCCTGGGTCAAGGTACTACTGGTGCTGGCATTTGCCGGGCTGTTGTTTTACCTGTTTAGACGTTATCGGGGACCCTTGTCGCGGCTGGGCAGGCGACAGCCGGAGAAAGCCGCTCCAGAAGTATTATTTGGTCTTGATGTAACCCCTGAGAGCCTGCCGCCGGATGTGCCGGCGCAGGTGATGGCATTGTGGGCAGAAGCTGGTTACCGGGAAGCCCTGAGCCTGCTATATCGGGCCTCGTTGTCGCGCCTGATCGATAAATACGAACTCGCTTTTCGCGCCAGTCACACCGAGGCCGAGTGTGCTGCCCTGGTCAGGGCTCACGGAATTGACTCTCTTAGCGAATATTTCTGGCAACTCACCAATGCCTGGCGCCGGCTCGCCTACGGGCACCAGTTGCCGGACAGTGAAACCATCGAGGGCCTGTGCGATGGTTGGACTGCGGAGCTTTCCGATGAATCGCAGTAGTACTCATGTCAAGCTTGTGCTGGGGCTGGTTTTACTTGGCCTGGTCGGTTGGGGTTTGTATGTGAGCATCGAGTTTTACGAGGAAACGGAGGAGTCCGGCTGGAGCCTCGATGCGTTACGCAATCCCTACCTGGCGGCACAGAAATTCATGACTGAAAGCAGCATCGAGGTAACCGATGTCGATAGCCTCGCCAGGCTCGATGAACTCACCAATCTCGGCACACTCTTTTTCAGCGATGCCAACCAGGTGCAGACCCCGCGTCAGCTTGAGCAGGTAATGAACTGGCTTGATGTGGGTGGCAATGTTATCTACACCGCCGATGCGGTTTCCCATGACGACGATTTGTTGTTACGAGAATTTTCGGTCGATGTCGATTGGCGGGAATTTGAAGACGAAGAAGAGACCGAGGATAAAACGCTTAGCCAAACCCTGCGTGAATACAATCGCCAGCTCGAATCGGGGAAATCGAGAGAAGAGATTGCAAGCTCTTTTAGTGACCAAGAGGAGTTTGTCACCCTGGTGCAGTTTGCCGATGAGATCGGTGATGTCGAAGTTGCATTCAATGATTCGAAAGTCCTGTCGCATCCTCATATCTCGGATTCCGGGAGTGATAGCGGATATGAGCCCTTTAGCTGGTCCTACTCGGAACACGGGATTCACATGATGCAGTTCGAAGTCGGTAGCGGATTGCTGACGTTCATTTCCGATCCGGGCATCTGGACTTCGTATCATATTGATCAGTACGATCACGCCTACCTGTTATGGCTACTGAGTTCGGGCGAGGGTAATTTTGCAATTCTGCGCTCGGTATTGCGCGATTCGATCTGGGTATTGATGCAACGTAATGCGACTGAACTCCTGATCGCGGCGGCATTATTGATATTAATCTGGATCTGGCGCACGGGTTATCGCTTTGGCCGACTGTTGCCGGATGATCTCTCGCAGTCGCGGGCCCTGGGAGAACATTTCTCGTCGATTTCCCATTACCTGTGGCATCGTCGACAGGGTGAGTACCTGGTGGAGCCTTTACGCGCCAGGGTATTAAGCCGCGCCAGCCTGACACTGGGCGAGTTTTCCCGTGTTGACCAGACACGACAATTCGAATTGATAGCACAGCGTTGCGATCTCAATCCGGAGGCAATTGCGCGCGCCTTCGGCAACAACGATTTTAGCGAAGCATCTTTTGTACAAACGGTAAGACTTTTAAAACGTATCGAGCAATCACTATGAATGATTCAACCAGCACAATATCTGCGGCACTTAACGCGTTGCGGGAACATATCAATGGCCGGCTGATAGGTCAGTCACAAGTCGTCGACCAGGTTTTGATCGCCATGCTTGCGGGCGGCCATGTCTTGATCGAAGGGGTACCGGGGCTGGGTAAAACCCTGTTGGTACAGACGCTGGCGGCCGGAATAGGGGGCAAGTTCAAGCGTATCCAGTTCACGCCCGACCTGATGCCGGGAGATGTTACCGGGCATGTCATGTTCGATATGTCGCAGAGCAAGTTTGTACTTAAACAGGGCCCGGTATTTACCAACCTTTTACTCGCCGATGAAATCAATCGTGCCCCGGCAAAAACCCAGGCCGCGCTGCTCGAAGTCATGCAGGAATACCAGGTCACGCTGGATGGCAAGTCGATGCCAGTCAGCAAACCGTTCATGGTATTGGCAACGCAGAATCCGATCGAACAGGAAGGAACTTATGCATTACCAGAGGCAGAGCTGGATCGATTTATCATCAAGATAAACATCGACTATCCGCAGGCCGACGACGAATTACTGATTGCGACCCGCTACGCCCTGGAATCTTTTGGCGGCGACCAGGGTGATATACAACAATTGCTCGACGTCGAGAACGCGCAGCAACAGTGCGCCGCTGTCGAGGTAGACGAAAAGGTGGCTGAATATGCAGTTCAACTGGTGCGCTCGACACGTGGCACCACTTTGTTGCGACACGGTGCCGGCCCGCGTGCCAGCATTGCGTTGTTGCGCTGTGCCAGGGCACTGGCGTTGCTCAATGGCGTTGGTTTTGTCACTCCAGACGAAGTCAAGTCGATGGTATTACCGGTATTAAGGCACAGGGTAATTCTGGCGCCAGAGGTTGAGATCGATGGCCTGGGCGTCGATGAAGTGCTCGGTAAACTGTTAGAGAAGGTCGACGCCCCGCGCTCATGAAACCTTCCCGGTTATTAATTCAGCTGCTACTGGCCTGGTTGTTGTTGGGCCTGCTTGCAGCGGTCGCCACGATTCTGGAGTGGCCACGATCATTCGAGATCAAGCTTGTTTTCTGGTGCTGGTTTGGCCTGGTCGCGATACTGGCATTACTGGATCGGTTTGCACTGCATAGGCCTCGACTCGAAGTGACACGGGCGCTGGAACCGCACCTTGCTCTCGGTATCCGTCAACGTGTCGGAATCCGGGTCAGCAACCGGGAGCAGCGCCGCCAGGAATTCTGGTTGACCGATTTCCCGCCGTCGAAGCTGCATCTCGAAGGTTTACCGATAAGGCTCACACTTGAGCCCGGGGAGCATGTGGATTTGCGTTATTCGATTACGCCTTTACAGCGGGGCCTGGCCGAGTTTGGGCAGCCTTGTTGTCGGGTGCTATCGGACTGGAAGCTTTGGGAAAAGAACTTTTACTATGGTGAGGCCCAGTCTTCAAAGATATACCCGAACTATAAACCGTTGTTTCGTTCTTCGTTTATCGGTAGCGATCAACTCTACCTCGATCTCGGTTTACAGTTACGCCAGCGTCGCGGGGAGGGGACCGATTTTCATCAATTGCGCGATTTTCGAGTCGGCGATTCCCTGCGCCAGGTCGACTGGCGGGCGACGGCCCGCTTCCACAAACCGATTTCACGTGAATACCAGGAAGAACGCGATCAGCAGGTTGTTTTCCTGCTCGATTGCGGCAGGCGAATGCGCGCCAAGGATGGCGAAATCAGTCACTTCGATCATGCGCTCAACGCGCTGCTGATTTCTGCCTTTGTCGCCCTGCGCCAGGGGGATAGTGTAGGGCTGCTCAGTTTTGCCGGGCAGTCGCGCTGGGTTGCACCGATCAAGGGACGTTTCCAGGTCAGTCGATTGCTGGACCAGATTTACGATCTTGACAGCTCCCCGGCCGCCAGCGATTACCTCGATGTCGCGCAGCAATTGATCACGCACCAGCCGCGCCGCTCGCTGATTATCCTGATTTCATCGCTGGAACCACAGGACCGGGATGATTTGACCCAGGCCGCAAGGCTATTATCGCAACACCACCTGGTCATGGTGGCTTCGATGCGACAGCAGGTACTAAGCGATACCCTGGCAACCGAGGTCGTGTCGATTGACGATGCATTAAGATATTGCGGTGTTGCCAATCACCTGCAGGAGCAATCGGCAATGTATGCGCAACTGCGCAGTGATAACATCATCGTCGCCGATACACCCCCGGCCTACATGCACTCGACCTTGATCAACGAATACATGGCCTTAAAACGGAGCGGGATTTTTTAACCCGGTTGATACAAATCAATGGAGAAATCCGAAATTCGTCTTATGGTATAAGTATAATTACGTATGACATCATGCGTTTTGGAAACCTGGATATATAGGACCCTGTTATGTTTGAATCGCTCACCCACTGGTTTGATACTCTGAAGGAACAAAGTAAGCTTTTCGATCATCCTGAAGATGAAATACTGCATAGCGCCCTGGCCTCGGTGCTGTACCACATTATCAGTGCAGATCAGCATGTCGATGCGAAGGAGAAGCATGAATTCGATCGCATATTGAAACAGGAATTCGATCTTAGTGACGAGCAGGTGGATCATCTTTACCGGGCAGCCAAGGGGTCGACGGCCGATGTACATGGTGATTTGCACACCCTGAACTTTTACCTGAAGCACAATCCGGCGGTGCGCATGACCTTTATGCGTAAATTACTGCAGTTGGTCGACGTCCAAGGCGCGCATCGGGAAGAACTGGATTTATTCTACGAAACCCTGCACGAGGTGTTCCCCGAGGTTAAGGATCTTAACCAGGAAGATGACCTTTAAGGGTCGATAAGTACGACGATCTAATACGAAATTATTTCGTTGTATGAACGACCTCGATTAAGCGATTAGAGCGTGATGACCTGGTCAGGCATATTACCGGCAAGTCCTTCGTACGGGTTAGGGAAGCAACCGATGGTGGCGCCGTCGACAAGCTTGTCGTGAATTTCCCGCTCCCATCAGCATGATGTTTTGCTGTTTTGCGACCTTTGCAAGTCGTTCCCCGAGGGGATCGCCCTTTACCAGTACGTAATTGTTGTCCTCGAAAAAGAACATGCCCACGACTTCCGGACCGTGTGCCTGTTCTTCAAGCTGGGGCAGGATCATTTTCCCGAGTTTGTATGAAACGGTGTGCCCCTGGCTGGAGAAGATATATGCGACTTTCGTAGGATATCCTTATGGTGATATTTTTGTTTTCAGGCACCAGAAAATGCCCGCGCTGCGTTAGCCGGGAGCGTCTGTCAGTGCACTTGTGTATTTTTTACTTAAACAGGAACGACGTTATTTGCACAGGGTCCTTTCTGGCCCTGGCCCACTTCAAATTCAACTGCCTGGCCGTCATTCAACGTCGCGTAGTCGTCACCACTTCTGATTTCAGAATGATGGACAAAAAGATCTTTGCCGCCGTCTTCCGGCGTAATGAAACCATAACCTTTAGTTGCGTTGAACCATTTTACTGTACCTTTACTCATGTCAATACTCTCGTTAATAATGGTGAATCATTTAGATAAGCCCCTATTCGAATTCACCGTTTCGAAACAGGATTGTTACTTCCTCTACCTGGACGCGATGCGATCCACCTGGTAACGGACGGTTTGAGTCGGGTTCGTTACGAGCCATTTTCAGGCGGTATTTACGGGAATTTACTCTCATTATCCTAGGGGCTGGTTGGGTCGATCAGACTCCACAGCTCTATTAACAAGTACTTAGATTCCAGATAACCAGGCTATTTATTATAAGCGTACGACCAATAGTGCCTTATCAAGCGAAGCAATGAAACTAAGTTTTGCATACAGAGGGGAGAAAATCGCGCTTAGCAGTCGTTTTCGGCCACGAAAACAGAAACTTAGCCTTCGAATCTGTGAAAACCGGGAACTTTTAGGGACATTCTCATACTGCTACTCCCATTCCATTTCGGTAAACACCTGCTGTGCATTTCGTCCGGCAATTTCCTCAAAATTTTGCAGGTGGCTGAATTTTGCCTGGTCTAGGTCGCCTATCGCCGAAATGTCGCCACCACTGTCCATGAAATCTGCAACCGATTTGCGCAGGAAAACCAGGTAATCATAGGTATCCTTTCTGGCCCGCGATAAGTCGGTTAAATGCCCGTGCCCTGGTACCAGGTATCGTGGCTTATGTGCCGCCATGGTTTGAAAAACCTCGAGCCAGCTTTTGCTGTTGGATTGTGATCCGACGCCCAGCATCCTCTCGACGTAAACAATATCACCGGTGAACATAACCTGCTTTTGAGGAAGCCAGACATAACTATCACCGGGGGTGTGCGCCTGGTCTGAATGGTGTAATTCGAAAACAATACCACCTAATTCAAACTCGAATAAATCGGTAAATGTCTTATCGGCATAAACCGGATCGGTTGCTTTAACTGCTTTTTCTCCAACCAGGTTGCCAAGCAGTATGAGTTGATCCTGGGTACGGGCTTTCTGGTCGTTCACCGCGGCTTCGCTGGCAATAATTTGTGCACCCTGGTCCCTGAAATAGCCGTTACCCAACCAGCGATGATCCTGCCCGCCGGTATTGATAACCCGCACCACGGGTTTGTCGGTAACGCTTTTAATCAGCAGGTCGATTTCTCGGGCACCGGGGTGGGTTCCGCCCGAGTCAATGAGTACGGCACCTTCCCCGGTAACAACCAATCCGAATGTTGCATTGTTTCCCAGGTTGTCTTTGCTGCGGTTGCCGAGCTCACCAACTATTGCATAGACATCTTCGGTTACCTGTTGCAGGGCCAGTTTCTGTTCCGCCTGTGACTGTGTAGGGGCCAATACCAGCACCGCTGCCAGGAGGGGCGCTAACGGCTTAGAAATACTCATGGCTATCACTAGTGATTCCTTTGGGTTAATTTTTTCGCGACCCACTTTGCAAAGTGGTGCGATGGCTTGTCCATGATCGGCGTGAATACACCACCGTTGAAGGCGCTTGAGCAACGGCCGCGCTGCATGCCTTCAACCACGCCGATGTCCTCGTTGAATACCTTGGCCCAGACTTCCAGCCGGTGCGCACGTGCCGCGTCGAAGTCGGGGTTGTCAGCGGCGTCGCCCAGGTAGTAAATCTGTAAATGGTCAAGCGAGCGTCCGGCTGAAACCGGCTGCACGAAGCGCGTCCAGTAATGATCGGCCTGCAAACCGAGGAACACGTTGGGGTACAGGGTAGGGTACTCGGCAACCATATCCGACCAGCCATCAAACACCGGGAACGCATCGAGATTTGTTTGCTCGTGGTCGTATTTCAGGGTTCCCTGGCCGGCAAAAAGATCGTCACCATAGAAGTGGTAGTGATCTTCGAGTTTAGACACCGCGTTCAAATCAGGATGTATCGTTGGCAGGTGGTAACTCTCGAGGTTGTTTTCCACGCATAGTTTCCAGTTGCCGGCAAAATCGATGGTGTAACTGCCGTGACTGGCCGCCGGCCTGAGCGCCGAAAACTTTTCCTTCGCCACCAGCTTGTCGATACGTTGTTGCAATGGGGCAATAAAGGACTCGAAATCCGGTGCATCTTCCGACAGATTGACAAACACCAGGTCCATCCAGACGGCAGAGCGCGCTGCACGCAATCCATGCTCATTCTTGTCGAGACAGTCGATGCTGTGCACGCCACTGCCGCCGACATTCGGGGTTGCCAGTAAGCGGCCGTCAAGATCGTAAGCCCAGCCGTGGTAGGGACATTGAATCGTATTTTTTACCTGGCAGGCTTCCCAGACCAGCTCATTGCCGCGATGGCTACAGACGTTGTGAAAGACCCGGACGTCGCCCTGCTTATTGCGCAGCATGACCAGTGGCTGACCCAGAAAACCAACGGGTTGCAAATCACCGGGCCCGGGAACACTGCAGCCGTTACCGATGCAGGTCCAGGTTTTAGCGAATAACTGTTGCTGTTCCACGCGAAAGAATTCTTCGCTGGTGTATGCCCGGTTGGGCAATCCGGTGGCGCAACCGTCCTCGTTATTGATTGCATCGAGCGTTGCTTTGCTGAGCTTTGTATTCATGGCTCGGCAGACAATAGCAAATGCAAATTCAGTTTGTCGATAGAAGACCTATAAAAAGCATCGCTATGGAATTCGGTTACGGCTCCAGCCTGAAGGTTTCACCCGGAAAATACTTGTGCAGGCGATCGTCACCGGTACGAGCATGCGCCTCCATTCCCTCGAGGCGTGAAATCCTGGCAGCGGCAGCAGCGACTTCGCGGTTGGCTTCACGGCTCATACGTTGCGTGGTTACGGTTTTGATGAACTTGCCCGCATACAGGCCGCCGGTATAACGACCCGCGCCCTTGGTTGGCAGTATATGGTTGGTGCCGGAACACTTGTCACCAAAGGCCACGGTCGTCTCTTCACCCACGAAAAGCGAACCATAATTACGCAGACGATCGACCCACCAGTCCAGGTCTTCAGCCTGTACTTCAAGGTGCTCGCCCGCGTACTGATCACTGATTTGTGCCATTTCCTCGCGATCCGAGCAAAGAATAACTTCACCGTAATCACGCCAGGAACCTTCAGCAGCGGAGCGCGCGGTATCCGGTAATTTTGCGATAAATTCCGGCATGATTTCCAGCACCTTGTTACCAAGGTCGCGGTCGGTAGTGAACAACCAGCAAGGTGAATCCAGGCCATGTTCGGCCTGACCAACCAGGTCGCTGGCGACGATTATGGGGTCTGCGGTCTTGTCCGCAATAATGGCGATTTCGGTAGGGCCCGCAAAAAGGTCAATGCCAACGCGCCCGAACAGCATGCGCTTTGCTTCGGCGACGAAGCGGTTTCCCGGTCCGACCAGGATATCCGCCGCATGTCCGGTAAACAGGCCGAAGGCCATCGCAGCAATACCCTGAACTCCACCCATTGCCAGAATGGTATCGGCGCCACAGAGATTAGCGGTGTAAATAATCGCCGGGTTGACGCCTTCTCCTGGTTTTGGGGGTGAGCATGCAATGACATGATCAACACCGGCAGCCTTGGCAGTCGCAACCGACATTACGGCGGAGGCCACGTGCGCATAACGCCCACCCGGTACATAACAACCCGCGGTTTGAACCGGTATTTGTTTCTGCCCTGCAAATAAGCCCGGGGAGAGTTCTACTTCGAAGTCAACCAGTGCTGCCCTTTGTTTTTCGGCGAAGCCACGTACCCGGTCATAGGAAAACTGGATATCGTCTTTCACCTGCTGTGAGACCTTGGCCGATGCGGCTGCAATCTCTTCCTCGGTGACGACGATGTTGCCGCTATAGTTGTCCAGTTTTTCAGCGTATTCAATGGCCTTTTCCTCGCCACCAGCCTCGATCTCCGCCAGCATTTGCGCCACGATTTTACGCGTATCGTCTTCGCCTGTAGTTGCCGATTTATCGGCTTTTTTCAGGTACTCAATGGTCATAAAATTTATCTCGATGTTATTGTTTAACCTGGATCAGCATTATGCGCTTTCATACAGACGGGTGAGTACGAATTCCCGGTGCCCCAGGGCCTCGGCCGCTGTGAGGCGCCCGTTGGCGGTGCGAAACATCGATTCAAGCAGCTTGTCTCCAGCCTCGCCCGGGGTCATTTCCTTACGCAGTAATCCGGAAACATCAACATCGACATGTTCACTCATGGTGCGAACCGTGCGTGGATTGGCACATACCTTGATAACCGGGAGGATCGGATTGCCGATGATATTGCCCTGTCCGGTGGGGAAAAAATGAACGACGTAGCCTGCTGCTGCAGCCAGGGTTACCATTTCGGCCGCGGCGGACGACGAGTCCATAAACCATAACCCGGGACCTGTCGGTGCTTCTGCTTTATCCAGCACGCCGTCGACCATGCATTCTCTGCCAATCTTTTGTATGTTACCGAGCGCTTTTTCTTCGATGGTCGTCAGGCCACCTTCGATGTTGCCCTTGGTAGGCTGGGAATCAGACAGGTCAGAGGTTTTAAAACGTTCAATCAAATCCTGGTAACGATTGAACATGAACATGAAACGCTCGCGAACTTCGTCGTTGCGGCAACGCTCGGCGACAAGATGCTCACCACCTGTGATTTCGGAGGTCTCACCAAACAGCAATGTTGCGCCATGCGGGTACAGTTTATCGAACGCATTGCCGACTGTCGGATTTGATCCACAGCCCGAGGTGGTATCGGATTCGCCACATTTGGTGGAAACCCAGAGCTCGCCCATCGGAGCCTCTTCACGCGTTAATTCAGAAGCCCACTGGGCGTATTCCTTTGCCACCTTGGACGCTTCCATAATGGTTTCATGGTCGCCGTGCTGCTCGATGCCAAAACCGGTTACCGGCTTGCCGGTCGCCGCGATGCCATCGACAATTTTTTGGGTCCAGCCATTTTCGATACCAATCACAACCACGGCCGCAACATTGGGGTTGGAACCGGTGCCGATCAAGGTACGAAAGTGCAACTCGAGGTCTTCACCAAACTGCAGCCGTCCATAAGGATGGGGCAGGGCCATGGTGCCTGATATGTTATTCGCAACCGCTTCGCATGCCGCATTCGACAGGTCATCAACCGGCAGGATTATGACGTGATTACGAACGCCTACACGACCATTTTCGCGGCGATAACCTGAAAACGTTGCCGTACTGAGATCTTGGGACATTTTTTTATTCTCCAGAAAGGGATTTTTGATGTTTTGTTTGCCGATTACCAGCGCTTGGTCTTGATATTGTGAACATGGGCATGTTCACCGGTACCGATATCCGCGACGACCTTGCCGATATCCGTGCCGTACTTGATCACGGTATCGCCTTCATTCATCGGTTTTATCGCAAGCTTGTGTCCGATCGGTATATCGTTGGCCGCCTTGAATTTTATATCGATGTCCTGATCCATTACCCAGCCGGTTAATTCCTCGCCGGCTTTGACACCCTCGACTACGACAACGCCGACACTATCTCCTTCGTCATGTACTACGAAATCAATCATTTTTACTCTCCGGAATATTGAAAAACACGCTTGTTTCCAGCGCTATAATGAGACCCTACGCCTCATTATAGCTTTAGTCAAGTGGTCTTATATAAGACTAATAAATTCATATAATACTATAACTCGTTGAATTTGAAGGATTTAATACGAAACTGTATAAGTTTTGACTGTAAATTGAATTCTGTAATTGTTTTTTTGCCACGGTCTTATATAAGACATATACTCCTTAAGTGAACATATGGCTGCCTGTTTTGACCCGGGAATTCATCTCCGGCCTGTTCGTTGTTATTGTCAAATAAGACCTGGAGTTTTAATGCTTACAACTGGAAAAGGCTCTATTTCGCTTTACATGCAAATAAAGGATCTTCTCACCGCGAGAGTAGGCAAGGGAGAATGGTTGCCGGGTAGTATTATTCCCAGCGAAATAAACCTGGCGCAGGAACTCGGGGTTAGTCAGGGTACCGTGCGCAAGGCAATTACTGAACTGGTAGAGAACAACGTACTAACACGCAGGCAGGGTCGTGGAACCTTTGTTTCAAACCATGACACCCATAGAGCCTTGTTTCATTTTTTCCACATTACCGATAACAAGGGCCTTAGGGTGCTGCCGGACAGCAGTGTGTTGCACTGCCGCAGAAAACCGGCATCACGCATGGAGGCCTCGAAACTACAGTTAGCCGTCGGCACAAACATAATCAGAATCGAACGTGTGCGGAATTTCTCCGCCAAACCGACCATGGTCGAAACCATTACCCTGCCTGCCAGGCCATTTGGCAATTTGGGCAGGGTAGGCAACTACGATCTGCCCAATACGCTTTATGAACTTTATGAAAAGCAGTACGGAATTACAATACACAGCGCAGATGAGCAGCTGCGCGCGGTGGCCGCTTCAAGGCATGATGCCAAAATACTGAAGCTGGAGGTCGGTACCCCGCTACTTGAAATTGAGCGAGTTGCACTGACCCTGGATAAAACGCCGGTTGAGCTTCGTATCAGCCGTTGCAGCACCAGGAATCACCATTATCAAAATACTATTTTTTAACCCTGACTTGTTAACATGACGGGCCTCAAAAAATTTCTTTTCACTGGATATAAATCTATTTGTTCAATTCAGGTTCAACACGATAGACTTGCGCGTTGAATTAAACCGATTTTCGTAGCCTCCAATATCTATGGGCAATAAGATATTCAGCGCCTCGGATGCGCGCAGGTTAGCCAAACGTCGCCTGCCGCGGATGATCTTCGATTTCATCGACGGCAGCGCCGGTGAAGAAAGGGCCTGCGCGCTAAACGTCGAAACCATCGAGGCCCTGCGCATGTTGCCTAGGGTCCTGATCAACGTTGAAGATCGAAGCTATCAGAAAACGCTTTTCGACCAGAACTGGAACCTGCCTTTCGGCATCGCACCGATGGGGATGTGTGACCTGACCTGGCCCGGTGCCGATGCGATGCTGGCCCGTGCGGCCAGGCACTACGGTATTCCGCTGGTGTTGTCGACCATGTCTTCGAGCAGCATCGAAACGACTGCCGAGCGCGCTGGTGAGCATGCCTGGTTTCAACTCTACGTCGGTCAGTCCGAAGAAGTCGCTTATCACCTGATTGAACGGGCGGAGACCGTGGGTTACACCAACCTGATTCTAACTGTCGATGTCCCCTCAATCGGGTCGCGGCCGCGTGAAGAGCGCAATGGCTTCCAGTCGCCGTTCCGAATTGGTCCCAGGCAGTTTTTAGATTTTGCGTTGCATCCGCAATGGTCGCTTACGACCCTGAAAACAGGGATGCCGAGGCTCGCCAACGTCAATGTCCCCGGCGGCCAGCAATTCAAGCGTAACGAGGCACGAGGCCTGGTTGACTGGGATTTTCTCGCGCGACTGCGCGAACGCTGGCCAGGTAATTTGATCGTCAAGGGTGTACTCGATTGCGAGGATGCAGTGCGTATCCGCGATGCCGGGGTCGATGCGGTGTGCGTGTCCAACCACGGCGGGCGGCAACTTGATAGTGTGCCCGCGGCGATTCAAATGTTGCCGCGGATCAGGGAGGCAGTCGGTGTTGATTTCCCGTTACTGTTTGACAGCGGGGTACGCAATGGCGAAGGGGTGCTCAAGGCGCTCGCATCGGGTGCCGACTTCGTGCTGATCGGTCGCCCGTTTCTGTATGCGATGGCTGCCGACGGTTACCCCGGCCTGCAACAGCTGATTGAACTGTTCAGGAGCCAGATCGACAATAGCCTGGCGCAACTCGGTTGCAGGGATATCGATAATATAGATTCCAGTTATATGCTGAATGGCCTGGTGGCAAGCACTGGGGTAGAGCCTGAATGAAGATGCGCGGAGGCCAGCTGCTCGCCAGGGCGTTGCAGGAGAAGGGTGTCACCCAGGTGTTCACCTTAAGCGGTGGATTTTGCAACCCGGCGCTGGAAGGCTTCATGGAATGCGGTATCGCGGTGATTAATGCACCACACGAACAGGTTGCCGGTCATCTCGCCGATGGGTATACGCGCATCACCCGTAACCCGGCGGTGTGCCTGGTCGGGCCCGAGGGGTTTGCGACTGCGGTGCCGGCGATGATGGAAGCCTGGGGCGAACGCTCGCCGGTAATATTCGTTACCGGATCGAGTACGCTGAAGCGCCAGGGTAGCGGTGGTTTCAAGGAGATCGACGACGTTTCTATCGCGGCACCCTTAACCAAGTACAGTGTTTCGATTACCGATGGTGTGCGCATTTCCGAGATTGTTGATCGCGCCTGGAAGATCGCCCTGAGCGGATACCCGGGTGCGGTACACCTGAGCATGCCGGTCGACATCATGTTCAGTTCGTTTGAGGAAGACGCGATGCGCGACGAACGTCCTTTCGATCGAAGCGCAAAACCACCGCCACGTGCCTGGCCCTGCCCGGAGGATCTGGAGCAGGCGTTGGCAACGATCAGGCAGGCGCAAAAACCGATCATCATCGGTGGGCACGGGGTTTGGTGGTCGCGTGCGGAAACGCTACTCGAAGATTGTGCCCGTAAGCTCAATATCCCGGTATTCAACGTGCCTTACCATCAAAAACTGTTATCGGAGGCGAGCGATGTTTACATGGGGTTGGCCGATGTACACCAGTATCATCCCTCGAAACTGGCGATCGGGGAATCCGATGTCGTCATCATGGTCGGTACGCGACTCGATAATCAAATGAATTTCGGTAATCCGCCGCTATTCCCGACGAGCACTCAACTCGTCTGCGTCAATGGATCGCACGAGGAAATCGAATTGAACCGCGCTGCCGACCAGGCCTTGTTGAGCGATCCGGGCGCATTTTTCAGCGCACTCGGCGCACTCGAACCGCTGGCGCCGGACTGGATCGAAACCAACCGTTCCTGGCGCCGGCAGTGGGTTGAAGACATGATCGCGGATATTCCGCAACTTGATGACGACCGGATCCACCCGTTGCAGCTCGCCATTGATGTACAAGCCGCGATGAATGATGGTGACTGGCTGGTTATCGATGGTGGTAACACGCATTTCTGGTCCGAAATTTCGGTAAACATCGCGGGTCATCGAGGTCTGAAGCTTGGAAATATCCTGCATCCCGGCACTTTCAGTATGCTAGGAGTCGGAGTGCCTTTTGCGAGCGTCGCTAAACTGAAACATCCGGACAAGAGCGTCGTTGTAATCAGTGGAGACGGTGCCTTCCTTTCGGGTGGTTCCAGCATCGAGGCCGCGTTCCAGGAAAAACTGCCGATCGTCGTAGTCATCGATAACAACGGTGGACTCGACTGCATCTCGCAACAACAGGAACGGCTGTTTTCGAAACAGCAACATTTTGCGACCGATTTTCGCGATATTCCGTTTCATTCGATGTTCGAAGGGCTTGGTGGCTACGGTGAACTGGTTGAAAAACGCGCCGATATTATTCCCGCGGTAGGACGCGCGATCGCCAGCGGCAAGACCGCCTGCGTAAACGTCAAGACGGTCGGTCACATCAGTCCTATTGTGCTGGCTACGACCAGCAAACGCGACAAGGCGTCTATCGAGTAACCATGGCTACAGTCTCTTCACATATTCTTGATTCGGTCAGCGGCGATCACGCGACTGGCATCCGTTGCCAGTTGTTCCAGCTAAACAAGGAATCTGACCGGCAGCTCGTTTTCGATGTTAAGGCCGATGACGAGGGCCGAATCTCGGAGACGGTGGAAATCGAAAAGGCCAACCGCGACGCCAGGTTCGAGCTGGTTATACACAGCGAAGCCTATTTCAGTATGCACTCGATCAATAACGATTCGATGGTAGAAACCATCGTGATTCGTTTCGCGATGACCGACTCGCATAAGCATTATCATCTGCCGGTGATGCTTTCCCCGCATTCTTACTCGACCTGGTGGTCCAGCTAGCGGTATGAGTGTGACCAAACTGCAGGTTTCGCGACGCCAACGTGCAACGCCCTATACGCCACGCGTGGAAGCCCTCGGTGTTTCCGGCTACTCGGTGGTCAACCACACGATTTTGCCCAAGGGATTCCGGCGCACGGTCGCTGAGGACTATTGGCATCTGAAGTCCCATGTGCAGCTCTGGGACGTGGGTTGCCAGCGCCAGGTACAGTTACAGGGCCCCGACGCCGGCTTGCTGGCCCAGTTGCTGACGCCACGCGATTTACGCAATGCGCAAGTCGGGCAATGCCTTTACGCGCCGATGATCGACGAAACCGGTGGTATGTTGAACGACCCGATAATACTGAAGCTCGCGCCAGATCATTTCTGGTTCTCGATCGCCGACGCCGACATGCTGCTTTGGGCCAGGGCTTTCGCGTTGGGCAGGGGACTGGATGTGCAGGTCGATGAACCTGATGTCTGGCCGCTTGCGGTACAGGGACCGAAGTCTGATGACTTGCTGGCGCGGGTGTTTGGCGACAAGGTGCGCAATATCGGTTTCTTCAAGTTCGAAAGGTGTGATTTCCAGGGACATGACCTGGTCGTGGCACGTTCCGGTTTCAGCAAGCAAGGCGGGTTCGAAATCTACGTCGATGAATTTTCACTCGGCACCTACGTCTGGGATACGCTCTGGGATGCCGGTTCGGATCTGGATATATCCCCGGGATGCCCCAACCTGATCGAGCGTATCGAGGGTGGCCTGTTGTCATATGGAAACGAGATGACACGCGACAACAATCCGTTCGAGTGTGGGCTCGAAAAATACTGTCAGCTGGGTGACGAACTCGACTACATCGGCCGTCCCGCGCTGCAGCGAATTGCTGAACTGGGGCACGCGCGTGAAATTCGCGGCCTGGTTTTCGCTGGAGAACCCTGCAAGACACCGCAGTTTCCATGGCCGGTGACCAACGACAACGACCAGGTCGGGTACGTCACCTCTGCCACCTGGTCGCCTCGATTAGAGCAAAACGTATCACTGGCGATGATCGAGCGGGATTTCTGGCAGCCGGGTACCGAGGTAGTAGTAAAAGCAGGTAATGATCTCGACCACCGTGGCGTCGTAACGTCCCTGCCGATGGAGTAGTAAGCGTGAGCGAAATCAAATCGATGAAACTGTACACCAACGTCGAGCGCATTTATCGCGAACTGGGCGAGATGGGCAGGACGGTCGATGAGCCCTTAAGCGTCGACGAGTTGTGCGCCTTCGACCAGTTGCATTATCACGGCACCCAGGCGCTCGACGTGGCGATGGCGCTTATCGGAATTGACGCGCAACCGCGTTGGCTCGAAATTGGTTCGGGGCTCGGGGGACCGGCGCGTTACCTGGCAGCCTATGGCGATGTCCATGTCACTGCGCTCGAGCTACAGGACGATCAGCACGAGGTCGCCCAGGACCTGACCGCAAGATGTGGGCTCGACGCGCAGATCGACCACGTCTGCGGCGACTTTCTCCAGTTCGACAGGGCGCCGGGTAGTTTCGATGCGATCGTCAGCTGGCTCGCGCTCTATCATATTCCCGAGCGACCGCGGTTGCTCGAAAATTGTTATCGTCTGCTCGCTCCGGGCGGTTGTTTTTATACCGAGGATCTGACTGCGCGTGGCGACATTGATGATGCGCAATTGAAATTGCTGGAGCGGGATCTTTACGCGATCACGCTGCGCCGCATCGACCAGTATCGACAGGATCTGGAAAATGCCGGATTTGCAGTCGAGCTGTGCAAGAGCATGAGTTCGGAATGGGCCGAGTTTGTGCGGGTCCGGCTTGCGGCCTATCGGGCCGATCGCGGGCGTCACCTGCGTGTACATGGCGAGGCCGCGGTCAACGCGCTGAATGATTTTTACTCTGCGGTCAACCGGCATTTCCAGTCTGGTAAGCTGGGTGGACTGCGCCTGTGTGCGCGTAAACCGGGGGTGGCGGTGTGAGTGACTGGAAAAAGGCGTATCGCTCTTTTTACTACGAAACCGCCCAGCCGCCCGCGGATATCGAACTCGATCCGCAGCGGACCGCGTTGCTGGTCATCGATATTCAGAATACCTACATGGAAGTCGATGCCGATCCGGTTGAAGCCGAACGCTGGGCACCGTTTCGGGAACGCATGAACCAGGCGGTTATCCCGAATACCGCTAAACTGGTTGCCTATTGCCGCGAACAAGGTGTCGAAGTGATTTTCGCACGTATCGCCTGTTTGAAAAGTGATGGGCGCGATCGTTCGCTAAGTCAGAAGAAACCCGGATTTAATTACCTGTTGTTGCCGAAAGACCGCGAAGATAGTCAGCTGGTAGCTGAACTGATCCCGGATGCGGAGGATATCGTCGTGCTCAAGACTACTGACAGCGCGCTGACCGGAACCAATCTGCGACTATTACTGCGCAACATGGAAATACGCGATGTTATCGTTGCCGGCATCTTTACCGATCAATGCGTCAGTTCGACCGTGCGCAGCCTGGCCGATGAAAGCTTCGGCGTTGTCGTGGTCGAGGATTGTTGTGCCGCTGCAACTGAAGAACTGCACCTGAACGAATTGAAATCGATAAACATGATCTACTGCCACGTCGTGCAGTCCGAAGATATCCACGAATTTCTCGAGTAGTACGGACCGAGCATGTCGCAGCAGCTACCTCACGAGAATGTTAACCCGGCAATTCTGAGCAACTACTACGAGGCTCCGGTTGCGGACCCTGCGGGTGACGAGATCTGGTGCTACAGCGATCGACCTTGTTATAGCCCCGGTGATACGATCGCCTTCCATGTTTCCACCACCGCATCAAGCTATAGCCTGGAAATAGCACGTGATGCACTCGAACTCGAAACCTTGTTCACCCGCGAGAGATTGTCGGGTCAGCGTCATCAAACGCCGCCCGATGCATCGGTTATCGGCTGCGGCTGGCCCGTGAGTTATGAATTTCAGATTCCCATTGACTGGCACTCTGGTGCTTACCGGGTAACCTGCCGCATCGAAAGAAAAGATGGGAAGAGTCTCGAGCAGCATCATTTATTTCTGTTGCGTTCGAATAGTTCTGATCGGCAACAACGTTTGTTACTGGTTTCCTCGACCGGTACCTGGTGTGCCTATAACAACTGGGGTGGGTCGAATCACTACGAGGGCATTACCGGCCAGGAAGGTGGGGATTACTCACCGATACTATCGCTCGAACGTCCGTTACCGCGGGGCTTCGTGGTTTTACCCGGGGACGCACCACGTGCGGCGCTTGCTGCGATTCCCGGACATGACGAACCGGTTTCCTACCCGCACATGGAATGGGCTTACGCCAACGGCTACTGCAAGAAGTATGCTTCCGCCGGGTGGGCGTCATACGAAACCCATTTTGTAAAATGGGCCCTGGCTGCCGGTTTCGAAGTCGATGTTATCTCGCAGTATGATCTGCAGCTGCGCCCGCAATCTATCGAGAATTATCCCTGCCTGGTTTTTATCGGCCATGACGAGTACTGGTCATGGGAAATGCGCGATACTGTCGATGACTATGTCGAGGCAGGCGGAAAGATCGCGCGCTTTGCCGGCAACTTCATGTGGCAAACCCGGCTCGAGGACCAGGGCCGACGACAGGTCTGTTACAAGTCTCGCGCCCGGACCGAAGATCCGCAGTGTGATACGGATCGAATCACTACCAGCTGGGAGTACTCGCAAATAGATCGCCCCGGGGCGCTCACCTTCGGCCTCAATGCGATTCGCGGCGTCTATGCCGGCTGGGGCGGTTGCGTCGCGTTTGGCGCTGGCGGTTTTCCAGTCTATCGACCCGAACACTGGGCCTTCGACGGCACCGGACTCGGTTACGGCGATGTGCTTGGTGCGCAAAGTCGAGTCTTCGCCTACGAGGTTGATGGCCTTGATTATGTTATCCGCGCGGGCTTGCCCTATCCATCCGGGGAAGAGCAGGTTCCGGATGAGCTTGAAATCCTGGCGCTGGGGTTGGCTTCGAATGTTGAGGTAGCGCGTGGCCTCGAGCCAGCGGCACTATTCCTGGGTAGCGAAGACTGCGAGTTTCACGCCGAAATTCTCTATGGCGAAGTCAGTCCTGAAACCATCTCGCTGGCGGGCAGGGGTTCGGGTATGATTGTGTCGTTTCGTAAGGGTAAGGGCGAAGTCTTTCATGCCGGTAGCGTCGAGTGGGTCGCGGGGCTACTGCGTCGTGACCCGCAGGTCGAACGGGTAACCGCCAATGTACTGTCCCGTTTTTTAAATCGATAAGGTCAAGTTTTCGGTCATTCAAAACCGGGTTCGCGGGGTCCTTGTATATAATCCATCTTTTACCTTCCCGAATGCGAATGGCTAACCCGAGCAGGGTGTTGAAATGAAGCCCGATGGTGGAGCACTCGCCAGGTGTAGATAGTAGCTAACTGGAGATTAATGTATGACCATTAATGTGCATCCTTTAATGGATGATGACCGCGAGCAGTGGGAAGTGCTTTACCATGGTTATGCCGAGTTTTACCAGGTGCCAATGAACGAACAGATTCTTGATACTGTCTGGGGCTGGATTCATGATGACAGCAATCCTTTCTTCGGCTTGATCGCAAAAGATGAAAACGGCAAGGCTCTGGGCCTGATGCATTGCCGGCAAATGGCGTCGCCGCTGCGTGGCGCGTTAGTTGGCTTTCTAGATGATTTGTTTGTCACCCCTGAGGCACGCGGACGAGGGATCGTTGAAGAACTTTACGTGGCGCTTAATCAGCTTGGTAAGCAACAGGGGTGGCCGTTCATCCGCTGGATTACCGCCGAGAACAATTATCGTGGCCGCGCGGTATACGACAAGCTATCCGAAAAAACCCACTGGGTGACTTACCAGATGCCGGTTGATTAGGAATCCCGTTCGGCATCGAGCTCAGGGGGTGTAGCTGCAGAAGATTTTTTTCACGTACTCGTCATTTTGCCACTGGTAGCCCATGCCTACTGGTACCAGGAAGGTGTCACCCGCCTGGAAATTGAACACCACGCCGTCGGCGTTGGTGATCGAACCGCTGCCCTCGAGAATGTGCATTAACTCGGACCTTTCGATGGTGGTGGCAACGCGCTTCATCGGGCTGCAATCCCAGACACCTGCCTGGAATCTCCCGCTCGGATCCCGGTAAAGCAATAACAAACCCATTTCAGGTACTTCGCTTTCGTACAGGGTCGGATCGTGCTGTGTAACCTGTGACAGGTCCGCGTCGGGATCAACGAGCAGGGTGTTTAAATTGACATCTTTCTGTACCGGGCTTTCACTATTATCGTGAATCACAAAGTACTTGAGCGCATATTCGTCCTGCCTCCAGATACAGGGGGTGCCGCGGGGAATAATAAAACTGTCTCCGGCACGAAAGGTTTTGGCTCCCTGGGTTTGATGTTCGATTATTATCGATCCCTCGAGTACGATCATGAATTCATCGACCCCGTAGGGACCCGCTACCAGTTCGTGGGGTGTGCAATCCCAGACGCCTGATGTCAAATGGCCGTTGGCAGTATTGAAATAGGTGTGGCCCGATTGAACGGGGTTACCCGACTGTATCTCTTCGGCGGGGATTGGGTCCCAGGGTTGCAGGCCTGTATCGGGATCCCCATTGCGATCGTACTTGATGACTGTCTGATCTGGCATGGCGTTACCTCCGAATAAAGTTATTTGCCGAGTAACTTCTTAACCTGTGCGCTCGCTATGATGCGATTATTCCTGACATACTCTTCGTGATTATCCTCGACCTTGGACAGGTCGTAAACATAGTTAACCATGGTGCCAAGTGAACGTTCCATCCCCTTGCCCGAGGGGTTGCCGAGGATATTGATGCGTTCCAGGATTGCTCCGTTCTTGAGATGAAAACGCGCTACGGGATCGAGCGGTTCTTCGCGATCGTTTTTCTGCTCGAGGAAGTAAATCACTGCGAACTTTTCGAGATCGTGCTGCAGGTTTTCGTCAGCTTCCGCATCAAATTCTGCAATTAAGGATGCGGCGTCATCTCGTTCCTCGGCCTGTAGTTCGAGCCAGCGCCTAAAGCCCGGCGCGGGTGAAATCGTGGAAAAGGTTTTCAATTGTGGAAAACGCAACTTCAAGCTGGTAGCAACCTGCTTGATCAGAAAATTACCGAATGAAACTCCTGACAGGCCGCGATGACAGTTCGATATGGAGTAAAAAATAGCGCAGGAAGGATTCTCCGGTGCCTCGGTGTCAGGATCGCGACGCAGGATTTCCCCGATTCCGCGGGGGATCTGGTCGGTGAGTGCGACTTCGACGAACACCAGCGGCTCGTCTTCCATGGATGGATGGAAGAAACCGTAACAATAGCGATCCGCGGGCTCAAGGCGACTGCGCAGTTCCGACCAGCTTTCGATTTCGTGCACGGCCTCGTAAGCGATAATCTTTTCCAGGATATGCGCGGGCGTGGTCCAGTCGAGCGGTTCCATTAACAGAAACCCGCGATTAAACCAGGCGTTGAACAGGTGGTGAAAATCGGTGTCGATCTTCTTCAGTTCCGGGTTTTCCCGCATTGCCGTAAGCAAGTGTTCCCGCATCTTGACCAGGCGCCGGGTACCTCCCGAGACCAGGTTGATGCGTCTTAACAGTTCCTGACGACCGGGTTCAGCAGCGGCCGTTACACGCAACAGGTTTTCAGTGTTGGATTCTTGCGCATAAGCCCTGGCCGCCGCCTTTATGTCATCTGCGTCGACGTCGTACTCGGTGCGCAACAGGTTGAAAAAGTCGAGGCGCTCAGCTTCGTCCAGTATCTCGTAGGCGTTTAAAATTCGTTCGGCCAGCAACAGGCTCGAATACTCACCATCCGAATTCATCATCATCCGGCATAAGGATTCGATGGTTTCGGTTTCCTCCTTGAACAAATGTTTACGTAACGCTGAAGGCGTCCATCGATCGATTCGCAGTGAGGGCATTAAATCCTGGAAGAATTGCATACTGGTTGCCACGGCTTGGTAATTCGGCGAAGTTTAACCGATTGTGGCCTTTTGTAACCGTTTCAAAGTCTCAGATACTGAATTTAATTTGTAGCTGAGCTTTCCCGGCGATTGGGTTAATGAACAGGGAAAATAAGCCGGTCAGTATTATAGGATTACGATTCGTGCGCTTCCGCATCTTTAGTGCAAGAGAACCGAATACGATTAAAGATACTGGATTGACGGAATTCTTCCGAGGGGCGCGTTACTCGTAAATGACTTCCGCGGTAAAGTTAATAGTCGTGTCATCGTAATTCAAATGCGATTTGAGTGCCTGCCATACCGACTCGGAATTTATGATACGGATGTGATCGGTATTCTTCGTAACCAGTAGCTTGGTCAACGGGTAAGTATCACAAAATCGGGTGGAATCGGAAATTGAGCTCTCCGCATCCGATTTATCGTGGGCGATTACAGTGACGTCACCATAGCGGGCCAGGTTTGTCGCCAGCTCAAGTCTTTGATATTCGCCGCGATAAATCTTGGAAAATCGGTTTGCGTATTGCTTGATCAGGTCGGCATGGAGTTTCAGCTTGACCAGTTTCTTCAGGAAGTAAAGTTTGTAGTTAAAGATGGGTGCGATTAAAAATAACGCCAGGTCCTTGACCAGGGCCGGGCGCGCGTTGGCAATGGCGATACAACCGGTTGAATGTCCAACCAGTGCGCACAGCCCGTCATCGGTTGTCTTAACATAATTTAGTACGTCATTGGTGGTGGTGATGGACTGATGTAGTGTTGCGGGTTTGGTTTCGCTCAACCCATGCCCCAGGTGATCAAAAGCCAGTGCCGTGAAGCCGCATTCGGCCAGTCCACGCATCAAAGGGAAAAACTGGTGTGCGCCACCACCCCATCCATGCACGAATACGACCGTGGGACCTCTGCCCGTTTTATAGGTCTGGATATTGCCATCCCTGGTTTTCATTACAAACTGCTCGAAACCGCGTGGCAGTCGCACGGTTTTATTGTCCTCTGTTTTCGGGACAAATAGCATGGCGTCGATTTTATCGTTGGTCCAACCGGGAACAAACTTATCGAGCAAGCCGGCCTTTGTTTTGGTAAACGTCGAGATTAGATTGCCGACCCTTGAAATTCCCGGTAACGAAGAGGTTTTTTCCATTGATTCTGCGCTCTTTAATTATTTAGAGTTATGGCTTAAATTTTAGTCGATTTCGGCGCTGAAGCGGTTGCCCAGGGGAGTAAATAAGTCACAGCAAAAGCGTAAATAATGCGTCGCTGACGCGATTAGCGGTATTGAATCGTATGGGTTCCGGCTGACAGAATCGGTTTTATGCTAGAGCGCCGCAGGCTCACGATAACCGGTCAAAACACCACGGGTATTCAGAATTGGCACGCGACAGCGCTCGGCAAGCCGATCCATCTCGTCACGATGGAGTGCTTGCAGATTGTTAAGTACGGCGAGTATCGCAACTTCGGCCGCTAAACCGGTACCATCGTCAATTTTCAGGGCGATGCCAAGTCCCTGGTCCTTAAGCACGGCGGTGTAAACACCATCGGCCCCGGTTTTAACGATGACCCTGCGCCCGGTTAACTCCATGATCTGGGTGCAAAGCCTGTCCGTGCCCGCGACCATGAAAGGGTGGGATGCCATTGCCGTGGTAATACGATCGACCGCGCTACCCCGCGCGGTTGGAAGGTCGTCCGGTACCGCTATCCGCGCGAAAGCAGTAGCTATAGCCTTTAGTGGCATCGCGATCACCGGGATGCCACAGCCATCGCGGCTCCAGGGTAGGCTGCGCATATCCAGGTCTGCCAATTCGCCGAGGACATCGAACCAGCGTTGTTGAGCGGGATGTTCACGTTCGATATAACCGTGGGTATCTTCGTCGAAGAATCGGGATATTGTCAGCATCCCGGTATGTTTACCCGAACAATTGTTGTGAATTCTGCCTGGAGCGATATGGTTGATGAGTAAGGATTCGGCAGTTTTAGCGTGTAGCGGTGCATGTGCACCGCATTCCAGTGCGTCTTCATCGAGCTTGAGGCGTGCCAGCCAGCTTTGCACAGTATCGGTATGCGCGGTTTCGGCATTGTGCGAGGAACAGGCCAGCGCGATTTCAGCATCAGTGAGTTGAAAGTGATCTGCGGCGCCGGATTCGACAAGAGGCAGCGCTTGCAGTGGCTTGATCGCAGAACGCGGGTAGACCAGGGCATCAACCTCACCCCAGGCGTGAACCAGGCGCCCCCCGGGATCGCAAACTGCAATCGCGCCACGGTGACGGTTCTCGATGACTTCACCGCGCAGGGTATTGACCAGGACAGGATTACTCAATTTCTGGATACCCTGGGCCAAAGCACTGGAAACCAGTCCTCGCGCAGTTTCTGACCATCGATCATATCGTGCCCGGGGTAGGGCGGGGAGGTTCGTCCCGGGCGTTCGGTATAATGCCCGTCGTCGCCGACCCAGCGCATCGAAAAGGCGCGACGGCGATGATCCTGGAAATTTCCGCGCGCACCATGCACGGTGCGAAAGTCGAATAATACTGCATCGCCCGGTTGCATTTCCCATTCGAGAATGGATTCTTCACAGTGATCATCATCGAGCTCGGGCAGGGTCATGTATTGTTCGCCTTGTTCACCGTAAAAGTCGGCATCGTCGAGCCATTTCACTGGTAGCACCAGCTTTGGCCATCGATTCGATCCTGCCACCAGGCGCAGGGTTTCCGCCTTGCTCACCGCGTCAAGTGGTAACCAGAAGCTGACCGTTTGTGTACCGTCAATGAAGTAATAAGGTGCGTCCTGGTGCCAGGGTGTCGGTTTGGAAGTATAGGGTTCCTTGACCAGTACGTGATCATGGAAAAATTGTGCTGTTTTCGAACGCATGATTGACGCGGCGAGTTGTGCCGCGCTGGATTCGGTAATGAATCGATGAAACTCGGGAATCCGTTGCCAGTTGCAATAATCGTCCCAGAAGCGGCCTTCATCTTCTGCCATCACATTTTCAGCGAAATAGGGGCCAGGCTCGTCGTGATTGCGTTCTATTCCAGCGCGCAGTATTTCAACCCAGTCAGTGAATACATTACGCAGGCATACCGCGCCGAGTGTCGCGAAGGCCTCGCAGGCGTCGTCGTTAATCGTGCTAAACGTTGCGTTCATTTTCACTGACCCGCTGGCGTCGTGGCCAGCGTTGAATCGTTATCATCGCGACACCGACAATCGCCAGGCTTCCGCCCAGGGCAATCTTGGTAGTCAGCGATTCACCGAGGAAGAATATACCACCAAATACCGAGGTCACGGGCAGTAACAGTAAAAATGGCATCACCTGGTTGATGCTGTAATGACCCAGCAAGCGATACCAGATTCCGTAGGCGAGCGCCGTCATAATAACGCCAAGATAGACCACCGCGCCCCAGGCCGCAAAGGATGCAGTTCGAATTTGTACCAGCTGATCCTGCTCCAGCAGGAAGGATGCGACGAATAGTTGTGGCGCGGCAAAAAGAGCGACGCCACTGATCAGGCGAAATCCGCCAAGATTGCCGAGCTTTTTGATCATGATTTGTCCGACCGCCCAGGTGAACGCGCCGCCGATTACCATGAACGCATAGATAAGATCTCCGGCGAGCTTCGGTTCGCCGATTATCAAAACCGCGCCGCTGAATGCGATTACGATGCCGAACGCCTGTTTCGGTGAGATACGGTCGCCAAAAACCAGCCAGGCGAGTAGTAATCCAAACGGTACTTCGAGTTGCACCAACAGCGCCGCGGTTGAAGCATCGATGCCGCGGACGCCATTAAAGGTCAGGCTGTACTGTAGCGCGGCGCTGACCAGGGAGATCCAGAAAAGTTGTTTGAAGAGCCCGGGGGGTGGACGAAAAAACCAGACCAGGATTGATGCGGTCAGAGTAAATCTCAGTGCCATCAATAAGATAGGCGAGAAATGCGACATTCCCGCCTTGGCGACGATGAAACCCATACCCCAGAGGACGGCGACTGAAATTGCCAGTAACACATCAACCGGTTTCATCGAGGTGCACAGTATTTAGTCGATCGAATCAAGAATTTGATCGACTAAATACTGTGAGCTTGGGTATTTTTTATTCGCGTACCACCGTCACCGAGCATCCCGCGTGACGGGCCACCCTGGCCGAATTGGGGCCGAGTAGGTAATCAGCCAGCGAAGGGCGATGCGCGCCCATCACGATGTGATCGATTTTCAGGTCCTTGGCGGCCTCAACAACCTCGCGGTATACCGTGCCGTTTTCAACCACAACCCCGGCCTGTAATTTCTTGGGCACGCTTTTATCGGCGATTTTTTGCAGTTGTTTCGCGGCGTCATCCTTCCATTCCTGTAAAGGATACTCGGTGGAACCATGCATTTCGCCACGGATTGCGTAGCGTTGGTCGATACCCGGCGTGATACCCGGGATGACGGTCATCAAGTAGATCTGGGCACCCTCCACGCCGGTTGCCATCTGTACCGTTTTTTCAATGACACCAGCCGAAAGGTGTTCGTCTTCCAGATCTATGGGTGCTAAATAATTTACCATCGTCAATTCTCCTAGTTATCTTGGCTAGTTAAAGGTCTTCCGGCATTTTGAAGTCACGTGGACTCGGCAAAAAGATCAGGTAAATCACCCATACCGTAAATATAATCATCAGGATGTTGATTATCGAGATATCTGCGCTGAAGGGTAATGATTTATCTACCACTGTAATTTCTGGTACCAACGATCCATGAACGGGAATGGCGGGGTCAATCACGTCCATTGCGCCCAGCGCCTCGCGTATTGATTCCACCGCGCTCGCGCTGACCGGGATCGCCGCATTCGAATCGATACCGGCTGTTCCTGGCCCTACCTCGCCTGCAGCCTGAATTGTTTTTGCTGGGCTGGCGAGCACAAACTGGGTACTCACGGTGGTGATCGGGCTACCCTGGGAGGGATAAGTATTCGCCGGGATAGTCGCCGGACGAATAAAGCTGAAGCGAGCGGTATGACCGCCGTCTGCCCATTCAGTCAGATCGATCAGCTTGTAAAAACCAGTGCGCATGAGGCCAGCGAATTCACGATCCTTCGTCGGCGCCATCAAAAAGACACCGTCGTGATCGCCAGTACCCACCGCGGTCATTCCCAGCAGCAGGTCGTGAGTAGTGCTGTCGGAGTTGATGACTTCAATGCTGCCGGCCTTACCGATGGAATTAAGCAGCATGTTCAATACAATCGACGCCCCCGAACCTTTCGGGCCAGTTGCAATCTTGGTCATTCCATCGAGCGAGTTGGTTCCTTTGTTGGTACCAACCAGGTGGGCAGTTTTATAACCCACTACGGCAAACGCCTCTGCGTTACCCTTGCTAACCGGGCCTTGTGCACCTAGCGAGTAGAAGGATTCGGCGCCGACAATCGCGACGCGAGCCTCGCCACTGGCAAGTTTGCCCAGCGGATCCACATCATTGACCAGATCAAGATCACTACCGGCGTAGCCGCTACGAATTGCCCGGAGGGCACGCGCGGTATCGGTGTCACGTTTGACCCCGGTATCTGCGACCACGGCGATCTTGGCCGCGCCGCCGCCGCCGGCACCTTCTGGCAGCAAGCCTTTAGCCGACAGGAATCCCGCGGCTACCGTGGCTGCAGATTGTGCATCCAGGTCAACCGCCTTATTCATCGCCTGCATATCGGCAGGCGTGATTTTACCCGCCAGTTTTTCCAGCACTTCGCGCAGTCCCTTGAGACTCGCCAGGGCGTCCGAGCGCACCAATGGCGCCACTTCGTAGACCGGGAAGAAGCCCAGGTTATCGTCCAGCACGACCAGGTCGTATTCGGCGATCTGGCCATCGGTCATGAACAATTCACCGACATCGGCCGTTCCATCAAGCAGTGCCGAGACAATCTTGTCTTTTCCCTCGGTCCCAACCGGATGGGTGGTCGTGCTTGATCCGTTGATACCATAACGGCGGTTCATTTGCTGTAGACCATCCGCCGGACGTTGCACAAAGTCATCATCCACGACATATTTGACCGACCCCAGTTTTGTCAGGTCCTGAATCGTCTTGACGCCGAGATCCGAGGCCTTTTCCTTGGTCATCACCATGGCGTAATCGTTGGAAAATCCAAATTTGCCGGTCAGTTCCAGCCCAAGTGGTTTGAATAGTGCTGAAACCGCGGCGGTGGAAGCATCGCCATCGCTGGTAGGCGCCTGTCCAAGAAAGGTCAGGCTGGTGCCGTTGTATTCGGGATATACATCAAGCACATCCTGTTTGACCGCTTCCATGATTTTTGGTGTGAGTCCGAATGGAATACTGCGTTCCACCGAAATGCCAGCGTTTTCAGCCATCTGGGCGATCATTTCAGCCAGAATCATGCTTTCCGCGAAGGGTTTGGCGCCGACGCGCAGGCTTTTTTGATCGTTACCGCCGCAGGCGACGAGGGCAGCGCATAACAGGACTGCAGCAACTTGTTTTATATATTTAGTTATCATTGTCATATCCTCCTAGGCCGCGCTTTCATCGGATTGGCTATCGCTGCCGACATGCCGCACGTGGGTGTGTTTTTCACGCACTATCGGATCCTCGCGCACGATCCTGAAAAATGCCGCGAGCTGCAAAATAATGACAAAGGTGAAGGGAATCGCGCCCGTGATCGCCATGACCTTGGCAACCTTGACACTCTCGGTGACGATGGTGGCAATGGTGATACCGGCAATTATCAGTCCCCAGATCAGCTTTAACTTGGTCTGCGGGTTCAAATCGCCCTTGCTGGACATCATACTGATAACGAAGGTGCCCGAATCTGCACTCGTCACCAGGAAGATGAAGATCAGGCAGACCGCGAGGAAATTCAGTATCGTGGTACCGGGGAAATACTCGAAGAATCCGAACAACGCGCCCGCCACATCGGCAAACACTTTATCGGCGATACCACCGGCACCGAACATCTCGATATGAATTGCAGCGCCACCGAAAGCGGCAAACCAGAGCATAGAAACGATAGTGGGTACGCCGACTACGTAGAGGACAAATTGGCGGATGGTCCGGCCGCGACTGATACGCGCGATAAAGATACCGACAAAGGGTCCCCAGGCCAGCCACCAGATCAGGTAAGTCAGGGTCCAGCCATGAAACCAGTTCCACGAGCCCGCGGGGGTATAGGCGTAGGTCTTGAACGACATTGGAATCAACTGGATCAGGTAGTCGCCGATGGCATAGATAAAGGACTGAAACAGGTAGGCGGTGGGTCCGCCGAACAGCACTACCAACAAGATCAAGATGGCAACAACCATGTTGATGTTACTCAGGATCTTGATGCCCTTGTCGACCCCGGTACAGGCCGACAGCAGGAAGCAGACGGTCATGACCGCGATGATGATCATGCTCATGGTGACATCCTGGTCGGTGCCGAAGACCGCGCTCATACCGGAGCGCACCATCAGCGTACCCATAGCAAGCGAACCCGCGAGGCCGAATACGACCGCGATAACCGCGAGAACGTCGGCTGTATTGCCGATTCCATTCAGGGTTCTTTTGCCGAATACGTTTTTGAATCCAACCCTGATTGGCGTCGATACCATCGATGGCAGGCCCAATCTGAAAGTGAAATAGGCCACTGTCAATGCGCAACAGCCATATATCGCCCAGGCGTGTAAACCCCAGTGCAGGTTGGTAATGACCATCGCGTTACGCGCCGCGATTGCGGTTTCAGCTTCACCCACGGGCGGGCTCATGAAATGGTAAATGGGTTCAGCAACGCCC
>JAOTXY010000028.1 GCA_029862125.1 Gammaproteobacteria bacterium | reverse complement strand
GCCCGGAGGGAAAATGCTGTACAGCACCTGTTCTGTTTTCAGGGATGAGAATGAAGTTCAGATTGCAAAATTTCTGCAGCGTCATCCGGACTGTGCAGAGGTTACGATAAAAAATGCCGAGTGGGGTGAACCTCGACCCCATGGACGCCAGATACTGACGGGTAGCGATAACATGGATGGCTTCTACTATGGGCTACTGACCAGGTCGGGTGGCGAATGAAACTTTGCGCAGCAACTGGATTTCGTGCTTTGGTTATGCCGTGCCTGGTAGTGCTGACAGTATTGGCTTCCAGTGCAATGGCACAGGATAAAGATCCGTTCATCGTGGAAAACGCGGATTTTTCACTAGATAAGGAATTGCTGATGCTTGACATGGTGGTGGAAAGTGAAATCCCCGATTATATTTCGATCGCGCTCGAGCAGGGTTTTGCAGTACCGATCATGTTCGAGGTCGAAATTCGTTCCGCAAAGCGTTACTGGTTCGACGACAGGGTCGTTTCATTGAAACAACAATACCTGCTGCATCACCTGCCGATGCTGGATTCTTTCGTGGTACTCGATGTCAACAACTCCGAGCGGCACTATTTTGATAATCGTAAAGCAGCGGTGCGATACCTGGAAGTGGTTTACAATTACCCTATGCTCAATATCAACAACCTGGCGGCTGATAAGGAGTATTATGCCCGTGTGCGATTTGGCATTGATACCGATGAATTGCCGTTGCCTTTGAAGTCGAGCTCGTTGTGGGATAATGACTGGGACTTGCAAAGTGAATGGTATGAATGGGAGGTTAGGCGTCCCGAATCATGAATAGTACATTCCGTAATACAGCCTCGATTCTGGCCCTGGTTCTGTTGCTGATGGGGTCGCTTTATGCGATTAGCGATGCTACCTCGCAGGCGGCTACCTTTGGTAAGTATTACAACTGGCTCATATTTTTTAATGCGATCGGCCTGGTGGCCCTGTTGGGTCTGATTGTTTACAACGTTTACAAGCTGATCGTACAGTATCGTTTGAAAACGATTGGTTCGCATCTGACCGCGCGCATGATCGGGGTGTTCGTATTATTGACCATTATCCCGGTAAGTGTGGTTTACTATTTTTCACTTAGTTTTTTGCATCGTGGCATCGATAGCTGGTTTGATGTAGGCATCGAGGTCGCCCTTGAAGATTCTTTACAACTCGGTCGAAGTGCAGTCGACCTGCGTAAGCGTGATGCCCTTAACAAGACGCGCGACATCGCCGGCGAAATCGCGGAACTGGATAACGAAATACTGGTAGTTTATCTCGACGAAGTTCGTGAGCAGTACGGTGCCAACGAAGTAACGCTGTACGATCACGTGAACTCCATCATCGCTTCCAGCAGTATCGATTCCACCGAGTTACCCGAAGCCTTGCCGTTAGCCGACATAGGTGATCTCGATATCGACAGGCCCTACCTGAAACTGGTTGAAGACCCGGTCTATGGTCTGGCGATACAAATTGTCATCCTGGTGCAAAGTCTGGATGCGACCGAGCCGGCAAAAACGCTGCAAGCACAATACCCTTTTACCGATCGGCTCAATGAACTTACCGTGGGCGTACAGAAAGCCTACGACCGCTACAAGGAACTTGCGCTATTGCGTGACCCGTTGAAAACCAGTTTCACAATGGCGCTGTCAGTCATCTGGCTGTTAAGCGTGTTCTCGGCGATCTGGCTGGCTTTTGTCGCTGCGCGCAAACTGGTATCACCCATCAATGACCTGGTTGAAGGCACCAAGGCGGTTGCGGCGGGTGATTACGAAAAGCAGTTGAACCTGTCAGGCAGTGATGAACTCGGATTTCTGCTGCGCTCTTTCAACACCATGACTCGCAAGATCTCGCGCAGTCGCGCAGTTGCCGAGCAGAGTCAGCGCATGGAGGCCCTGCAGAGAAATTACCTGGAATCGGTAATGGAGCATATTACCTCCGGTGTACTGACGATCGATGAAACCGGGTTCATAAAAAGTGTTAATCCGGCTGCCTGCCTGATTTTTGATATTGAAAATCACTTTTTCACCGAGCTCTATATTGCCGATGTTGTGCGCCAGTATCCGATGATGGAACCATTTTTTGATGCCGTTCAGTCACAAATGAACAATCATCAGGAATGGCAGGAGGAAATTGTTATATTTATCCAGGGAGGCAGGAAAATGCTGCGAGTTCGTGGCACTACGCTGTTATCGCAAAATGATGATCGCAAGGAGCAGGTCATCGTAGTTGATGATTTGACCGAATTGATCCAGGCACAAAAGGAATCAGCATGGAGCGAAATGGCGCGCCGACTGGCACACGAGATTAAAAACCCGTTAACGCCGATACAGCTTTCGGCCGAGCGTCTGCATCGCAAGTTAAGCGGTGAGGTCAGCGCTGAAAAACAGTCGTTGCTGGATCGCTACACGCATACCATCGTACAGCAGGTCGAGGCGATGAAATCCATGGTTAACGCCTTTACCGAATATGCACGGGCGCCGACCCAGAAACCGCAGTGGGTAGATGTAAATGCGATGCTCGAAGAAATTGCAGTGCTTTATCACGCGGATAACACGGCTGTCGAGATCGAATTGAAACTCGATAAATCGCTACCGGTGGTTGAGGCAGATGACGTGCGCCTGCGCCAACTGATTCACAACCTGGTCAAAAACAGCCTTGAAACCCTGGAAGGCGAGGGCTGGATAGAATTGAAGACAGAATATGTCGAGAAACCGGATCACAGCTGGATCGAATTCGCTGTTGAAGACAGTGGCCAGGGTATTGCCACCGAGGTTGCTGATAATTTGTTCGATCCTTACGTGACGACCAAGTCCTCGGGCAGCGGGCTTGGTCTTGCCATCGTGCAAAAGATCGTCGATGAACACGGTGGTTCCGTGCGCGTCGACAAGTCAAGCCGGGGTGGTGCAAGATTTACCATCCGTCTGCCCGTATCCGTCGCAGCAAACGAGGCAGAGGCCAGTCCTGCGGTTGAGCCAATGAAAAAGAAGGTAATGCCATGAACGCCCGAATCCTGGTGGTTGATGATGAACCCGATATTCGTTTCCTGCTAAAGGATATTCTTGAGGATGAAGGTTACCTGGTTGACGTGGCGGAGCATGCGAAAGCTGCCAATGAAATCAGGCGTGTTTCGGATCCTGACCTTGTACTGCTGGATATCTGGATGCCCGAAGTCGACGGTGTAACGCTGTTAAAACAATGGAAGTCTTCTGGTCGGGACCACTGCCCGGTGGTGATGATGTCAGGCCACGGCACTGTTGAAACCGCGGTCGAGGCTACCCGCTACGGTGCGATTGATTTCGTGGAAAAACCTCTTTCCATGGCCAAGTTGATAAGCACGGTAAAGTCGGCCCTGGCGAACAGTTCGCATGGACTGCGACAGGAAAATAAACAACGGCGCGAAGAACCCGTCGGTAGCAGCCGGGTGGTGCAGAATCTGAAACAGAACATGCTGGATTTAGGCAGTTCAAACCAGGCGGTCTTCTTGTCCGGCCCTTACGGCAGTGGCAGGCGAATCTGGGCTAATTATCTCAGTGCCTCTGCGGGCGGCATGGATATGTTCGATACCGACCGGGAACTGCGCAATTATCTGCCCTTAAAAGCCAACCTCTACGTTGAGGATATCTGTGATCTCAGTCTCGAACAGCAGGCCGAACTTCATGATGCCATCGAGTTAACCAATCGAGAATCGAAATTCCGATTCATTATCTCAAGTCGATCTGATTACCAGGCACTAAAAAACAATGCCCAGGTTGATCCGCGTATGGCGACATTGTGGATGAATGAAATTGTAATACCGTCTCTTGATGAACATATCGAGGATATCCCCGAACTGTTGGAATACTATGTCAATTGGTATAGTGATCATGAACAATTGCCCTATCGGCATTTTGATGTTGCGGCACAAAACCTGTTGCGCAATCATCATTGGTCCGGGGATATCAATCAGCTTAAACAGTTTGTTAAGGCAATTCTGGAAAATGACGATACAGAGAATATTGATCTGCCGGAAATCGAAGATACGCTGCACCAGGTTACAACGAACGCTGACCAGGATCCGGATAACAAAATGCAGATAACAATCGATATGAATCTTGATCTAAGGGAAGCGAGAGAAGCGTTTGAACGCGAATACCTGTCCCGGCACCTGGCGCTCAGTGACAATAATATGTCAGAGCTGGCACGCCGGGTCGGGCAGGAGAGAACGCACCTGTATCGCAAGTTGAAATCATTGGGTCTACAAACCAAAAAACAATAACAAACCATGAATATAATCATCTTAGGTGCCGGACAGGTAGGTTCGACGGTAGCGACTGAACTTGCCAAGGAAGAGAGCAACGAAATCACGGTCGTCGATACCAATCAGCAAATTCTCTCTGAATTACAGGACCGACTCGATCTGCGCACCATTTGTGGCAACGGTTCTTATCCGGGGTTACTCGAAGATGCGGGTGCCGACGATGCTGACATGCTGATAGCACTGACCAATAGCGATGAAATCAACATGATTGCCTGCCAGGTGGCATCCTCGCTTTTCCATACGCCTACCAAGATTGCACGTATTCGTTCGCCGGAATACCTGGGCCGTCCCGGCCTGTTTGCCGAGGACTCGATCCCGGTCGACTTCATGATCAGTCCTGAATCGCTGGTCACGGAATATATCTACCACCTGATCGAACATCCCAGCGCCTTGCAGGTGCTGGATTTTGCCGGGGGCAGGGCGCAACTGGTCGCGGTCAAAGCCTTTCATGGCGGTCTGATGGTGGGGCGTGAATTGAAAACCATGAATGATGTGGTACCTGGTATCGATATGCGTGTCGCGGCAATATTTCGCGGTGGTGAGTCGATTCAGCCGTCCGCCGAATGCGTGATCGAGGCAGAAGACGAGGTGTTCTTCCTGGCCGCACGTGAACATATACCGACAGTTATCTCTGAAATGCGCAAGCTTGAAAAACCCAACAAGCGCATCATGCTGGCCGGTGGTGGCAATATTGGTGGTCAGCTGGCAGCAATGATGGAAAAGGATTACCAGGTCAAGGTGATCGAGACCAACCCGGCACGCACGCGCCAACTGTCAGCGACACTGAATTCAACTATCGTGTTGCTGGGAGATGCCGCCAACCCGGATCTGCTGATCGAGGAAAACATCGAAAGCATGGATGTATTCTGTGCACTCACCAATGACGACGAAGCCAATATCCTGTCGTCAATGCTTGCCAAGCGCATGGGTGCCAAAAAGGTTATGTCATTGATCAATCGGGCAGCTTATGTTGACCTGGTCGAAAGCGGATTGATCGATATCGCCATCTCACCACACCAGGTCACCATTGGAGCCCTGCTTGCGCACATACGTCGTGGCGACGTGGTAGCAGTGCACGCATTGCGCCGTGGTTCGGCCGAGGCCATCGAGGCTATCGCTCATGGTGACAAGACAACGTCGCGGGTTGTAGGTCGGCCGATTGAGGAAATCAACTTGCCCGAAGGTACCCGCATTAGTGCCATCGTACGCGGTGAGGATGTCATTATTGCCCACCACGACACGGTCATTGAATCCGAGGACCATGTAATCCTGTTCCTGACTGATAAAAAGAAGATCGCGGCCGTGGAAAAGCTGTTCCAGGTCGGTATCACCTATTTCTGAATACTGCCTGGTCATTTAAATGCAGCTTCTGGTAATACAACGCATTTTCGGCTTACTGGTGATGGTATTCAGTATCGCCTTGATGCCGCCGATTGCTACCGGTCTGATTTACGGTGATGGCGCGGTTGAGCCGTTTGTGGAAGCCTTTGTGTTAACCCTGGGCTTCGGCTTCCTACTTTACCTCCCGGTGCGGAAACACAGGAAAGAATTGCGTCTGCGCGATGGCTTCCTCGTGGTAGTGCTGTTCTGGACCGTGCTGGGTATTGCCGGGGGACTGCCGATTTACCTGTCCGGGGTATACGATATTTCGATAACCGATGCAGTGTTCGAATCGATTTCAGGGATTACCACGACAGGAGCAACTGTCATTGTCGGCATCGATAATCTGCCGCACTCGCTATTACTGTACCGCCAGGAACTGCAGTGGCTCGGTGGTATGGGAATTATCGTGCTGGCGGTCGCAGTGTTACCGATGCTCGGGGTCGGTGGTATGCAGTTGTTTCGTGCTGAAACCCCGGGCCCGGTAAAGGATACCAAGCTCACACCGCGTATCACCGAAACTGCAAAAGCGTTGTGGTATATCTATCTCGGCCTCACCGTGGCCTGTTGCCTGGCATACTGGCTTGCGGGCATGTCATTTTTTGACGCGATGTCGCATTCCTTCTCGACGGTCGCGATCGGTGGATTTTCCACCCATGATGCCAGCATCGGCTATTTCGACAGCACCGCCATTCAATTCATCGCTATTGTTTTCATGCTGCTTTCAGGCATTAATTTTGCCATACATTTTATTGCATTCCGGCATCGTTCATTGAAACCCTACCAACGGGACGCCGAATTTCGCACCTACATCCTGGTGCTGTTTATCGTCAGCATCATTACCGTTGGTTACCTGCAGTTCATGCACACTTTCGATTCGACCACCGAGTCGATTATCGAGGGCTTGTTCCAGGTCGTATCGATCGGCACAACGACCGGTTTTACCACGGCTGAATACTATAGTTGGCCTGGTTTCCTGCCCGTTTTGCTGCTCTATGTCAGCTTTATCGGCGGGTGCTCAGGATCGACCGGGGGCGGCATCAAGGTTATTCGTATCCTGCTGCTGGTTAAGCAGGGTGTGCGAGAGTTAAGGCGCCTGGTACACCCGAACGCGGAATTCCCGGTCAAGATTGGCAAAAAACCGATGCCAGAGAAGGTCATCGAAGCGGTATGGGGATTTTTTGCAGCCTATTTCGCGATATCTGCGCTAATGATCCTGTTGCTGATGGCGACCGGTTTGAACCAGGAAACCGCGTTTTCCGCGGTCGCTGCCTGTCTTAATAACCTGGGTCCCGGTCTCGGCGATGTTGGCAGGAATTTTTCGTCGATTAACGATCCCGCGAAATGGATTCTTTGTATGGCGATGCTACTCGGGCGGCTTGAAATATTCACACTGCTGGTTTTGTTTACACCCACGTTCTGGAAAAAGTAAGACGATGAAGCAGAATAGTCACAACGTCGATATAAGTGCCCTGGAGCAGCCCGGCCTGGAAAAAATTGAACGCAAGATCCGTGGCAACGTCGGTCGTGCGATAAGCGATTTCAACATGATCGAAGACGGTGACCGCATCATGGTATGCCTCTCGGGCGGTGCCGATAGTTACAGTTTGCTCGATATTTTACTGACCTTGCAAAAATCCGCGCCGATTCAGTTCGAACTGATAGCGGTAAACCTGGATCAGAAACAACCCGGTTTTCCCGAATCGGTGTTACCGGATTACCTGAACGCTTTGGGCGTCGAGTTCAGGATCGTAGAAGAGGATACCTATAGTGTCGTCAAGCGCCTGGTTCCCGAGGGCAAGACCACTTGCTCGCTGTGCTCGAGATTGCGCCGCGGTGTACTTTATAACGTGGCGGCTGAACTGGGTGCCAGCAAGATAGCACTCGGTCACCATGCAGACGACATAGTGGAAACCCTGTTTCTAAACATGTTTTTTAACAGCCGTTTAAAGGCGATGCCGGCAAAGCTTAAGAGCGACGATCAACGAAACATCGTGATACGCCCGCTGGTTTATGTGCGTGAGAAGATGATTAAACAGTATGCCGCGCTGCGTGAATTCCCCATAATTCCCTGCAACCTGTGCGGCTCTCAAACCGGTTTACAGCGCCAGACGATTAAATCCATGCTGCTGCAATGGGATGATGCTTATCCAGGGCGTGTTGATAATATCGTCACTTCGATGTGCAAGGTAACAGCTTCGCATTTACTCGATGGCGACCTTTTTGATTTTCAAAACTTGAAGCAGTCCGACGATTGATCCCGGCCGACGGAAGCCCTTATCGAATGCTACCTGGAGTGCAGAAAAAAAGAGACCCGGCTAATTTCTGACCAGGCCTAGGGTACCTCGAGGAGAGAAAAACCGGCTCAATTAATTCGGTGTTCCCTGTTAGAGCATTGTCGCGCCGTGGATGTCTTCCCTGTCTGTCGACCACTCCCATTGTCGTGATAGTATATTGTCACGACAGGCGCTGGACTGAAACCCTGGTCAGGCTGTGCAGTTGTCAGCATTGAGCTCTCATTCGTGTAGGACTAGTCCTACATCAATCAACCGGAGATTCGCAACGCGGATGTTATACCCTGCCATACAGCCCTATAAAACCTGCCGTTTTCCAGTTTCTGATCTGCACACCTTATATATAGAAGAATGTGGTAACCCTGACGGCGTGCCGATAGTTTTCCTGCACGGGGGGCCCGGTGGTTCATGCGAACCCGGGCATCGACGTTTTTTTAATCCCGAGGCTTACCGAATCGTACTTTTTGATCAACGCGGCAGTGGAAAATCGAGACCCCACGCCAGCCTCGAGGACAATACCACCTGGGACCTCGTCGCCGACCTGGAGAAAATTCGTGAATTCCTGGAAATCGACAGGTGGGTTGTGTTTGGAGGTTCGTGGGGTTCGACCCTGGCCCTGGCGTATGCTCAATCCCACCCGAAACAGGTGTTGGGATTAATTTTACGCGGTATATTTTTAGCTCGGGAAGAAGATGTGAGCTGGTTCTTTAATGGCGCGGCCGCGCGTATTTTCCCGGAGGCCTGGGAACATTTTATCGAGCCGATTCCGGCGCAGGAACGGGGAGATATTATCGCGGCCTACTACCAGCGACTTACCAGCAACAATGAAATTGTTCGCATGGGTGCTGCCAAGGCCTGGTCAATCTGGGAAGGGTCTTCGGTGACTTTACTACCGGATAAAAACGTTGTTGACCATTTTAGCGACCCGCATATTGCACTTAGTATTGCCCGGATTGAATGCCATTATTTTTGTAACAACTGTTTTCTGGGGCCTAACCAGTTGATTGCAGACATGGCGAGTATCAGTCATGTTCCCGGATACATCGTGCATGGGCGTTACGACATGGTATGCCCGATCGATCAGGCTTTTCTACTGAAGCAACACTGGGAAGAAGCCAGACTCAAGGTTATCGATGATGCCGGTCACGCGGTAACCGAGAAAGGGATAGCGAATGCACTGGTTGAAAGCTGTAATTCGATGCTGGAAATTCTGGATTGATTACCCTGCTGCAGCGTGTCAGCGAAGCGCGGGTTGATGTTGCCGAGGCAACAATAGCCCGGGTTGGTCGGGGTATCCTGGTGCTGGTCGGAATACAGGCTGATGACGACGAGTCGCGCGCCCGCTATTTCATCGATCGAATGCTAAATTACCGTGTCTTTGCAGACTCTGACGGCAAGATGAACCTGTCGTTGATCGATATCGAAGGCGGGTTGTTGCTGGTGCCCCAGTTTACCCTGGCAGCCAATACAAAGAAGGGGCGGCGCCCAAGTTTTACCTCCGCCGCAAGCCCGCAACATGGTAAACGAATCTTCGATATCATGATCGACTATGCGCGAGCGGATTATGGGCAGGTTGCCTGCGGACAGTTTGGTGCCGATATGAGGGTTCATCTGGTCAATGATGGCCCGGTAACTTTTATCCTCGATTGAGACAGTACGGCTATTACCCCGGCGACAATATATATCTCCGGGTTAATGGCTACTGATTAAGGCTCGAATTTACCTACGATGTCGATTATCATCAGCAGCCTCTCAACACCTGCCTGAATGGGTAAAAGATGTCAGATCGTAGTGCAAAAGTCAGCCGCAAAACACTGGAAACCCAGATCAGTGTAGTGCTCAATCTCGACGGACAGGGAAACTCGAGTTTCGATACCGGAATTCCGTTCCTCGAGCATATGCTTGAGCAAATAGCTCGTCATGGCTCGTTTGACCTGACAATTTCTGCCACTGGAGATCTGGATATCGATGACCACCATACCGTCGAGGATATCGGCATAACCCTGGGCCAGGCATTTAACAAGGCGCTCGCGGATAAAAAGGGAATCATGCGTTACGGCCATGCCTACGTGCCATTAGATGAAGCTTTGTCGAGGGTCGTAATCGATTTTTCAGGCCGTCCCGGGATTGAGTACCGGGTAAAATTCTCTCGACCCCGTATCGGCCAGTTCGATGTCGACCTTATTCACGAGTTCTTCCAGGGCTTTGTCAATCATGCGCCGGCGACACTGCACATCGATAACCTCGCCGGCCAAAATGCACACCACATCGCAGAGACCATGTTTAAGGCTTTTGGTCGCGCGTTGCGCTATGCTGTTTCCAGAGACGAACGCATGCAGGGTGTGATTCCTTCGACCAAGGGATCGCTTTAGTGCTCTTTCAACATGATAATTGCGAGTTCAGTTAGCTTGTCTGGGTTCACGGCAAGACGTGCCTCGCAGGCAAGGCCCAATGCATTCGCTGCGCTCATGGGGCCGGCCCTGGCCACACCCTTGTCAAGAGGCACAACGCAGTCCGTGGGCCCAGACAAGCTAACCCGTAGGGCGTCCCTGTGGTGTCCCGCAGCGGCGTTGCAATGCTCGACAAGGGAAGACCCAAAGCATTCGCTGCGCTCATGGGGCCAGCTTTGGCCCTTGCGCTTCGCATTGCGTCTTGCTGCGAAACACCACAGAGACGCTGAATCCTTAATTATCATGTTGAAAGAGCACTAAATCATGCAGACAATTGCCGTGGTCGATTACGGCATGGGCAATCTCCGGTCGGTCGTTAACGCGCTGCAAGTCGTTGCGGATGATCGTGACCAGGTAATTTTAACCTCTGACCCGGCGCAGGTACTGGAAGCAGACCGCATCGTGTTCCCGGGGCAGGGTGCGGCGGGGGACTGTATGCGTGCCATCGATGAATATGGTCTGCGTGAATCAATCACGGTTGCCGCGCAGCAACGCCCCTTTCTCGGAATCTGCATGGGTTTGCAGGTGCTGATAGAACATAGCGAAGAAAACCAGGGCACTGCATGCCTGGGGATTTTCAAAGGCCAGGTAAAGTATTTTGGTGATGGCCATAAGGACCAAAGCGGCGTTAAACTAAAGGTTCCACACATGGGCTGGAATCGCGTGACACAAATCCAATCGCATCCTCTATGGCATTCGATAGCTGATGGCAGCAGATTTTACTTCGTGCACAGTTATTATCTCGAGGTCGAAGCGCCGGACCTGGTGGCAGGTATTACCGATTATGGCTTCAGTTTTAGCAGTGCTATCGCACGGGATAACCTGTTCGCCCTGCAATGTCACCCGGAAAAAAGCGCGGATGCGGGTCTGCAGTTGTTGCGTAACTTTGTCAACTGGGATGGTCGGCCATGATTTTGATTCCGGCGATTGATTTAAAGCAGGGTCATTGCGTGCGGTTACGCCAGGGAAACATGGACGACAGCACCGTTTTTTCCGAGGATCCGGTAGCGATGGCGGGCAAGTGGGTGGATCAGGGTTGCAGTCGACTTCACCTGGTCGATCTTGATGGCGCCTTCGAAGGTGAGCCGGTTAACGCGGATGTCATTGAGGAAATCTGTGAATCCTTTCCCGACCTGCCGGTTCAAATTGGCGGGGGCATTCGCAATATTGCAACCGTTGAGTCATATCTCGAAGCCGGGGTCAAATTTGTCATTATCGGCACCATGGCGGTAAAACGCCCCGAATTCATTACCCAGCTATGCGCCGAGTTTCCAGGTAACGTGATCGTTGGCATCGATGCCAAGGATGGCATGGTGGCCGTCCATGGCTGGGCCGAAAACTCGGATCACAGTGCGCAGGAATTGGCGCTGCGCTTCGAGGACCAGGGCGTCGCCGCCATTGTTTACACCGATATCAACCGCGATGGCATGATGCAGGGTGTTAATGTCGAAGCCACGCGCCAACTGGCCGAATCGGTCGGCGTTCCGGTCATCGCCTCGGGAGGTGTCACTGATATGGAATGCATTGTCGAACTTAACGGTGTCAAGGATTCGGGCATACAGGGTGTCATCATTGGTCGTGCCCTGTATGAGCGCACCATCAGCCTTACCGAGGCGCAGGCCTATATTGATCAGAACTAGTGTTCCTTCAACCATATAATTACGGTTTCAGCGTCCCTGTGGTGTTTCACAGCAAGACGCAGTGTGCGGGCAAGGGCCACCCCCTTGCCAAGCGCTGCAACGCAGCTGCGAAACACCACAGGGATGCCCTGCGGGTTAGCTTGTCAACGCCCACGGACGGCGTTGCGCCTCTTGACAAGGGGTTGGCCCTTGTCTGCGAGGCGCGTCTTGCCGAGAACGTTGACAAGCTAACTGAACGCGCAATTATATGGTTGAAGGAGCACTACTGATCCTGCTCGAATGTCGCTAGCAAAACGTATTATCCCCTGTCTCGATGTTGACAACGGCCGTGTGGTCAAGGGCGTCAAGTTTGTCGAAATCCGTGATGCCGGCGATCCGGTTGAAAATGCACGCCGCTACAATCTTGAAGGGGCTGACGAACTGACTTTTCTCGATATCACCGCGAGCTCGGACGACCGCGATACCATGGTGCACGTGGTTGAGGATGTGGCGCGTGAAGTTTTCATCCCGCTGACGGTGGGTGGTGGCATCCGCGAGTTAGCGGATATCCGGCGCATGCTGAACGCCGGCGCCGACAAGGTCAGCATCAATACCGCGGCAGTGTTCAATCCTGAGTTTGTTGCCGCCGCGGCAGACAAGTTTGGCTCCCAATGTATCGTGGTCGCGGTCGATGCAAAACGTGTCAGCACCCAGGATGAACCAGGACGCTGGGAGATTTTTACCCACGGTGGTCGTAAACCGACCGGCATCGATACGCTTGAATGGGTGCAAAAAATGGATGCTTACGGTGCCGGTGAAATTCTTTTGACCAGTATGGATCGTGATGGTACTAAAATAGGTTTCGATAACGAGTTAACCCGGCAGGTGTCAGAAGTTGTGAGAGTTCCTGTGATTGCATCGGGGGGCGCCGGTAATTTGCAGCACCTGGCCGACGGTATTCTGCAAGGAAAAGCCGATGCGGTCCTCGCTGCAAGTATTTTTCATTTTGGCGAATATCGTATCAGCGAAGCCAAGGCGTTTATGCGAGCCCGGGGAATCGAGGTACGGGATGACTGACTGGATTGAGAAGCTCGACTGGAATAGCGATGGCCTGGTCCCTGCAATTGCCCAGGATTATCAAACTGGCGAAGTATTGATGCTGGCCTGGATGAATCGCGAAGCGTTGCAACTGAGCAGTGAGCAGGGTCGCGCGGTATACTGGTCGAGATCGCGCCAAAAGCTCTGGTTTAAGGGCGAAGAGTCCGGGCACGACCAGCGATTACACGAAATTCGTGTCGATTGCGATGCCGATGTGGTGTTGATGCAGGTAGAGCAGATTGGTGGAATTGCCTGCCATACGGGTCGGCGGCGCTGTTTCTTTCGTGTTTTAAAGGATGGAGAGTGGCAAATCGATGAAGAAATTATCAAAAATCCCGACGAGATTTATCGATGAGTGATGATATACTCCTGCGCCTGATGACAGTACTGGCATCGAGAAAAGACGCGGACCCCGAATCTTCGTACGTAGCGGGTTTGTATGATCAGGGACTCGATTCCATATTGAAAAAAATCGGTGAAGAGTCGGCTGAAACAATCATTGCCGCAAAATCAGGCGATAAACAGCAAATTGTTTATGAGACTGCGGACCTTTGGTTCCATTGCATGGTGATGCTGGCACAACAGAATTTAGATGCTAGGCTGGTACTTGAAGAACTAGAACGTCGATTCGGCGTTTCAGGTATCGAAGAAAAAGCCGCACGTGAACAGAGTAAATGAGGTGAAACATGGGTTTTGGTGGAATTAGTATCTGGTCGCTGTTATTGATCCTGGCGATCGTGATCCTGTTGTTTGGCACCAAGAAACTGCGCAATGTCGGCGGAGATCTGGGTGGCGCAATCAGGAGTTTCAAAAAATCGGTTAAAGACGAAGAAGTCGGGAAAGACGAGACGGAATCCGAGAGCCAGATTATCGAAGGCAAGGTGAAAGAAGAAGACAAGGTTTAAGTCACTTTTGAGCTGGTTTCTTCTTACTTCGAACTGACAAAAATAATATGTTTGACATGGGCTTCACCGAGATGATGCTGATTGGCATCGTCGCGCTAATTGTCATTGGCCCCGAACGTCTGCCCGGAGTAGCGCGCACTGCGGGTAAGTATTTTGGCCGCCTGAAACGATTCATGACCAGTGTAAAGGCGGATGTCGAACAGGAATTGCGCGCCGATGAATTACGCCAGATTCTTGCAGATCAGCAACGCGAGCTGGATACCATAAAAGACTCCATGAATGTTGCGGGTAAGGCATTCGAAAAAGAAGTCAATGACGTCAGCGCTGCCGGAGAGTCGCTTGCGGAAAGTCTCGACGAAACCCCTTCAACCTCCGAGCAAAGCAGCGCAGCAGACACAGTCGAACCTGAATCAACCCCCAGGAAAAAGCCGAAGTCAGTTGCGAAAGACCAGGCTGATGATGTCAAATCATGACTGAAGAAGATAATCCGGAGCAAAGTGCCAGCGGCAGCCTGATGTCACACCTGGTCGAGCTGCGCGATCGCGTGGTGCGGATGGTGGTAGCGATCCTGGTGATTTTCCTGGGTCTGTTTTACTGGGCCAACGACATTTACATTTACATGGCGGAACCGTTGACGCGGCATTTGCCCGAAGGCGCTAACATGATCGCGATCGATGTCGCTTCGCCTTTCCTGACCCCTTTCAAGCTGGTGTTGATGCTATCGGTTTTCCTGGCGATGCCGGTGATTCTCTATCAGTGCTGGTCGTTCGTGGCGCCGGGACTTTATGCCAACGAAAAACGCATTGCCGGACCACTGCTGGTATCCAGCATCCTGTTGTTTTATGCCGGGGTGTCTTTCGCCTACTTCATTGTGTTCCCGCTGGTATTCGCGTTTTTTACCAGTATCGGCCCCGAGATGGTCAATATTTCGACCGACATCGGGCGTTACCTCGATTTCGTGCTGGCGCTGTTTTTTGGCTTCGGGCTTGCCTTTGAGGTTCCGATTGCGACCATAATCCTGGTCGCGATTGGCTTTACAACGCCAAAAAAGCTCAGCGAAAAGCGTCCATTTGTAATAGTCGGCGCTTTTATCCTCGGCATGTTGTTAACGCCACCCGACGTGATATCGCAAGTGTTACTGGCCTTGCCAGTTTGGGTGTTGTTCGAGGCGGGTTTGATTGCATCGAGGATTATTTTCAAGGATCGTAATTTCGACGAGGAAGACGATGACGATGGGGACCTGGAAGATGAAAACTCTGCTGTGCCCGATCATCAGCCCCTGACTGACGAGGAAATGGAAGCTGAACTCGACCAGGCGGAGGCCGACGAATCCCGGATCGACAAGTCATAACTTAATAAATCGCCTGACTGTCCGATAACCCCGGTATGAGCAGATGTTCTAACATAGCGGCTTTGCTGTGCCTTATTGTGGGATCAATTCAGCCCGCATCGGCATTGGAGTTGTTCGGTGTCAGCCTCCAGTCCACCAACCGATCTGAACTGCGCAGCGCTGTCAAGGCAGCCGGCGTGGTGTTGATTCGTGAAGGCGGTAAGGAGAACTGGTTTGATGTCTATGACAGTTCGAGGGCGCTCGCCGGATCGTCTCGACTCTATCTCGGTTTTGTCAAACAGGATCTGCGTTTCGCCTTTGCCGAATACGAATTCGGGAATTTGATTTCAAGGCAATTATTGAGCAATTTGACCGCTAAGTATGGTGCCGCCGAAATTCTCGCGGGAAGCTTTATATCCGACCGCAAGTACCGTTGGCAACGTGATGGAATCGACATTGAGCTTAGCAGTGACTGGCGAAATCATAAGTCCCGACTGAGCTACATTAATCCCGTTAATATGGCCGATTTGCTTGCCGAACGATCCGCCTATAAGGTCCAGGCTGAAGCCATCGCTGGGGAAGTTTCCTTTTACTAGGTACCGTTTGTCGCGGTTTTTGAACCGTTAGTCTCTGCTGCTTTCGATATCCGGGCGAAAACAGTTAATTTGGCTAGACTTAACCTGTTTACCTGACGATGGTGAAGTTATGAATGTAACTGATTCAGCAAGGCCTCAATATACTAATTCCGATGCAGCCCGCAGCGCGGTCGAAGGAATTCGCGAGCAGCTTGAGCGCCTGGACCAAAACGTAGCCGAAGTAGCCCAGGATGAAAACACTGACGCCTTTGCATCGGGTTCACGTGACCGTGCGCTGGTTGAGCAGCAAGAAATCGTGCAGGCCGTGCGCGCCAACGCCAGGTCGCTGGAAGCCTCCAACCAGGCGCTCGGAACAATCATCGATATCAAGGTTTAAACAACTGAGGGTCAAAATACAAGTAACAGGATTGTTAACCCGAATCGGGTTTTACGGTATGATTCAACCCTGTCCAGACCGTAGTTTCGATTATCTCAATGACGACCAAACCCGGGACGCTGCGCCGTCCGACTCTGCTGTGCATCCTGGATGGATTCGGGATTAATGCCGACCCTACGCATAATGCGATCATTCAGGCCAGCACGCCCAATTTCGATCATTATTTTTCCGCCTACCCGATGACTACCCTGGAAGCATCCGGACGTGGCGTGGGCCTGCCTGTCGGTCAGATGGGTAATTCTGAAGTCGGCCACATGACCATCGGTAGCGGTACTATCGTCAAGCAGGACCTGGTGCGCATAGACGATGCCATCAAGGACGGCGGTTTCTTTGAGAATCCCGCCTTACTCGGCGCGGTGCAAACCGCGAAAGCTGCTAATCGACCGTTGCATCTCGTTGGCCTGGTTTCAGACGGTGGCGTACACAGCCATATCGATCACCTGTGCGCACTGATACGACTATGTCATCAAAATGCGGTCGTGCCACAGGTACACGTGATCACCGATGGACGTGATACCGCACCCCAGGCGGCGTTATCCTACCTGCCCGATCTCGAGACATTACTGAATCAATGCGGCGGCCATATCGGAACGGTATCGGGACGTTATTACGCGATGGATCGTGATCAACGCTGGGATCGCGTTGAGCTTGCCTGGAACAATATCGTACATGGCAAGGGTATTGGCGCCGAATCGGCACAGGCGGCTATCCAGCAAAGTTATGATGACGGCAAAAATGATGAATTTATCCTGCCGACTCATTTACCGGGCTTGCAGACCCTGCAACCCGGAGACGAAATGATTTTCTTTAATTTTCGCAATGACCGTGTGCGCCAGATCTGTGCCGCCCTTACCTTAGACGAGTTTGACGAATTTGAGCGTGGTCCGGGTTATCGCCCGATCACGGTTACCTGCATGACACATTACGATTCCCGGCTCAAGTCTCCGGTCGCGTTTGCGCCGACTCAACCAGAAACGACCCTGGGTAGTGTTATAAGTGACGCCGGCCTGACACAGCTGCATTGCGCCGAAACCGAGAAATACGCGCATGTCACGTTTTTCTTTAACGGCGGCCGCGAGGAGCCGTATCCGGGTGAAGAGCGCAGCTTGATCCAGTCACCGCGGGTTGCCACCTATGACCTGCAACCTGAAATGAGCGCGCCCGAAGTGGCGGATCGGGTTATCGAGGCCATGCAATCTGACAGCTATGACTTTATCGTAGTCAATTTTGCCAACGGCGATATGGTTGGGCATACCGCGGTTCGCGAGGCGATTATCAAGGCCGTGGAAGCGCTGGACCGTGAAGTCGGGCGGGTAATTGAAGCCGCTATTGCGAGTAACTACGCGGTCGTTTTGACCGCCGACCATGGTAATTGCGATGAGATGGTGGATCCGCAGACGGGTAAGCCGCATACCCAGCACTCCAATCATCCGGTGCCGTGCCTGGTTATCGATAGCGAAGTAAAAACCCTCGAAGCGGGTGAAAACCTGTCGGCAATAGCGCCGACCGTACTGCAGTTAATGGGTATTCCGCAACCCGTGGCGATGACCGGACGATCGGTCATTAGTGATAGCCTGACGAAATAACCTTGATTACCTGTGCAAATTTAGTGATGATTACAGATTAAGTAGTGCGCGATTAAATAACAAACATGGCAACCCTAAACGAAACACTCGAAGAAATTACGCTGTTTCGAGGTATGAGCGAGGACGACATCGAGAGTGTCGCGTCGCAGACCGTTATTCGCCAGTTTCCAAAAAATACCGTAATTGTCAGCCAGGGTGATGAAACCGATTCGTTCTATGTCATCCTGCAAGGCAAGGTTGATGTTTTCCTGCACAATGACAAGGGTAAGGAAATCATCATCAATACGCTCGCTGAACGTGAAGCCTTCGGCGAACTTGCGCCGCTGGGCGGAATCCCGCGCCAGGCCAGTATCATCACCACCGAGGATTCCACCTTTGGTGTCATTTCGCGCCAGGTATTCATGGATACCTTGTTGAAAAAACCTACGGTAAGCATGCAAATTATCGATTTGCTGATCCATCGGATTCAAGATTTGACCGAGGAAGTCAGCAGCCTCGCGCTCGAGGATGTTTACAACCGGGTGGTGCGGGTTCTCTACAAGCACGCCGATGCCGTTGGCGAGAAGCTGGTTACCGAGAAACTAACCCAGCAGGACATCGCCAGTCGGGTTGGTGCTACCCGCGAAATGGTACATCGTATTCTGAAAGAACTGAAAACGGGTGGTTATATCTCGATAGAAGGTAAACATATCACAATCGAGAAGAAACTCCCTCCCGGCTGGTAAAGCTTCGCCAAAAAAGTGATAACATAGCGCCAATTTCACCGAGGTTGGAACAGTGGCGGGTCACAGCAAATGGGCAAACATACAACACCGTAAGAAGGCGCAGGATGCCAAGCGCGGAAAGTTGTTCACCCGTCTGATAAAAGAAATTGTCGTTGCCGCCAAGGCAGGTGGGTCGGATCTCGATGCCAATGCCTCGTTGCGTACCGCAGTCGACAAGGCCAAGTCACAATCAGTACCCAAGGATGCGATCGAACGCGCGGTGAAGCGTGGTGCTGGCGAACTTGATGGTTCTGATTACGAGGAAATTCGCTACGAGGGATATGGACCCGCGGGAGTCGCGGTAATAGTCGAGTGCCTGTCGGATAATCGTAATCGTACTGTCGCCGAAGTTCGCCACGCTTTCACCAAGGCCGGCGGCAACCTCGGGCAAAGTGGTTCGGTGGCATACATGTTCAACAATATTGGCGTGCTGCTCTATTCGCCTGAGCATGATGAAGACAGTGTTATGGAAGCCGCAGTTGACGCAGGTGCCGAGGATATTATCGTCGCCGACGACGGCAGTATCGAGGTTCTGACGACAGCCGAAGATTATGTTGCGGTGAAACAGTCGATGACCGACGCAGGGCTCGAACCGGAAGACTCGGAGTTAACCATGCGTGCGTCTACCAATGCCGAGCTCGATCTCGATGACGCCCAGAAAGTCCTGCGCCTGGTCGACCTGCTGGAAAGCTCTGATGATGTGCAGGATGTGTATTACAACGCTGAAATTCCACAGGAAGCGTACGAGGCCCAGGCTTAATGATTATCCTGGGGATTGACCCTGGATCGCGCATCACCGGCTTTGGCCTCATCGATAATCACGCTAGCCGCATCGAGTATGTCACCAGTGGCAAGATCAGGGTCAGCGGGGATAGCCTGCCACAGCGCCTGGGTTGTATTTTTAATGAAATCGAAAGCGTGATTCAAAAGCACCGGCCTGAACAGATGAGCATCGAAAACGTGTTCATGGCGCGCAACCCTGATTCGGCATTGAAGCTGGGACAGGCTCGTGGCGCGGCTATCTGCGCAGCCTACCGGGCCGGGCTTGAAATAGCCGAGTATGCGCCGCGCGAAATCAAGCAGGCCATTGTCGGTACGGGTGCAGCCAACAAGGAACAGGTTCAGCATATGGTAAAACGCTTGCTTGGAATCAGGCAGGATCTGCAAGCCGACGAGGCGGATGGCCTCGCGATTGCTATCTGCCACGCACAATTTTATGCTACGCGGCAGAAAACGGGTATCGACCCCGGTTTGCTAAAGCGCAGGAGAAGCAGCCGCAGATGATCAGCCGACTGACAGGTATACTGGCCGCCAAGCGCGCCCCGCAAATACTGATCGATTGCAATGGAGTGGGTTACGAAGCAGATGTGTCGATGACGACGTTTTACCAGCTACCCGAAGTAGGCGAGCGCATCTCCATCTGGACCCATTTGCTGGTTAAAGACGATTCACACAGCCTGGTCGGGTTCAATGACGAGCAGGAACGCAAGCTGTTCCGCCAACTGATTCGAATTAATGGTGTTGGTCCAAAAATGGCATTGACAATTTTATCTGGCATCGACGATCAGCAATTTGCACTTTGCATTGTTAATAACGATGTGGCGATGCTGACCAGGTTGCCGGGTGTCGGCAAGAAAACTGCCGAACGCCTGGTTATCGAGATGCGTGACAAGATTGAAAGCCTGGTAAGCGACACGCCCACCCGCGAGGTTTTACCGACTGGACATTCGATGGTAAGTGAAGCCATTGAAGCCCTGCAGGCCCTGGGCTACAGGCCGATAGATGCCGAAAAAATGATCAATCGAGCGCAACAGCAGGGTGAGGCTCAAAGCAGCGCCTCGGAGTTAATTAAACAGGCGTTGCAGGCGTCAGTTAAGGTATGAGCGAAGATCGACTGATCGATCCGGATGCGATTGCAGAAGAGTTGTCGCTGGACCGTGCGCTGCGTCCCAAGCTACTCAGTGATTACGTCGGCCAGGATGAAGTTCGCGAACAAATGGAAATATTCGTCCAGGCCGCGATAAAACGTCAGGAAGCGCTTGATCACGTATTGATATTCGGTCCACCGGGCCTTGGCAAAACAACCCTGTCGCATATCATCGCCAACGAAATGCAGGTTAACCTGCGCCAGACATCGGGACCGGTACTGGAGAAAGCGGGCGATCTTGCGGCAATACTGACTAACCTTGAACCACATGATGTGCTGTTTATCGATGAAATTCATCGGCTGAGTCCCGTGGTAGAGGAAATTCTGTACCCGGCCCTGGAAGACTTTCAACTCGATATCATGATCGGTGAGGGACCTGCGGCACGTTCCATCAAGCTTGATCTGCCCCCATTTACACTGGTGGGTGCGACCACGCGCGCGGGACTGCTAACCTCGCCTTTACGCGATCGTTTCGGGATTGTGCATCGTCTCGAATTTTACAGCGCCGAGGAACTGGGTCGAATTATTATGCGCTCGGCGGGTTTACTCGGGATCGAGCTTGAAGCGGAAGGTGCACGTGAAATTGCCAGCCGATCGCGCGGTACCCCACGCATCGCCAACCGACTATTACGACGCGCGCGCGATTACGCCGAGGTCAAGGTCGACGGTATTATCAGTGCCGAGGTCGCCTGCGCGGCGCTGGACATGCTCAAGGTTGATAAGTCCGGACTCGACCATATGGATCGACGCCTGGTTTTGACACTGATTGATAAATTTGATGGCGGGCCGGTTGGTGTGGAAAGCCTGGCGGCCGCGATCGGCGAAGAGCGTGGCACCATCGAGGACGTCATTGAACCTTACCTGATACAGCAGGGTTACATGATGCGAACCCCGCGTGGGCGTGTGGTAACATCCCGCGCGTACTCGCATTTCGGATTTGAACATTCAAAACAGGGTGAAATCGAATTATAGCCAGGCCCTGCAACTTACTTGTATAAACCAGACGAATAAACACCATGAATAATGATTCACTGTTAACGCTTGTCATGAATGCCAGTATACCGGTACAGCTGGTAATGCTAATACTGCTCGTAGCCTCGGTTTTCTCCTGGGCACTCATGTATGTCAAGCGAGGTTATATCCGCCAATCGCAGGTCGAGGCCAAAACTTTTGAGGGCCGTTTCTGGTCCGGAATAAATTTGAGTGATTTGTTTGCGCAGCTGAGCGTGCGCCAGGAACGACGTTTTGGCCTGGAGGCCATATTCGAAAACGGTTTTCGCGAGTTTGCACGTGCCCGCAAGGCTGACCTGAACAATAGCGAAGTCGTGCGTTCGGCGCATCGTGCGATGAAAGTTTCGATGTCACGCGAAATCGAGTTACTCGAGAATAACCTGCCGTTTCTTGCGACCGTCGGTTCGGTTAGCCCATATGTCGGCCTGTTCGGCACGGTATGGGGCATTATGGAGTCGTTTCGTGCGCTTGCCGGGGTGCAGCAGGCGACGCTGGCGATGGTTGCACCCGGAATTTCGGAAGCTCTGATCGCAACGGCGATGGGCTTACTGGCGGCGATTCCGGCGGTCGTTGCCTACAACAAGTTCACCAGTGAAATCGATGCGATGATCGTGCGTTACGAAAATTTTCTCGAGGAATTCACCGGTATCCTGCAGCGCCAGGCCCAGTCACCGAACTAGAGATTGCAATAGTGAAGAAGCGACGCTCGGTTTCCGAAATCAATGTAGTACCTTACATCGATGTGATGTTGGTGCTGTTGATTATCTTTATGGTAACGGCTCCACTGTTAAAGCAGGGTGTTGAGGTTGATCTGCCTACCGCTCCGGCAAATCCGCTGGACGCAGAAAGCCCCGAACCCATCGTAATCACGGTTGATAAACGCGGAACGATGTATCTCAACATCGCACTCAATCCCGATGCCGAGATCAGCTCCGAGGCAGTGGTGAAGCAGGTCAAAGCGGCATTGTCCAGGGAACCGAAACGACCGGTGATGGTGCGGGGAGATGCGAACGGGCCCTATCAAAATGTCGTGGCAACGCTGGTGTTGCTGCAGCAGGCGAACGTGGGGTCGGTTGGACTGGTGACCGAGCCCGAGGAAAAACCCTAGTGCTTTCGGTGTTTCGCAAACATCCAGCGGCGTTGCTGATTTCGCTTGCTTTGCACGCGTTGATCATAGGTCTGATGGTAGTCAATCTCAGCTCTGTCGATAAACTGCAAGACATCAAGGTCGGACCTGTTGCCAAGACCGTCCAGGCGGAAGTGGTCGATCAGCAACAGCTCGATGCGAAGGAAAAGCAAAAGCAACTCGAGGAGAAACGTAAACGGGAAGCTGAGAAAAAGAAGAAGGATCTTGAGGCCAAAAAACTGGCAGATAAAAAGAAAAAGGAGGCCGAAAAGAAACGCAAGGATGAAGACAAGAAAAAAGCTGAACTAAAGCGTAAAAAAGAAGCCGAACAGAAACGTAAACAAGAAGCGGAACGCAAGGCGAAAGAAAAACGCAAGGCCGAAGAGCAACGCAAAGCGGACGTTGCTAAAGCCGCCGAGGAAAAACGTAAAGCCGAGGAAGCGCGCCTTGCCGAGGAAAAGCGCAAGGCCGAGGAAAAGCGCAAGGCCGAGGAAGCAAGAATCGCCGAGGAAAAGCGCAAGGCCGAAGAGGCAAGGAAACAGGAGGAAGAGCGTAAGCGTAAACAGGCCGAGGAACGTCGCCTTGCCGAAGAGGAGCAAAAACGCAAGGAGGCGGAGCTTAAGGCGAAACTGCTCGCCGAGGAAAACCAGCGTCGGCTCAATTCATTGCAGGAGGCTTATAAACTGGCCATTTTTCAAAAGGTTAAGCGGAATTGGATTAGACCGGCCGGAAGTGAGAAAATACCGGAGTGTTGGGTTCGAGTACTGCAAGGGCCGGGTGGGATTATTCTTGATGTCACCTTCGGCACCTGTAATGGCAGCACTACAACATATCGCGCTTCGATCGAAAATGCAGTTTACAAGGCAGAACCCCTGCCGAAACCAGGGGATCCGTCCTTGTTCGAGCGAGAGTTAAACTTTAATTTCAGGCCCGAGTAAGAATTCAAAATTAAATGAAACAACTAATAACATACCTGTTAGCTGGCCTCCTTTGGGTTATGCCAGTGCTAGCTAATGCTGCGCTGACCATAGAAATTACCGGAGGGGTTGAGGGCGCATTGCCAATTGCAGTGGTACCGTTCGATACCTCGCGCCTGAGCAGCAAGCTGCCGGTTGATATAGCCGGGATTGTCGCCAGTGACCTGAATCGCAGTGGCGTACTGAAATCCATGGAAAGGACCAGGCTGCCCGCCAATCCGCATTACAGCAACCAGGTGCAATATGCGCGCTGGCGCACTGCCGGACAGGATTACCTTGTAGTTGGCAGGGTGTTGGAGAAATCCCCGGGACTTTACAACATCGAATTCCAGTTGCTCGACGTGCTTAAGCAAAAGCAGCTGTTGGGTCGTAGCATGCCTGCTAAAAAACGTAACCTGCGTTCGCGGGCTCATCAAATCAGTGACTTCATTTACGAACAAATCACCGGCACACGTGGTGCATTCAATACCCGTATCGCTTTCGTACGTGCGCAGAAGGATGCCGCGCGCAAGTATGTACTGCAGGTCGCCGACACGGACGGATTCAACGCCCAGAATGTGCTCGAATCCGATGAGCCGATCATGTCTCCAAGCTGGTCGCCTGATGGTAAATCCCTGGCCTATGTTTCATTTGAAAACGAACGCCCGGAAATTTTCATTCAGCACCTCGCAACCGCAAGGCGTTCCAAGGTCGCGGGCTTCAGAGGGTTGAATAGCGCACCAAGCTGGTCGCCCGATGGTAAATTCCTGGCGCTGGTCCTGTCCAAGGATGGTAGCCCCGACATCTATACCTTAAACACCGCCACCAAGCGCCTCAAGCGGCTGACTACCCATCGCAGCATAGATACTGAACCGGTTTGGGCCAGCGATGGCAGGACAATAATTTTTACCTCCGATCGTGCCGGCTCACCGCAACTTTACCGAATCGACGTCGGCGGGGGGAAACCCAAACGCGTTACCTTTGAGGGCCGCTACAATACCGCGGCCAGTTTGTCCCCTGACGGCAAGTTCATTGCCATGGTGCACGGCGAGCGGGGACAATATAAAATAGCGCAGTATGAACGTGAGACAGGAAACTTGACCGTACTCACCGATAGCTCGCTCGATGAATCACCATCGTTTTCCCCGAATGGCAAGATGGTGCTCTATGCTTCGACACGCGGAAACAACGGTTTCCTTTACGCGGTCTCGATCGACGGGCGTGCCAAACATAAATTATCAGATCAGGCCGGTGACATACGCGAACCGGTCTGGGGTCCCTTTGAAAGTAAATAATCACAACGTACGAGTGGAGCAGGAATGAAATGAAACTATATAACGCAATGAAAACATGGATGATCGCCGGATTAGTAGCCGTCGTCGTTACCGCCTGCGCTACCACGCAGGAAGAAATAATTGACGGTGATGGCGCGCCAATCGACGATCAGGCACAGACCGGCATCGTCGATGATGGTAGCAGTGGTGGCGCGGATGCTACCGGGCTTGATGGTGCCGATGGAGGCGATGGAATGGCTATTAGTGATATGGACGCAATCAGCAGGCTCCAACAAACCGAGGGTGCACTGGCCAACCGCACCATTTACTTCGAGTTCGACAGCGCCAAACTCACCAGTGAGTCAATCCAGATCCTGGAAACCCACGGCAGTTTTGTCGCTGGAAACGGTGAAGTCAGTGTGCGCCTCGAAGGACATGCCGACGAACGCGGCAGTCGTGAATACAACATCGCACTCGGTGACCGACGTGCCCAGTCTGTAAGGCGGGTGTTGCTGTTCCAGGGTGCATCGGCTGACCAGGTTGAAACCGTAAGTTATGGAGAAGAAGAACCGGCAATGCAAGGTCATACCGAGGAAGCCTGGGCCAAGAACCGTCGCGTTGAATTGATTTATACGGTGAATTGATATGAAGGCGTCGATTAATTCGATTCGCAAAATTATCCTGGCAGGGACTGTCCTTGCAGCATCGGTCAGTACCAGCGTATTTGCACAAGGTACGCTAACCCCGGAACAGTTATCGCTGCGGGTGGAGCGCCTGACCGAATTATCTCAGCGTTCCGACGCGAAGTTATCCGCGGTACAGGGGCAGTTAAAGAAACTGTCTGAAGAAATGTCTCGCCAGGGCCGACTCATCGATAACCGGGCGGTGCTTGACATGATTCAGCAGGTTGATGAGGTATCGGAAGATATCGGTTTGCTACGCGGTGAGATCGAAGTGCAGGGTAACGATATCAATGATATCAAAAAGCGACAGCGCGAATTGTACCTCGATATCGATCGACGCTTGCGCGATCTTGAAAGCGGCGCCACGACGCAGGCTCCAGCGACCCAGATAAGTGTTCCCCAGGTTGGTACTACGGCATCGGCCGGGAGCGCAACTACCGGTGAGCAAACGCCCTCGGTAGAACCATCGACTCCTGAGCCCGCGACATCGACGACCGCATCTGTCTCGCAGACCCCATCGGTTACCCAGAGTGCTGAAAAAGAGGCCTACCAGGCAGCTTTCGATACACTCAAGGAAGGGCGATACAAGCAGGCCAAGACCGAACTCAAGACTTTCCTGGACAAGTATCCCAATAGCAGCTTTTCCGGTAACGCCCAGTACTGGCTCGGCGAGGCGCATTACGTGACGCGCAATTTCGACCAGGGCGTTGTCGAATTCGAGAAAGTGCTTAAAACTTACCCGACTAGCAACAAGGTGCCGGATGCGATGTTGAAGCTTGGCTATACCTTTTACGAACGCAAGCAATTTGATCAGGCCAAGGCGATACTGCAAGATCTGCGCGAACGATTTCCCAAGACCACTGCATCGCGCCTGGCTACCAAGCGCCTGGATCGAATTCGCAAGGAAGGACACTAAGCCTGTCGCTTGTTAGAATTCACTTGAATTCAGTCTGGGGATCGGTATTATTCCAGACCTTTCCGGGGGGCGTTAGCTCAGTTGGTAGAGCATCTGACTTTTAATCAGGTGGTCGGGCGTTCGAGCCGCCCACGCCCCACCACTTTTTTCTCTTGTATTCAAAAACTTACCAATTCACGCAAAGCCCACGCAGCAGACAACGCTGCAATTTCGCGATTAGCAGCAACGTTGCCCTTATCATATTTCCGCAATATCGGACGAATTAAGTAAACTGTCACCATAATTCTGGCAGTCAATTCTATTGAATTATTCGGTACGATCACCGATTCCCCCATAAATTCACACGCGCGACGATAAAACCCGTAATGTGAAATATTTGGCAGTAATTGATCATAATCGCAACTATATTCATTGTATAAGCTATTGATGCCTGCTGTGTTGTATATAAGAATTAGCAGCCGCGCAATGCTCGCCAATACTGGTTGAAATTGCATGTGGCCCGGCAACCTCTCGCGTAGCTTAATTTGGACATCCGGAGGCGCCCCATGTACCGTCAGTCAGATCACAATTCTTATCAGCGAGTAACAATCACCAGGTTATTGAAACTCGGGGCGCTGATATCTCTGTCCACAGTAATCTCGATGACCCAGGCGGCGGAAGTCATGCCGCTGCACAACCCGACTGCGGGACCGGTGAATCAGGCTGATACGCGATTTGCGCCCGGACACGTGCTGGTCGAGGTTGCCCAGGGTGTTAATCACCGGGTTTTCCTGAATGGCGCAAGCGCGGCGGGCTTCAAGTTACGAGGACGCGTCTACAACAGTAACTGGTATACCTTGTACATTCCGGCGGGAACCAAACCGCGCGCCGCGGCGCGGGTCGCGGGTGCGCTTCGCGGAGCGGCGCGTGCCAGCGTTGATTTGCTGGTTCACACGCTGGCCGATACCGTGCCGCCCCAGGACCCGTTTTATAAGGATGGCATCTCGTATTGCGATCCACTCTTTGAGCTCTGCCTTGACCAGTGGGGCTTGTTCAAGGTTGACGCCGAGGGCGCCTGGCAGAAGCAAACCGGCTCATCCGGGGTCGTGATCGCAGTAATCGACAGCGGTGTCGATCTGGACCACGACGACCTGTATGGCAATATCTGGATAAATTCGGGCGAAATCGCCGGCAATGGCATCGATGACGATGGCAATGGAATTATCGATGACGTCAACGGTGTTGATTTCAGCGGCGATAACGTGGGCGGATTCGGTGACGACCCTGCCGCCGAGGATGCGGTCCCGGATATTCCGATGGGCGGCAGCTGGTACTCCGACCCTACAAATGTGCTCGGTTTGAGCTTTGCCGGCGATGCGGCAGTCGGGGATAATATCGACAACAATGGCGACGGCTATCCCGATCTCGGGGTGTTTCATGGCACTGCTGTTGCTGGAGTCGCGGCGGCGATGGCTAATAACCTCGTGCCCGGTTCGAGTACCGCGTATGAAGGCATGGCTGGGGCTTGCTGGCATTGCCGGATCATGCCCGTCCGCATTATCCACGCCGAAGGCGATGCCTTCCTTTCCGATGCCGCGTCCGGCATTAACTATGCCGCTGTCATGGGCGCCGATATCATTAATGCCAGCTGGGGCTTTAGCATCAACGGTAGGACCCCCGACAGCCCCGAGGTGGCCGTAATTTCGGAGGCCATCGCCTTCGCTTACAGTCAGGGCACGATCATGGTCGCAGCCTCGGGCAATGCCGGGGTTCCCGGCGTATACTATCCGGCCGCAGACCGCCGCGTGATAGCGGTGGGTTCTTCGGGTCAAACAGATGTTAGATCGGCTTTTTCCAGCTACGGCTATATCAATGAAGTGCCGGACAATGGCCTGGACGACGATGGCAATGGCTGGGTCGACGATACGGTCGACGTCGTCGCGCCCGGGGAAGGTATCTGGAGCAGCTGGGTGTTTGCCGCCTACGATTCATTTCTTTACACCTATTTTTTCGGTTTCCCACCGGAAGACTGGCCGCCCGGGATCGATACCTACAGCGCGGCTGACGGAACTTCGTTTTCTGCGCCGCTCGTGGCCGGTTACATCGGTCTGCTGCGTTCGCAATGTCCCGACCTCAGCCTGTCACAGGCGCGCCAGATTTTGCACGGCAACGCGGCAGAGATCGGCCTAAGTGGTTACGATGCGGAAACAGGTCATGGACGCCTGGCCATGGTGATTCCCGATGATTGTCCAGCGCCTACCGGAAACACTACTCCCACAGCTGTCATAGAGGGTGCGTTGACCGTGGTTGATAAGGGCAAACCGGGAAGCGAACGGGTCACGCTGGACGGCAGTTCTTCTTCCGACGCCGAGGATGGAAATCTGCTGGCCGATTATCTGTGGCACTGGACCGGCCCGGATAGCGGGAGCGCAAACGGCGCCACGTTGTCGGTGCAATTGGCGGTTGGCGACTATAACGTCAGCTTGACCGTAACGGACTCCGGCGATGCTACCAATACCGCCAGTGTCGCGGTCTCGGTATTGCCCAAGGGCGGCGACGGTGGCGGAGACCCGGGAGACTCCTCGGGCGGTAACGAAAAAGGTGCCAAGAAATGTAACGACGGTATTGATAACGATGGTGACGGCGCAATTGATGGTGCTGACCTGGGTTGCAATTAAGGGACAACCGCTGGACTTCATTGCACGCCTCGTGGCCCTGACTCTCATACCGGGGGTAAATCTGACACGGTTTCATGGCGTGTTCGCATCGAACAGTCGGCACCGGGTGCTGGTGCCGCTGACGGGAACGGGGTAAGGCAACAAGCTTCAAGTAAGGGCGTAGGAATTAGATAAATATAAGGGAAAGGCGAAGATCAATCGGCTGACATCAATTTGGCAGCCTTCGATCTCGCTTGATATGGGGATTTTATTCTCAAATCCACTTTATGAATAAAACTCACCAAAACACTAGTAAAACAGGGGTGTTTTAAGGGTATTTTATGAAAATAAAGCTCGTAAGTTATTGATTTATAACGATTGTATAACAGACTTTTAATCAGGTGGTCGGGCGTTCGAGCCGCCCACGCCCCACCACTTTTCCCGAAACAAATCCTTACGCACGATAATTTTCTAACGCTGCTGCGTTTGTCGATATACTGACTTTATTGACGCGATTCAAGGTATCATTACCGAATTCGACCACCGCTGAATCAACTGGATGAATAACCGGATTACTCTAACCACGCTTAATGCGCGCTATATGCATTGTGCATTCGGCTTGCGTTATTTGTTGGCGAACCTGGGGGAATTGAAGTCGGATGCCCAGATCAGGGAGTTCACGATTCAACAACGACCCATTGATATTGCCGAGCAATTGCTGGCACCGGGGCCAAGGATAATAGCTTTCAGCATTTATATCTGGAACGTGACTGAAACTGCCGCGGTCATCGCGCTGTTAAAACAAGTTTCACCAAAGACAATTATTGTTGTGGGTGGTCCGGAAGTCAGTTTTGCAGACGATTTACCCGATCTCGCTACCCAGGTAGATTACATTATTACGGGTCCGGGGGAGGTCAGTTTTCGTCAACTTTGCGAAGATCTGCTCGCAAATAAACCCGTTACGTCAAACATCATTGCCGGCAAAGCGGCCAGTCTCGACGAGCTCGAACTGCCCTATGCCCACTACAACGCCGATGATATTCGTAACCGTTTGATTTATGTCGAGGCTTCACGCGGTTGTCCGTTCAAGTGTGAGTTCTGCCTGTCTTCGCTGGACAAAACCGCTAAACCGTTTGAGCTGGATCGCTTTCTCGATGCGATGGATGATTTGTATCAGCGCGGTGCGCGTAATTTCAAGTTTATTGACCGTACTTTCAACTTAAAGATCAGCACCAGCATTGCGATACTGGAGTTTTTCCTGCGGCGCATGGACGACGACCTGTACCTGCATTTTGAAGTCGTTCCTGATTACCTGCCAGAAAAACTCAAGCAGGTGCTGGCGCGTTTTCCAACCGGTGCACTGCAGTTCGAAATCGGTGTGCAAACCTTCGATCCCGAAATTCAGCAGACAATCAGTCGCAGGCAAAACAATGACAACACCCGCGATAACTTGCGCTGGTTGCGGCAAAATACCGGTGCACATATTCACGCTGATCTCATCTTCGGCTTACCCGGGGATTCACTGGATAACTTTGCCGGCAGTTTTAACCAGCTGGTGTCATTGAACCCGCAGGAAATCCAGCTTGGGATTCTAAAGCGCCTGCGCGGTGCCCCGATTAATCGACATAGAGATGCATACCAGCTGCGTTACAATCCTGCCGCGCCTTACAACATTCTGAGTACCCGGGATATCGATTTTACAACCATGCAGCGGGTCAACCGGTTTGCCAGATTCTGGGACATGATTGGAAATTCAGGGCGTTTCAGAAATACGCTGCCGCTGATATTGGCGCAGCGTCCGTTTGAAAACTTTCTCGAGTTAAGCGACTGCCTGTACGAGCTTGCCGGCAGCAGCTGGAAAATTTCGCTGCGTCGGTTGTTTTCTTTACTGTTTATCGCACTGACTGAACAGTTGATGCTTCGACCGGAGCTGGTTCGAAGATCGCTGCTGGCTGATTACAAACGGTCAGGCCAAAAAGGGGTCATCGACCTGGATAGTCCGAGGCTCGAAATTGTACCCCGTTCCGGTGTCGCTAATAAACGCCAGCGCCAGCATGGTCAAATCGAAGCTTAAAAAGGAGCTTTTATGGCAGCAATACATTCCCAGTTAAGCGCGGATTGCATCGTCCTGGGACGATTTTCGTTATGTCATTTGCTGCTGATGAACGACTCCAGCTATCCCTGGTTTATCCTGGTGCCCGATCGCGAGGATATTCGTGAGATATACCATCTCGATACGACCGATCGTAAACAATTGCTGGATGAATCCTGCCAACTATCCGAATTCATCATGAGCGCGTTCGAGGGTGAGAAACTTAATGTGGCGGCGCTGGGTAACCAGGTTCCGCAGTTACATCTGCACCATATTGTCCGCTATACCACGGACCCTGCATGGCCAACCCCGGTCTGGGGAAGATTTCCGGCACGACCTTATAACGATCAGGTGCTGGGTGAAATCAGATCAAAATTCAATAGTGCGGGACTGGATGGTTACCAGCCTGTTGTAGAGAGCTACCTCGCCTAACGCCCGTCGCGAACGGGATAGTAAGGCAATGCTGTGTGCTGCAGTGGAAATGATTCGATTAAATAATTAGCACTTGCGCATTATCCCGTTTTACACTTAGCGCTTGGAATGTTTATGCAACCAAAGGGTGTGTGAAGAATGGATCAAACGTCGATACGGATGGGTGTCGATATCGGTGGGACTTTTACCGACGTCGTGCTTGAAGTCGGCGCACAGCAATATACGACCAAGGTACTGACCACTTACCTTGCACCGGAGGATGCGATCATCACCGGGTTGCAGCAGGTCTGTGATCAGGCCGATATCAAACCCGCCAGCATTCAGCAGATCATCCACGGCACCACCCTGGCTACTAACGCCCTAATCGAGCGGCGCGGTGCCAGAACGGCGTTCATTACGACTCATGGATTTCGCGACGTGATCGAAATGCGTAGCGAATCGCGGTTTGAGCAGTACGACCTCAACCTGACGCTACCCGAGCCACTGTTACCGCGTCAGCAACGTTACACCGTCAAGGAACGCATCGGCGCGAGTGGCGATGTCCTGATCCCTTTGCAACGTTCTGAAGTCGAGGCGTTGGTCGAGCAGATCGAACCGGCAGGCTACGAAAGCGTCGCGGTAGGATTAATGCATTCCTACCTGAACGATAGCCATGAAACAATGGTGCGCGAGGTATTGGCCGAAAAAATGCCCGGCGTTTCGGTTTCACTGTCATCCGAGGTATCACCCCAGATGCGAGAGTATGAGCGTTTCAACACGGTCGTAGCCAACGCCTACATCAAGCCGATGATGAAAAGTTACCTCGACAGGCTGGGTGGGCAGCTGCAACGGGAAGGCGTTACCTGTAAAATTTTCCTGATGCATTCCGGGGGTGGAATTATTTCCATCGAAAGTGCCGCGGAATTCCCGGTCAGACTGGTCGAATCGGGCCCTGCGGGTGGCGCCGTGTTCGCGGCTCATATCGCCGCCCGATATGGCCTCGATAAGGTCCTCTCGTTCGACATGGGAGGTACCACTGCCAAGATATGCCTGATTAGCAACCAGGCGCCAAAGACCAGCCGCGTGTTCGAAGTTGCCCGGACTTATCGCTTTAAAAAAGGATCAGGCATGCCGATCTCTATCCCGGTTATCGATATGGTCGAGATCGGGGCTGGTGGTGGTTCGCTGGCCCGTGTTGATGCAATGCGTCAAATTCGAGTCGGTCCCGAGTCTGCGGGCTCAGAACCGGGTCCGGCCTGTTACGGTCTCGGCGGCACCAGTCCCGCGGTAACCGATGCCGATCTCGTGCTGGGCAAGCTGGATCCGGATAATTTTGCTGGGGGCTCGATAACGCTCGACAGTCAACGCGCCGCCGATGCATTACTCGATACTCTGGGTAAATCGCTCGACATGGATGCCCTGACCTCGGCCTACGGTCTGAGTGAGGTGGTCGATGAAAATATGGCAAATGCCGCAAGGGTGCATGCTGTCGAAAACGGCGAGGACCTGTCCGAGTACACCATGATTGCCTTTGGTGGCGCGGCACCGCTGCACGCCGGACGCCTGTGTGAAAAGCTGGGTGTGGATCGTCTGCTGGTGCCGCCAGGTGCGGGCGTCGGTTCTGCCATTGGGTTCCTGCGTGCCCCGTTTAGCTTTGAGGCAAACCGCAGCGTGTATATGCGCTTGACCGATTTCCGACCGGACACGATACGAAGCCTGCTGGCAGACCTTGAAACTGAAGCGACCGGATTTGTGCGTTCCTGTGATGCCAACGCCGATATCGAGGCTGAGTTTAAAGCCTATATGCGCTACACCGGGCAAGGTGAGGAAATTCCCGTCGTACTAACAGCCGAGCAGGCGACGAACCCGGATGCGACAACCTTCCAGCAAAGATTTGAACAGGATTACATCACACTGTTTGGTCGAGCCGTTGAAGGCATGGATATCGAGATCACGGTCTGGTCCGTTAATGCAACCACGCTTGCTGAAAAAATCGAACCAGTGCAGTCCCTGCCGGCAGGTGCAAAGGTGCCGGCAAACGGACAGCGAAGCATTTTCGACCCGGCACAAGGTCAATCGCTTGAGTCTTCGGTTGTAATACGCACCGGTTTGCAACCGGGTGACCTTGTACCAGGACCGGCGGCGATCACCGAAGATGAAACTACCATTATCCTGCCGAGAAGCCGCCAGGCGGTGCGCCAGTCAGATGGCTGTATCGACGTCGTGCAACAGGCACAGAAACTGTCATGACCCAGAAAACTTCGAGCGTGTCCAACCAGGTAATGTGGAACCGATTGATTTCCGTGGTCGAGGAGCAGGCCCAGGCGCTTATTCGGACCGCGTTTTCGGCCTCGGTGCGCGAAGCCGGGGACCTGTCGGCCGGGGTTTATGATACCCGGGGACAGATGCTGGCCCAGGCTGTCACCGGAACCCCCGGTCATGTCAACGCGATGGCCGATGCGGTCGCCCATTTCATTCGTAGAATCGGTTATGACAACATGTTTGAAGGTGATGTTTATATCACCAATGATCCCTGGGAAGGCACCGGCCATCTTCACGATATAACGGTTGTCACACCATCTTTTCATAAGGGCCGGCATGTTGGTTTCCTCGGCTGTACGGCGCATATTGTCGATATCGGTGGTCGTGGATTCGGTGCTGATGCCAACTCGATTTACGAAGAGGGACTTTATATCCCGATTATGAAATTTGCCGAAAGGGGCGAAGTCGACAAGACCCTGATCAGGATTGTGCGTGGCAACGTGCGTGAACCGGACCAGGCGGTCGGCGATTTTTATGCATTGGCAACCTGTAACGAGATCGGTCACCGGCGTCTGACCGACATGATGAATGAGTTCGAATTATCAGATCTCGACGAGATTGCGGCCTTTATCCTGGAAAACTCACGACGTGCAACGCTTGAATGTATCGCCGCGTTGCCGCGGGCGCAGGCGTCGGGGTCGATGACGATCGATGGTTACAGTCATCCGGTGGAGCTAAAGGTTTCGCTCGATATCCAGCAAGACCGAATTCTGTGCGATTTTACCGGCACCTCGGGACTGGACCGGAAGGGAATCAACGTGCCGTTGGTCTATACCAAGGCCTATGCCTGTTTTGCCCTTAAATGTGCTATCGCACCGGAAATCCCCAACAACGCGGCTTCACTGGCGCCTTTTGAAATAACAGCACCGGAAAATACGATAGTCAACGCCGTGCACCCAGCACCGGTTGCACTCAGGCACGTGATCGGCCACATGATTCCTGACGCGGTCTACGCCGCGCTGGACCAGATTTTGCCCGATACCGTCCCGGCGGAAGGTGCTGGCACTTTGTGTAACTTCCAGCTTTCATTGCGGCCGAGAACCGATATTACGGCGCCGGCAGATGCGACCAGGGCAGAAGTTCTGACTTTCAATTCGGGCGGCTCGGGTGCACGCCCGACTTCGGATGGTTTGAATGCGACCGCTTTTCCGTCCGGTGTCATGACCATGCCGGTCGAAGCCACCGAGCACACCGGCCCGGTAATTATCTGGCGCAAGGAGTTGCGACCCGACAGTGGTGGCGCCGGCAAGTTTCGAGGCGGTCTCGGGCAATACATGGAAGTCGGTGCGAGCGCAGACCACGAGTTTGATTTTTCCGCGATGTTCGATCGTGTCGATCATCCGGCAAGGGGTCGGCAGGGTGGCAAGAACGGCGCCCCGATGTCGATCTCGAGGGACGACGGTAGCGCGATGAAGGGCAAGGGCAAGCAGTTTGTTGCTGCTGGTCGACGCGTGATGCTGGCGATGCCGGGCGGCGCTGGCTACGGCGACCCGGCTGCTAGGGATGCCGCCTTGGTGCGCAGGGACCTGGCGCGCGGCTACATTTCGCAGGAAGTCGCCAAGACCGAGTACGGCATGAGCGATGCAGATATCGCGAGCGTTGTCGACGCGGCAAGCCGCGGGGAATCTATTTAGATAGACAAGCCGGGGTTTAAATCGGCTCTGCGCTGAAACATCGAGATAGAGACAAATATGAAAAAAGAATTGCCCGAACAAATGACGGCAGTTTACCTGACCGGCCACGGCGGTATCGAGACCCTGGAGTATCGCGGCGATATCCCGGTCCCGGTTGCGGGAGGGGGAGAGGTATTGATCAAGGTGTCGGCAGCGGGTGTCAACAATACCGACATCAATACCCGCATCGGCTGGTATTCGAAGAAGGTCGTTGATGCCACCAATACCGGTGGCGCAGACGGTTTCGAGGAAGTGGATGACGCTGATGCAACCTGGTCAGGCGTAGCGATGGAATTCCCGCGCATTCAGGGTGCGGATTGTTGCGGGATCATTGTCGCGGTCGGTGAAGGTGTCGATGAAAGCAGAATCGGACAACGCGTGCTGGTGCGCAACATGCTGCGCAGTTACGTCGATTACCGGCCATACGAGTGCTGGACCCTGGGTTCTGAATGCGACGGTGCCTTTGCACAATACACACGAGCACCGGCAGCTGAAACCTACCGTGTTGATTGCGACTGGTCAGACGAGGAACTCGCTTCGATCCCCTGTGCCTACTCGACCGCCGAAAATATGCTGCATCGAGCCGGTGTCGGTATCGAGCGGGTGCTTGTTACCGGGGCTTCGGGAGGTGTCGGTTCCGCCGCAGTTCAGCTGGCTAAACGCCGTGGTGCCCAGGTAATTGGGATCGCCAGTGCCGAGAAGATGGAAGATCTGCGCAAACTGGGCGCGGACGAGGTTATCGATCGCAACACTGACCTGGTTGAGGCGCTCGGTAGTGACAGCGTCGACGTGGTCGTCGACCTGGTTGCCGGCGATGGCTGGCCCTTATTGCTCGATGTGCTCAAACGCGGCGGGCGTTACGTAACTGCAGGCGCGATAGCCGGACCCCTGGTCGAGCTGGATGTGCGCACGCTCTATCTCAAGGACCTGACATTGATTGGATGTACCTTTCAGGAAGATATAGTGTTCGAAAACCTGGTCGGTTATATCGAGCGCGGCGAGATCCGGCCACTGGTAGCAAAAACCTTTCCGCTTGCCGAAATAGCGGAAGCACAGCAGGTTTTTCTCGATAAGAAGTTCACTGGCAAACTGGTGTTGATCCCGCCAGCCTGAGCGACCCGGGCTCGAATTCTGACTCGATTCACAAATACGAGCATAAAAAAACGGTGATGCCGAAGCACCACCGTTAAACTGGATCGAGTTATCCCCCGTCTAGCTATAACGATAGGGTACGCCGGTTTTCTCCATGACCGCCGAATACTTTTTGAAAGCGTCGACGACTTTCTTGGTGCGCGGGCTGATCGATGCCAGCTCTTCCCAGAATTCAGCCGAATCGGCCACCACGGTATCCCATTCATCGGCCGGGATCGTGGTCAGTTCCATCTTGTCGCCGTTGACGCGCAGATCAGCTTCTCCACCCCAGTACCAGACCTGGCGATAGTAGTGCGAATCGTTACAGGACATGCGGAACAGTGCCTGCAAATCCGGTGTCAGCTTGCCCCAGCTCTTCGAGTTGGCGAAGTAGGAGCCACACCAGGCGCCGGTAACGTTGTTCAGTAGCGCATAGTTACAGACATCGGCCCAGCCCACTTCGTAGGCTTCGGTGAAGCCGCACCAGGCCACCCCGTCGAGTTCGCCGGTCTGGATCGCAACTTCGATGTCGTCCCAGGGCAGGGTGACTGGCACCAGGCCGTAACGCGACAGGAACTTACCGGCAGTCGGTACGCCGAAAACACGCTTGCCTTTCATGTCAGCAATCGAGCGGATCGGATCCTTGGTGAATATATGCAGCGGATCCCAGGCGCCGGCGCTAATCCATTCGACGTTCTTGACTTCACCGTAGGCTTCCGCCCAGATTTCGTCGAGGCCGTAATACTTGAACAGTACCGGCAGGTCGAGGCTGTAACGGGTCGAAAACGGGAAGTAACCGCCAAACACGCTGATATCCACCGGTGAGGCCATGGTCGCATCGTCGCTTTGAACCGCATCGATGGTGCCGTTCTGCATGGCGCGAAACAGTTCGTCGGTCGGCACCAGTTGGTCTGCGTAATAGAGTTCGATTTCCATCCGCCCATGTGCCGCTTTGTTGAATTCCTCGATTTGCGGCTTGATAACGTGTGCGCCGAGCGGTGCGCCGGAGTAGGTTTGCAGGCGCCACTTGATCGGGTTCGTCGCGGAATAGGCATAGGGTGCGGTGCCCGCTGCCAGGATACCTGCTGTTCCGGCACCTACTTTCTTGACGAAACTTCGTCTGCTGTTGTCTTGTAGTTCGGTTGCTTCCGGTTTGGATGCTTTTTTATCTTGTTTCATTTTTTAAGGCTCCTAAGGTTTAGGCTTCGGTTATTTTTTCACGGAATCCCCTCTGTAAAACTCTTTTCATGTCACTTCGAATACACGTATTCGGGCAACCAGAGGGCGATCTGTGGAAAAGCCATGACTAGGACCAGTGCGAAGGTCATAACCATGACAAAAGGTATAATCGATCGATAAATATCCATTAATGTAATTTCCGGTGGTGCCATCGCGCGCATCAGGAACAGATTGTATCCAAATGGAGGCGTCATGTATGCAATCTGGCAGGTGATCGTGTAAAGGACACCGTACCAGATCGGGTCAAACCCCAGC
>JAOTXY010000027.1 GCA_029862125.1 Gammaproteobacteria bacterium | reverse complement strand
CCCGCAGCACAGCGCAAAAAAGCACCAGGCCACGATCCAGGGTCCGTATTCTGCAAACAAACCGGTAGTCCTCGAAGCAAGCGCCGCATCTTATCAGCTCCCGGGCTTTTGGGAAGCCGGGACTCCGTCATTGCGGCCTTCGAGCCGATACGTCGGACCGCGCAATTCCTTATCGCCATCCCTTCAATTCACTACTGTCATCCCCGCGCAAGCGGGGATCTTATAACGAGCCAGCATTGCAAGATCCCCGCTTACGCGGGGATGACTACATAGATGGAGGATGACGCCGGTACGGTTTGAAATCACAGACGCTACGGGTAAACTTGCGCTCTTCCTAGAGCGTCAGGGGTTTTGATATGGCCAAGCCGGCAATGTCCGCAGTAACCAACGCCAGCGACGATGAAGTAGCGAGCGTGGCGCAGCTTATCGAGCGTGCGCGCAACGCAATGCAACAATTTGCCGGCGCCGACCAGAAACGTGTCGACGAAACCGTCACCGCGGTTGCCTGGTCCGTGTACAAACCTGAGAATGCAAGGCGACTCGCCGAGCAGGCGGTCGCCGACACCGGTATCGGCAACGCCGACGACAAGGTGATCAAAAACCAGCGCAAGACCTTCGGTACTCTGCGTGACCTGATGCGGGTGCGCACCGTCGGTATCATTGAAGACGATTTCGGTAACGGTATGATTAAGTATGGCAAACCGGTGGGTGTTGTCGCCGCGATTACGCCGTCCACTAATCCCGCCGCAACCCCCGTCAACAAGACCATGATGGCGCTCAAAGGCGCCAATGCGATCGTGATCGCACCTTCGCCGGCAGGATGGAGTAGTACCAATGCAACGGTTGAGCTGATGCGCGCTGCACTCGCAAAAGTGGGGGCACCCGAAGATCTGGTGCAAATTCTGCCGCAACCGGTATCGCGCAACATGACCCGGTTGCTGATGGAGCAGGTGGATTTGATCGTTGCCACCGGCTCACAGAATAACGTGCGCGCGGCCTACAGCAGTGGCACGCCAGCAATCGGGGTTGGGGCGGGCAATGTGCCAGTCATCATCGACAGCAGCGCTGACCTGGCCGATGCCGCCGGGAAAATCTGTGCATCCAAAACCTTCGATAATTCAACTTCCTGTTCTTCCGAAAATTCGCTCGTGATTCTCGACGATGTCTACGAGGATGCAATCACCGCGCTCGAGGCCGCCGGTGGTTATCGCTGCAGCAACGACGAAAAGTCGTTGATTGCCGACAAGCTCTGGGTCGACGGCAATCTTAATCGCGACCTGATTGCCAGGGATGCTGATGTATTTGCGGCCGGTGTCGGGCTTGACGAAAAGGCTAAACAGGCACGTTTTTTCATGGTCGAGGAAGACTTCGATCCGAATTCCAATTTTGCTGATGAAAAACTATCGCTAGTATTGACGGTTTACCGCGCGCATGATTTCGACCATGCGGTTAAACTGGTAACCGATATTCTGAACGTGCAGGGCAGGGGGCACTCCTGCGGCATTCATACCGGCAACCAGTCGCAACCGACGCGACTCGCCGAGAAACTCGACGTGGTACGTGTACTTGTCAACCAGGCACACACCTTCGGCAACGGCGGCAGTTTCAACAATGCGCTCAATTTCACCCTGAGCATGGGCTGTGGCACCTGGGGTGGCAACAGTATCAGCGAAAATCTGAACTATCGGCATTTCATCAATATAACCCACCTGGTCAGGGAAATTGACGAAGACAAACCTTCCGAGCAAGACCTGTTCGGCGCGTACCTCGACCGTTACGGGAAAGACTGACCATGGAAACGGTTCGCGCCTGCATCGAGCAGCATGCCGATGCGTCACCTGATCGCGAGTTTCTGATCGCACCCGAGAGTGGTGATTCGCTCAGCTTTGCGCAGTTGAAGTCGGCAGTTGAAAATGTGGGTCTGCAGCTGGACCGGCTGGGTCTGTCGCAAGGGGCAAAAGTCGCATTTCTGTTGAACAATGGCTACTGGACGTTGCAACTGTTTCTCGGGGTCATGGCGAGTAACCGCGTAATCGTGCCACTCAATGCCGTCGCGGGTACGGTGCAGCTGGTGCATGTGCTCGACCATTCGGATTCTGAAGTCGTGTTCGTGGCACCCGAGTATCGCGACAAGCTCGCCGAGATCATGGCACAAATCGAGCGCCCGATCCGGGTCCTCGAAACCGCCGACGAGGCAGGACCGGCCTGGCCAGGCAGTGAATCCCCTGTGGCCAGTCCTGCGCCGCCAACAGCGGATGATATCGCGCTGTTGCTGTATACCTCCGGTTCGACTGGCTTGCCGAAAGGTGCGATGCTGAGCCATCGCGCAGTTACCAGTGGTGGGCGCAACGTGACCGAGGGGCATCAACTGAAGGCGGATGACCGGGCGCTGTGTGTATTGCCGGTATATCACATCAATGGTGCCATGGTAACGGTGATGGCGCCGCTATACAGCGGCGGCAGCGTGGTCGTGCCGAAGCGCTTCAGCGCGACCGACTACTGGCGACTGGTCGCCGAGAATCATTGCACCTGGAGCAGTATCGTTCCGACCATTATCAAGTACCTGCTGGATCGTGCCGCGCAGGAGCCGTTCGATTTCGGTAATGACGAACGTCTCGCCGCACTCAGATTCGTGCGCTCGGCGTCGGCCCCGCTGGCGGCGGTCACGCTGGAACAGTGGGAACAGGTTTTCAAGATACCGATGATCGAAACCCTAGGACTGACAGAAACCGCGGGTACTGTGGCAAGTAATCCCCTGCCGCCGGCAGCACGCAAACCGGGTTCGGTCGGATTGCCCTATGGCAACGACATCATTATCGTCGATGACAAGGGCGACGAGTGCCCACCTCAAGTGGTCGGCGAAATCATTATTCGCGGCAGCAACCTGCTTGAGCTCTATTACAAGAATCCGCAAGCGACCCATGAATCGATCAGGGATGGCTGGTTCTACACGGGTGATTTAGGCAGGAAAGACGAGGAAGGCTATATCTTTATCACCGGTCGCTCCAAGGAGTTGATTATTCGCGGTGGTGAAAACATCGCGCCGCGTGAAATCGACGATGTGCTCTACAAGCACGAAGCGATTCTTGAAGCCGCCGCGGTCGGTGTCGACGATGAGAATTACGGCCAGGAAGTGGTCGCCTGCGTGGTGGTTCGCGATGGTTACCAGTGTAGCGAGGATGAACTCAAGGCGTTTTGCGAAGCCGGGGTAGGTAAGTACAAGGCGCCCAAGATTATTTACTTCTTCGACGATTTGCCAAAAGGGCCCTCGGGCAAGATATTGCGCCTGAAACTACCCGAACTGATTGCAAATTCAGTTATAGAAAAATAACGACATATTAAGAGATTCCCGCTTGTGCGGGAATGACCGATATCGGTCATAGCCGGTTTGGTAAATGAGAACGGATGTCTTCAATACTGTGATCGACCAGGTCCTTGTTTACCTCGCCCGAGAGTAACTCTGCACACTGCTTATTGATACTGGAACGCAGCAACCCAAGAAATTTCGGTGATGCGACCAGGTAGATTCGACGCAGATCACTGTTTCGTCGGAGCTTATCGATCTCATCACGTAATTCATGTGCAAAAGCTTCTGCCTCCTTCTGATGGGCTGCTTTTTCATGCCCCATCGAATGTTTACCGAAGCCTCCCGAATCCGATTCGCTACCTGGGCCATCGCTAACCAGGTCTTGTTCTTTAAGGCGACTTTCGGGATGAATATAATCTCTTTCATCGGATAAAGGGCTGTTCCCGCTCTCTGCCACCAGGATTCGCGCTTTACTGCTATCTGCAACAACGACACATATGGACATTTCCACACCTTCCCAATTTTTTAAGACATGAATTAGGATATGCCTTTATCGGCGAAAGATTACCGACATAGATCAATTCTTCTTTAGATAATAATTCGTAACGTCATCCCCGCTTTCGCCGGGATGACGTTACGAATTATTCAGCAACCTGATCGAGGTTGTACTTGGAGCGCAGGCTGGCTTTGACGAATAGTGCCACGTAGGCGAAACCTTGCGGCTTTTGTTTAAAGCAAACGATGGTGTTGGTGGTGCCGGGATCCGAGTGTGAGTAAGTTTCGTCACCATAAGTTGTCGCTTCGTATGCGCTATCTTGCTGACCGTCGCTCTCTATTATCACGAAATAGTTGAAACCGTTTTCAAGCGCTATCTCCGCGCTCCTCAGCAACGAGAGGTCGACCGATTTTTCGTCCTCGCTGTTCGCGCTGCCAGGGGAGGACACCTGGAAAGTGTCCTGATCCATCCGGGTTGCAGAGATCAGATCGCCGTAGTTGTCCGGTTGCAACGGTTTTGCACAGGCGTTTAGCAGTAACAGCAGTAGAACGGAATAAAAAACCTTCATCGAAGTTGGGTCGCTCCTGGCTTCGCCTTCTGGCCCCGGATTCTGACACTGTCGGGCGCTCGTTGGCAGGCCAATTAATTACTTTGTAAAGTTTTTGCGCTTTTTGCTGTGAACTAATTCTCCGCAATCTTAACCGTGATTGGTTAAGATGGTAATCACTAACCCCTTAGTTCAGAACAAATTTTACCCGATCTCCCCGGTCGGGTTTTTTATTCCCGAAATGAATCCATGCTTGTGGCTTACATGATGCATGGCTGTTTGCCTGTCTTGATCCTGCGAGGCCAGTCTAAACTTTAATAATCAGCAAAAGTTCATCTTTTATATTGGCTGAATCGAGCCGGTGGTATTATGCCCCGATCTAACGGCGACGATTCCTCGAATATGAAGACACTTTCTGACATCGGCCTGGTAGGCCTTGCGGTAATGGGTGAAAACCTGAGCCTGAACATGGAAAGTAAGGGTTACACGGTGACCGCTTATAACCGCTCGATAGACAAGGTCGACGACTTTATCAATGGTCGTGCCGCGGGTAAGAATATTCGTGGAGCGCATTCGCTGGAAGCGCTGGTGGTATCCCTCGAGTCACCGCGCAAGATCATGTTAATGGTCAAGGCCGGACAGCCGGTAGACGATATTATCGAGCAACTCATCCCGCACCTCGATCCCGGCGATATCGTCATCGATGGTGGTAACGCCCATTTCGAGGACAGTATCCGCCGCACCCGCTACCTGGAGAACAAAGGCCTGCTGTTTATCGGTACCGGGGTTTCCGGCGGCGAAGAGGGTGCGTTGACCGGTCCGTCAATCATGCCCGGGGGTTCGGCCGCCGCCTGGGAAGCGGTCAAGCCGATCTTTCAGAGCATCGCGGCCCGGGTTGAAGATGGCACTCCTTGCTGCGACTGGGTCGGTGAGGGTGGCGCGGGTCACTTTGTCAAGATGGTCCACAACGGCATCGAATATGGTGATATGCAGTTAATCTGTGAAGCCTATCAAATCATGAAAGAGCTGCTGGGCATGTCCGCGGGCGAGATGCACGAGGTATTTGCCGAGTGGAACGAGGGTGAACTTGACAGTTACCTGATCGAGATTACGCGCGACATCCTGGCATATCAAGAAAACGGTGAACCCCTGGTTGAAAGTATTCTCGATACTGCCGGCCAGAAAGGAACCGGTAAATGGACCGGCATATCGGCACTCGAGCTCGGGATTCCTCTGACCCTGATCGGGGAGGCAGTGTTTGCGCGCTTCTTGTCTGCGCAAAAGGAAGAACGCGTGCAGGCATCCCGCCTGCTCAATGGCCCTGAGCGCAACTTCGACGGTGATAGGAAGGCCTTTATTGAGGACATTCGACAGGCCTTGCTGGCCTCCAAGATCGTTTCGTATGCGCAGGGTTACCTGCTGATGCGCGAAGCCGCCGGGCTGTACGGCTGGAACCTGGATTATGGAGGCATCGCCCTGTTGTGGCGGGGTGGTTGTATTATTCGCTCGGTTTTCCTGGGCCGCATTAAAAAGGCTTTTGATGAAGACCCGGGCCTGCCAAATTTATTATTGTCTCCTTACTTCCGCGAAAAGGTCGAAGGCGCACAGGCAGGCTGGCGACGCGTCGTCGCCGCTGCAGTCTGCCAGGGCATTGCCTCGCCTTCACTGACGGCCGCGCTGAGCTATTTCGACGGTTACCGCTCGGAACGCCTGCCTGCCAACCTGTTGCAGGCGCAACGTGATTATTTTGGCGCACATACTTACGAACGTATCGATCGACCGCGCGGCGAGTTCTTTCATACCAACTGGACTGGGCGCGGTGGTGACACCGCCTCTTCAACTTATGACGTCTAGGTATATAATCAGTGTTCCTGAGATTCCGCACGCATTCAACAACAAGAGTTAACTTGCCTCATGAATAACGAAAACGTAGAAGATAAAAATACCAGCACCCGCACCACGACGGACAAGGCACTGCGCATAAACCTTGATGAAAAAAAGTACGGCACCATCGTCGAAATTGGTGCCGGCCAGGAAGTGGCGCGGCAGTTTTTCAAGGCGGGAGCGGCCGCGGGGACCATCGCTAAAACCATGTCCGCCTACGACATGAAATTCTCCGATGCCATTTATGGCGTACAGGAAGACCGTCGTTACGTAAGCCGGTCGCGGGTGGAGGCGATGCTGGAAAAGGAATTTCAACTGGTTGTTGAGCGGGTGGGCAAATCCCGCTCCAAGGCGTCACGCTTTTTTGCCTACGGCGCGACAGTCGCGGCGAAGAGTTTCAAGGGTGACAACGAATGCCATGCCTGGTGTGGCATCCGGGCACAGATGTATCCAGCCGCCGAGCCTTCCGACATCATCGTCCATATACGCATGCGTGACGACAATGCGGAACGCCAGCAACAGGCAATGGGTATTTTCGGCGTCAACCTGATCTACGCTGCTTACTATTACTTCGAAAATGCAAAAACCATCATCGAATCGCTGACCGACAACCTCGAACAGGGGCGCATTGAAATCGATTCGATCGAATTTTACGGTCCTTATTTCGAAGAGGTCGACAATCGTGCCATCAACCTGCACCTGATCCGTAGCTGGAAAACGCGCGCCATTATGTTCAAGCCGGATGGATCGGTCGTGATCCCCGCGGAAATGCTGTACAAGAAAAATGTGCTGACTATTCGAGGTACCTTCAGACCGGTTACCCGCCTGAATGTCGACATGATCGAGCAGGGGTTGAAGTTCTTCTGCAAACTGGACGGAGTGACCGAAAAGAACAGCGTCGCCCTGGCAGAAATTTCACTCAATGATATACATGGCAACGACCTGATGGTTTCGGAAGAGGATATAATTGCCAGCGTTCGGTTGCTGAACTCGCTCGGTTACAGCGTGATGATTACCGATTACACGCGCTACTTCTCGATGCGCGCCTATTTCAGACAGTTTACCAATATGCAGATTGGTATCGTCGTCGGTATTGTTAACATCCGGCAAATTTTTGATGAAAGCAGCTACCGCGGGGTTGAAGGCGGAATCCTCGAGGGATTCGGCAAACTGTTTCCTGACCATACCCGCCTGCTGGTTTACCCGGAAGTTGATCAAGCGGGTGAATATACCGATTTCAAGAACATAAAGCTGGCACAAAACCTGAAGCACCTATACCAGCATCTGCTGGAGAACAATTTCATCTTCGGGATCGACTCGAGCGATCACGAGTTGTTCAAGATTTTTTCGCGCAACGTCCTCAAGCAGCTACAGAACGGCCGGGGACAATGGGAAGAATGTGTGCCGGACGGGGTCGCCGAGGAAATTATTCAAAACAGGCTGTTTGGATACCGCGGCTAAACCCGTTTCAACGTCATCCCGATACGTCGAACGGTCGCTAAGTGGGCCGCATGCGGTATGGAATGACAGTTTAAGGTAACGCAGCTTTGTCATACCGCGGCTTGACCGCAGTATCCAGTTGGTTACCTTGATCGCAAATAAATCTTATTTCTGGATCCCGTCGGTCCGACGCATCGGGTCAAGCCACGGGATGACGTAAAAGGAAGGCCGCAATGACGACGATGGGCTCGGGGGCCGCAATGACATTAAAGGTTTTGGCCGTCGTAACTGCTGCTGCCGGCCTCGCGGTGCCAGAGTCGATATAGATGACGCTTGCGTTCGGGTTCGTCGTAATCTTCGAAGGCGCTGCGGTAATGTCCGACTTCGTGGTTGTTGAGGTACTGAATCTGACCGCGTTTCAGTGGCGCCTCGTACCACAAGTCTGCTGAATCGCAGACTTCATCGATGGCGTTTAGAGCCCGGATTAACGGTTCATCCATGGGCTCACCGGCAACTTCGTAACCCTTGCGAATCAGCGATGCATTGGCGCGTGCAAACATACGCTCATTGCACCAGCTGAAATAGGGCGCTAGACAAATCGGCTCGGCACCATCGCGATGTTCTTTCTGGCGGTCGTACAGCACTGGTTGGTAGAGGCGAGCGAGCTCTTCTGGATATTGCTCGAGCATGCGTTGATGCACCGAGTAAAGGCTGCAAAAACGACTGACGCCGCCGCTTTTCGCCGGGTGGCGACAGAACAGGCCGACGTAATCAGGCACCATGCGCGCGAAGGCGTTGTCGGTGTGAAAATTGAGTTCGACCGACGTATACGATCCGCGCGTACCATAAGCATAATCGGCACCCGTGTCGGAAACGTTGTAAATCATCTCGCCGCTCCATTTCTGTGCCACCGGGCGACCGATGCACTGGCCGAGCACCCAGTAAACCTCGAGCAGTGTATCGATCGGGTAGTCATCCACTGGTAAGCGATCGAGCACTGCAAAACCGACACCGTCGTCGAGGATCGATTTCATCTGCGCCATTAATGCCCGACAGGTTGGAAGCTCCAATTCTTCGAGCTTGCGTTGCAACAACGGCAGCGGATTATCTGTAAAGAAATGAGCAAGCTGCTCGATTTCAGCAAGCGCTGCATCGTTCGGGGTGACCAGGTAGTCGTTGGAATCGATGTCGCTCGCAAGCCAGACCAGCCTGTCGCCAGCCGGCTCACGGATTTCGCTGGTTTCGCTGCTGCAGTCGAGATAGGGGACACCCATCGATTCAATCTCGTTCGATCAATGACTCAGTTTGTACATCGCGCTTATCTAAGGAGATTCGGATGCCTGAGTCAAGCATTGTTCGGAATTCTGTCGGGTGTCAGGCAAAATCGGAATAATAAAAAAATCACCGAAACCAGCGTGGCCTAAAACCACTCGGACTGACGTGGATATAATGGCTCACTGTTAGCTGCGCGTTTCCGGTTTGTTCTTGTTGTCGCGCAGGCGTTTGCGGTACTTGTCGCGTGCCAGCTCCTGCATGTCCTCGACGGTATCGCTTTCGTCGACGATTTCGCGCCCGAGCAGGGTTTCGATTGCATCCTCGAGCGTGACGATGCCAGAGGTCTGGCCGAACTCGTCTTCGACCAGGCACAGGTGCACGCGGTTCTTGAGCATGAGCTCGAGTAAATGAACCACCGGCAGTTTTTCAGATACTCCGAGTATCTCCATGGCGAAATTTTTAACCGGTTCGCCACCGTGTCCGCTGCGCTCGGCCATGAACAGATCGTGGCGCAACACCTTGCCGGTAATGTTTTCTGGGTCCTCGTCGTATACCGGCATGCGCGAGAATTGCGGTGTCTTGGGGTCGTTGAGCGCTTCGCTGACACTCATGTTCTGGTCGAGCATGTGCACCACGGTGCGCGGTGTCAGTACTTCCTCGGTTGGCACTTCGCGCAGGCTCAGCACGTTGGAAAGGTATTCGTTTTCACGCGCAATCAGTGCGCCGCCCTTTTTTCCAAGCGTCCCCATCGCGATAATTTCCTCACGCGTAATATCGGTTTCTGAGTTGCGGCCAAACAACTTCGTCAGGTGCGAGGAAATCCAGACCAGCGGGTACACCAGCTTGACCAGCCACAGGATCAGAAACGAGGCGGGTATGATCAGCGTGCGCCAGAAGGTTGCTCCCAGGGTTTTCGGAATGATCTCGGAAAAGTACAGAATCGCGAGCGTCAGTAATACCGCGATCAGCGTTTCCCATTGTGGGCCGAACACCGTGAGCGCCTGCGCACCGACACCGAACGCACCCATGGTATGGGCAAAGGTATTGAGGATCAGGATCGCGGCCAGCGATTCGTCGACCCGGTCCTTGACGCGGTTGACAACCGTGCCGGCACGTGGCCTTTCGGATTTCAGCGTTTCGACATAGCTGGGTGTGGCCGAAAGCAGTACGGCTTCAAGAATCGAGCACAGGAAGGAAACACCAATTGCGATCGCCAGGTAAAAAATTAACAGTGTCATAGGCGTTATATATGGACGTACACAAGAATTTCAGCTGCTTGCCGGGTACCGCTATTGTACCAGTGCCGCGAATTTTCCGGGCAGCATTTAACGCTAACAGGTGTTAGCGCTCAGTCCCGTCGAATCGTCACCCGACCGGCCTCGGGATTCACCTTGACCTGGTCCCCGGTTTTGATCAGTTGTGTGACATCGCCATCGTCGAAGCGGTCGCACAGCGCCATGTTAGCGAGCGCCGCGCCCTGCGCCAGGATCGGGTTGACGTTGTTGAACAGGATCGCCCTGGGTGCGATTCCGCGCGACTTCATTTCGTGCAGCATCCAGGCTGATGCGACGCCGCCCTTGGCAGTGTTGAACACCATGATCTTGTCGACATAACTAAGACCCGCGAGCTTGTGCTGCGGGCGTGAAAAAATCCCGGCGATGCGGTCGAGATCGTAGCGCGCCGAAAAATTGTCGTCGGTGACGAGCGCCTCGCCCGAAACCTCGGGTCCAACGCCAACGTGACACTTCAGTTCGATTGTTGTCATTAAACAATCTCCCCGGCAATCGCCGACGCGACACAGTTCTCCATGTTGGAAAGCGTCGGCTCGTAACCATAGCCACCGATAATATTGGTCAGCTTGACCGAGTTCGTCATGAGCCGCTTCCAGCCGTTGGCCTCGCCCATTTCGCGCGCGTAGCTCTGGTAGAAGCACATGCCCTCGAGCACTAACGCGCCGGAGGATTCGATGCGCTCGACCAGCCCCAAGCGGCGGGCATCGGCCGCGACCACCGGGCTTGTCACTGCGAGCAGGTCGGTATCTCGATGCAGTGTTTTACCATCGAGCAACTCGGCGAGTGACTGCATCTCCATCAATGAGAGCTGGGGTGCGGAAAAAACGACCACGTCGACTTTTTCACCCTTGCCGCCATAGCGAGCGAAAAAGGCCTCGAGGTCGGCTTCACCGATGACTTCAGCTTCAAGCGATACGGGATCACAAACCGATTCCAGGGTGGGCGCTTCCGGAGTGACGCCGACCAGGTGAAACAGCGGTACCGAGCCGAAGCTCGCCATCGCGGCACCCAGGTGTTTCATTTCATCGGATCCCGGTAGGGATTCGATGCCTTCGATTACCGGGACTTCCCAGTAGGATCCCGAGTGTGACCCAACGATGCCGCCGAGCGCACCCCAGTCAGACAGATGCTCTGGTTGATGCGCGATGTGAAAGCGCCGTGTCGCCCTGCGATTCTGGTCGAGATGTAATCCGTAGCGTGGGGTGCGCCCTGTCAATCCGGCGGCGAGCGCTGACGGCCCACCTTCGAAATTGGAATAGGCACCGAGCACGCTGTTGCAGTAGATGACGACGCCGGTATCGCCGAAGGCAAGGTGCTCACCGCGCACCGGCGGCATGATAGTCTGGTAGTTGATGCAGGTGTTGGTCATCAGGATGCCCATGGATTCGAAGGCTTCGATGGTGCGCTGTTCGAGCACGGCCATCTCGTCGGTTTGCTTGAGGCGTTGGTAGTGACAAAAATCGATGCCGCGCGGATCGGTAATCATCGGGATGCGCACCTGGCGTTCGCCTGGCGGGTAGGCCATCAGGTTCTCGAGGAAAGCGACCCCGGCTTCGCCGAGCGACTCGGTATCGGCCATGATGTGCGCCTGTGTCACTTCGACGAAGTCGACGGCATCGAAGAAACGACCCACCTGGAGCATGTGCTCCATCGCCCAACGCCGCGGTTCGCCAAGCTCGCCATCGAGCATCGCCTGTTCCTTACGGCTTAACTTCATTTGCCCTAATCCTTCTCTGAATCGGTCGACGCCATCAGCGCGTCGGTGTAGCGGTTTCCGGCGACCGTGTTTTCGTTGATCAACAGGTCGAGTTCATCAACCAGGGTGGAACTCAGCTCGATATCATCAGCACCCGCATTCTCGATCATCCAGTCCATGTGCTTGGTGCCTGGAATCGGGATGATGTTATCGCCTTGTGCGAGCAGCCAGGCCAAAGCCAGCTGCGCCATACTGCAACTGAGACGTGCTGCAATTTCACCGAAGGGGATGAGCAACTTTTCATTGTGCGCAAAATTTTCCGGCTCAAAACGCGGACGCGCAATGGTGGCGCGGATATCGTCGTCCAGCACCGTCGTGACATCCTGGCACTTGCCGGTCAGAAACTGCCGCGCCAGGGGCGAGAAAGATACGAAGGCGATTCCCAGTGCGTCACAGGTTGCCAGGATTTTGCGCTCGGGTGTACGGGTCCACAGCGAATACTCCGATTGAACCGCGGTGATCGAATGCACCGCGTGTGCGCGCCGCAAGCTCTCCGAGCTGATTTCAGACAGGCCGATGGTTTTGATTTTGCCCTGTTCAAGCAGTTGCGCCAGTGCTCCGACGCTTTCCTCGACTGGCACCTTCGGATCGATGCGGTGCAGGTAATAGAGGTCGATCACGTCGGTGTTCAACCGCCGCAGGCTGTCCTCGCAGGTTTGCGCGAGGATTTCGGGGCGACCATCCATCACCGTGTTGCCATCCTCGGTGCGGGAAAATCCGCACTTGCTTGCGAGCACATACTCGTCACGTCGACTAGCGAGGTACTCGCCGATCAGGCTCTCGTTATGACCGAGGCCATACAGGGACGCGGTGTCGAGAAAGGTGTAACCCTGGTCCAGTGCGGCATTGAACAGCTTGCCGGCTTCGGCTTCGTCGATGCGTGGGCCGTAACCCATCGACACGTTCATACAGCCGAAGCCGATCGCGGAAACGGAAAAAGGGCCGATTTTTCTTTGTTGCATGGTCGATCCGGAAAGTTAACGCAGCGCTATGATAACCAAAGATTGACCCGGGTTCGATCAGTCTTGATTGCCTCCGGGAAACTGGTCACGGCTGAAGGTGCAGACGCGCACATGATTATCGCGGCCGCGGACTTCTACCTGCCGCACATTATCGGCCGGAAAGTCGATGGACTCTGCTTCCAGGGTTGACACCGAAACGATCAAATCACAACCGATTTCCTTGGTTTGCGACTCGAGCCGCGCGGCAATATTGACGTTGTCACCGACCGCGGTCAGCAGTGGGGTTTTTGGCGGTCCCATGGTGCCGACGATGGCGTCGCCGCCGTGAATGCCGATGCCCATCTGAATGCTTTCGCCGAATTCGCGTTTTAACTGATCGTTCAATTTATCGATACGGCGAAACATTTCGCGCGCGCCGTCGAGTGCATCCTGGCAGGCGCGTGACTTGTGCTCGGGATCGAGCCCGTACAATGCCATCAGGCCGTCTCCGGCAAATTGGGCATAGTGGCCGTTTGAATCCGATAGTGCGCTGGAAAGTTCGGTGAAAAAACGATTCAGGATAAATACCACATCGTAGGCCAGCACGCGCTCGCCGAGGTTGGTCGAGCCGCGCATATCGACGAACATCGAAACCACGTACTCTTCGTGACCCCCAACACCACCGCTGTGTAAGGTAGCGCTGAGTGATTGATTCGCCATCACCAACGGAGTTATCTCGAGATCCGATTTCGGATGCAATTGGCAAGCGAGACGAACATCCTCGCTGGCCTTGATACGTGTTAGCGCCTTCGCTTCCAGTTCGTTGGGTGGATCGAGCTCCGCCAGGCCGCTGCCAACGTGCACGCGACAGGTGGTGCAACGCGCACGCCCGCCACAAACCGACGCGTGCGGGATACGAGCATTGCGCAACGCCTCGAGCAGCGAAACCCCGTTCAATGCCCGGACTTTGGCACCGTCGCTGTGGGTAATGCAGTAGGTGCCCTGGCGCGCCTGGTACCATAGCCTGAACTGGCGCGCAATCAATGTCAGGACCAGCAAGGCGGCCATGACAATCCAGGCTTGTAGCTCGAGTCCGCGTAATAATTCTACATCTCGCGGGTCCATTGCAGTATTCGCCGCGTAGATCTGATCGAGTCGTTGCTGGTCATCGAGCCAGGTGCTGGCCTGTTGCAGCATGCTGAACAAACCGACATAGGCGAGCGCTGGCACCAGGACCACCAGCGTGTAGGCATAGGGTACATAACGCTGGTAGCCGTTTTTAATTCGCAGCCAGAAGTGCAGACCGATGACCATGTGAATCCAGATCACTGAAATCAGCAGCACTAGTTTGGCCAGCACCACCGGTTTCAATGCCAGGGAAGTGACCACGTAGTAATAATTGGGGTCGATGTCCCCGAGCAGATCATAACCACGATTACTGACGGCGTGCCCAACCACCAGCGGCAGGATAGACAGGCCCAGCAACAATTGCAGAGATTGCCATAGCGACATGCGCAGGCTCGAACGCCGGTAAATCGACCGCAATGCAATGGAGGCATGAAACAGCAGTGAGCCGTAAAGCAAGACCTGTCCTGGCAGGTTTTGGAACATTGCTCCCACGGTCTGGCGATAAGCTTCCGCGGCCTCGATCGAAACGATGCCAAAGCTATGGTTAACCAGGTGCTGCACCACGTATAATGCCAGGATGAGTCCGGTGCCGAGGCGCAGTTGGGATTCAAAGTTCGTCATGACCCGGAATTAAATCAGAAAACGCGGGTCCGAGATATCACAACCGATAAAACCGAAAGGAGGGAACAAGTAATGAAACGACTACTCATGACATTGGTAATACTGTCTTTGGGCACGAGCGCTGCGTTTGCACAGGACGTCAAGCGCGAAATCACGCGTGTCACCGGTGACGTTTACCGCTTTCAAAATAAATTCCATGTGAACATGTTTGTTGTAACCGGGGAGGGTGTAGTAGTAACTGATCCGATCAATCAAGAGGCTGCAAGGTGGCTCAAGGCCGAAATCGCCAAGATTACCGATGAGCCGATTACGCACCTGATTTACAGCCATAGCCACGGTGATCATGCTTCCGGTGGCACCGAATACGGCGATGTGCCGAACGTGATTGCACATCGGAACGCGCCGGAGGATATTGATTTGATGGAGCCGACGATGCGCTTCGACGATAAAACCAGCTTTACCGTGGGCAGCAAAACTTTCGAATTGACCTATCTCGGACCCGGCCATGGCAACGACCTGATAGCCACCGTGGTGCGCCCCGATGACGTAGCATTCGTCGTCGATGCAGTCAGTGCCAAGCGACTGTTTTACCGCGACTTTCCGGGCTCCAACGTCGATCACTGGATCGAGCAGGTCAAAAAGGTCAATGCACTCGATTTCGATTTCCTGATCGGTGGGCATGGCCCGGTTGGTAATAAGCGAGATGTAGCTGCAGGCCTGGTTTATCTCGAGGAATTGCGCGCATCGGTGCTCAAGGGGTTAAAGGCTGGAAAGTCAGTCGACGAACTCAAAACCAGCGTAACAATGGCTAAATATAAAGACTGGGGCTCCTACGACCAGTGGCGCGAGCTCAATGTACAGGGCATGGCGCGCCACCTGAAAGAATCCGGCGCGGTGTATTAATATTTAAGATGTCATTCCCGCGTAAGCGGGAATGACGATTTATGAGCGAGAAATTTTTATCTCCCTGAAACTTACTGATACAGGAGTGACTGTATGGATAACAAAAGACTGTTAACCATTTACTTTATGGATGGCAGTGACATGTCGATTAATTTCCCGGAGCAGGGAGGCAACCCCTTGTTACTGGCAAAACGAGTTCAGGAGGCGATAGAAGCCAACCAGATCGCTATCGAGGTCGATGAGAAATTATACGTGATACCGACCAACAACATTAAATATATGCATGCTAGCCCTTTGCCGGATGAGTTGCCCGAAACGGTAATTCGAGGCGGCTCATTAAGAAACTAGTAGCCTTTCCCCTATTTTCTTATTCGCCGATCAAACCACGTTTGGCCAGGGTATTGATCGTTAACTCGATCTGATCTTCGATCACCTGGCGGGGCTGTGAAGCATCCATGGTCTCTGATTGCATCGACCAGACCAGATCGCCCGATTCGGTATCGTAGAGATTGGTTTCAAGTGCTACTGTACGGTACTGCGCGGTGTAGCCATCGTTTGCCTGGTGGAAGGACTTATCGTAGTAACTGAAATAGCTTAGATTTTCATCCTGGTTGTCCGGTGCGCGGTAAACTTCCTTTTCCTTGACGCCCGCGATGCGTGTGACCAGAACAGCCTCGATATCTTGCCCCTTGATCGCATTTTCGACAACCGCGCGTGACAGGTACAAGGAAGACTCAATAAGTTCATAACTCGGGGTTGCTTTAACTTTCAATGCCGCGAGCCCTTCGACAAACTTAGCCTCGAATACCTGTCGACGGTCTGAGCGCGAGGTAACACCGATAATCAGAATGTTGTTCAAATTACCTGAAAAGCTCTTGTTACTCCACTCTCCAATTGGCTTCGTGTTCGCACAGCCCGCTATCACGAGCACTGTCAGGGCCAGGGTAGCTGCTTTTATCAAGATGGATTTATTCATGGGTTGTTACTGGGTCGATTTACTGGTTTGTCGGAGTCGCTCATGCGAAATTCTGCTCAGGGCTCGTCGGCTTTGTGCGCCGCGCCTTTCTGTCCTTCGACTTCCTGATCGAGCACCGCGCCCGCGGCCTCGACCGCTTCCTTCGGTGTGGTCGCCTCGACCAGCACGCGCCGCGGTGCGAAGTGGATGCCTGCGGCTTCGAAGGCGCGCTGGATGCGCGCAAACGCCTCGCGTCGGATCAAATACTGTTGTCCCGGCACCGCCATGAACTTGAAGCGGATGATCAGCGCCGAATCGTCCATGCGGTTGACGCCTTGCGATTTAACCGGGCCCAGCATGAGTGGCCCCCACTGCGGGTCTTCCATCATTTCGATGCCAATCTTCTTGATCATCTTGCGTACTTTCTCGATATCGGTTTCGAACGGAACGCGCAGCTCGCATTTCATGATCGCCCAGTCGCGGCTCCAGTTGGTCAGGCTGCGGATCTCGCCATAGGGGATGGTATGCACGGGACCGTTATGGTGACGCAGCTGAAACGAGCGCACCGAAATTTTTTCCACCGTACCGCGAATCTGGTCGATGACGACATACTCGCCGATGCGAAACGCGTCGTCCATCAAGTAGAAAAATCCGGAGACGATATCGCGCACCAGCGTTTGTGCGCCAAACCCGATTGCGAGACCGACCACACCGGCTCCGGCGATCAGCGGGCCAATGTTAACCCCGAGCGCCGACAGGCAGACCATCACGGTCATGACGATCAACGTGATCTTAATGAAGGCACGGATCAACGGCAGGATAGTCTCGGTACGCGTCCCGCCGAGGCCGCCGGCTTCGATTTCCTCGGTTTCGGTCTCGGGTCCCTTTTCCTCTTCGAGCCTGCGTTCGATCGAAATGCGGATAACCCCCCATAGGGCCCAGGCCAGAAGAATCGTCAGGCTGATATCGAACAGCGCACCCGCAAAACGTTGGCCAACCAGTTGTGCTGTGAGTGCCACAACATCAATGTTCCAAAGGCGCACGAAAACTGCCAGCAACGCGAGCACCAGCAACACCCTGAGCTTGCGTAGCGCGATGGCTTTGTAGCCGGCCTCGATTTGCGGCACGGATACCTCTTCTTCGGCACTGGCTGTGAGTTGCGCTTCTGCCTCGATGGCAGTTTCACTCTCGGCAATGTCTACGCTCGAGGCTTCATCACTGGCTTCGTTGTCGTTGGGTTTGGGTTCAAAATACCAGTTCACCAGTTGTTTTAGTCCCATGTCGAGGAAGGGAATTGCGGCGAACAGAGCCAGGCTGCCGAGGCCCGGCAACATCGACGATTCGCCGGTGGCGGCGCGTTTCCCCATTGCCATGAGCCAGATCAGTATTATGTAAACGATCGCCAGCATCCACCAGATTCGTGCGAGCGTTTGGCGCATTGCGCCGACGTTTTCACGATCACCCGCAATCAGCCCGGCGCCGTAGTGGCGCAGGTGAAAGATCAGCACGATGATTGCGACTATGAAAATGCTGCGGAATAAAATATTCAGAAACAGATCCTCGTCGGCGTTGGCGCTGTACTCAACGGCTATCTGAATCAGGGGCAGCGGCAGGACCATCGATGCCATCAGGATTAGCGCCCAGCCCCAGGCTTGCCGAGCGGTACCGTCGGTAATCATCACCAGACGCGCTTCGGGCCGACTCGGGGCGGCGACCTGGCGCACTGCCAGCAGCACCAGTTTTATCAACAACACGCACATGATCACCTCGTGCCAGAAACTTTGTGCCGCAGGGGCGTGCTGGCTCGAAATCGCAACGAAAATATAGGCTCCAGCGGCAAAAGCTCCCAGCTCGACCAGGCCCAGCGCCGTGCCGAGGCAGGCCAGGTCGAATTTCTTACCCAGGCTCGCGAACTCGACCGGTTTCGATGTCGTTCTTTCCAGTATTCCTTTGGCCAATCGCTCGACCGCAAATCCCGCAAATAACAAGCCCAGGAGTTGAAACAGCAGGAAGGTACCGCTGGTGCGGCCATTGTCAGTAATCCCGTGCCAGATTTTTGCCGGTAGCGCATGAATCGAGTCTTCGGATGTAAATACACGCACGAGTGATCGCTTGGCAGAGTGGATGCCCTCGCGCAGATGCCCGACGTACGCGGTTTCGAGCGCGGCCTGCTCCTCATCGATTGCTGCCTTGTCGAGCTGGTTAATAATCAGTTTGCGCACCTGATCATCGGACAGGCGCGCGATCAGGTCACGCACCTGCTCCCGGGTCAGGTTCTCGGGGATCTCGACAGCGGCGGATTCATCTCTGTCCGGTGGTACCATTTGCGCCGAAACCGGCGATGAAATGCCGAGGAATATCCAGCAAAACAACAGCCCAGGCAGTAATTGGACGGATCTGAAAACAGGCTTTCTTATTCGCACGCGGCCCCGCTTGATTATTAGTATTTGCGTTGTGCGGCTAGACTACCGGAAAACGAAGGCCGTTGCATGGGCTATAGTAAATCCGACAGCAGGATGCCGATACCGATACGCTCGATGTCGGCGTTGTAATCGATCAGGCTTTCGCCATAGCCGTTGAAATACTGAACGTAGCCGCGAAAGCGTCGGTGCAGGGGAAAGGTCCAGTCGACCTGAATCGCACCTCGATTTTCGTCGCTGTCGAGATTGTTGCGCAGCATGACCGCCACCTCTTGATCGAATTTCCGATAGGCGACGGTAAACTCGAAGTTGCCGAGGTAATCCTCGATATCCGGGTTGTCATCACCGTCCGGATCGAGCGGATCGTCTTTATCGTCCTCGGGAATGCGCCACCAGGCTTTCAGGGCAAAGACGTAGCGCCAGCGTTCCCAGGCAATTCCCGCGTAGAGCCGGTTCCAGCTACGTGAAAACGGCAGGCTGCGACCATTCGACTGGTGCGACAGACCTATTGCGACGAAGCTGGCATCACCACCGAGGATTTCCCAGGGTACCGGGGTGGCCCAGTAGATTTCAGGTTCGTAGTTGGTTTCGCGAAACGGCGCAGATATTTCCTGGTTGTAGGCCTGCCAGAAGGCCCGCACGGTGAAACCGAAAAACAGTACGTCCTCCTCGGTAAATAATCCTTCGGCTATCGGTGCCTTGAGGCTGAGCTGAAACTGTATTTCGAGATTGTCGAGATCTTCGCCAAAATCGCTGCTCCCCGCCTCGAATACATCGTCGTTGGGTTGATCGGCGTAGGTTAGTGGCAGCACATAGTTGCGTTTATGCGCGAGCAAAACCGCGCGGTTATCCTGTGCCTCGCGCTCGCGCTTGATGCGTTCTTTAACCAGCGAGCCGGTCTCCTCGGCCTCCGGTTCTGCATCGGCCGCCTGAGCCATCAGTAACGGGCTCGCGAGCAGCAGCACAACCAGGCAGAAACAGGTCACACACAATTTCAGGTATTCAGAACGGATGTCCATACATTAACCAGGCTGCGGCGTCATCTTCCGACCAGACCAGGTCGAGGCGACCAATATCGTTGTTGGCCATGACACGAAAACTTATACCAATATCGGATTTCATCGAGTCATGCAACTCGTCGAAATCCCACTCGGGAGCGACCCGCCCAATTTCCACAAAAGTAGCGACTTCCCACCACTGCAGGTTAACAAAATCGAGCCAGGTAAGCTTGCGTAATAAGTCGGATTTGGGGATGACCCGATACTCGGCCGAGTAATAGATTGCGCTGGTATCGTGGAAGCGTTCGATCGGGTACGCGCGCAGTCGATACAGGCCGCCGAGGGTAACTCCGTAGTAGTGGGGCGGGAAATCGTCGCTGAACGTATGAGCTGCCCAGGTGTTGATTGCGAGGACCCGCTGCTCAGTGTATTCATTACTCGGTAGGTTGATAAAATGGCTGAATTCAATCTCGCCGACGGTCCAGCTTTCGTCGTCGTAAAATCCCGGATCATGCTTGATTCCAATGTTGAGGATACTGCCGTTGCTGGGATTCACTGGGAAATCGGTGTTGTCGTATTTGTACGATAAACCGAAACCCGTGGTTTTAAGGCGAAGCGAGGATGTGAAATCGTCGTAGTCACGATCGTGATGAAACAGCGAGGCCTGGACATAGCTGCGGCCTGATTTAAAAGGATTAAAGACGCCGCCGCCACTGGCGCCGCCGACCAGCAAACCATTGCTGAGCGTGTAAATATTGATCGGGGTATACTTGGCGTGGCCGATATCGAGCACGTACTTGAAATCGAGCTCGATCCAGTTCGAGTAACCCTCGGCATTCAGATAATTATTCGATGCAGAATCGTTACTACCGGCAGGAGGGTCGTCACCCGGCGGTGCAGGTTCGATATAAGCACGCTGCTGTGGAAAATCCCCAAGCCCGATACTGGCATCGAGAAACAGGCGCGGAATATCGGAAAACTGGTAGTCGTTGAAATAGGCGTAAACCGCGGCGGCGTCCTCGTCGCTGACCAGGGCAGTTGCAATGAAGCTGTTTTGTTCCTGCGGTAGCCCGCTGATGCCGCCGCCAATCCCGAGCACAAAACCCATTGCCTCGGAGGCGAATGCATAAGGGACTGCATAGGGTGTGGGTTCGCCATTCTCACGCCCCAGTTCACGCACGATCAAATCGGCAACACATGAACCTGCGGGTAGTAGCAGTATTGTAGCCATCAGTACGCTTGTTAAACAAGGGTGTTGGTCCATTTAGGTGTGCGCCAATACTAATATGTCCTAAATTACTCGAAGCAGTTTAAATAGCAATATCGATGCGTTATATTCGATTCTCAATTCTGATTCGTGAGGCCGCGGTAGTGGTTTATTTCAGATGTAATCTTCCAAGGTTAACCGTTCGCAGTGCCACAATTTCGCTGTTATCCAGCCTGCTGGTGACAAACACACTGGCGGCTGAAAATTTGAAGGACGTGGCTTTCTCGGAAAAATTTATGGTTCGCCTGTCCTCGTATAATATCACCTCGGCAGATACAGACTTTGCAGTTTTCGGCTCCTCTGGGGTTGGCACCTCGGTCAGTTTTGACAGTGACCTGGGAGGCGATGATAGCGTTTCGACAGCCAGAATCGACGCTTACTATCGATTCAACGAGCGTCATCGCATCGACTTTTCGACCTTTAGCACCGACCGCAAGGGCTCGGAAATAATCGATATTGACATCGACATCGGGGATGAGTCATATGTCGTTGGTGACCTGGTAAAATCCCAGTTCAAGTTTGACCTGTTAAGATTAGGCTACGCTTATTCGTTTTACCATTCGCCCACGGTTGAGCTAAGCCTGTCGGCGGGGCTGAACATAAATAGTTATGACTTTGAAACCAGTCTTGCCAGCGGTGCTGCGTCTTCAGCGTCAGATGTCAGCGCGCCATTGCCGACCTTTGGCTTTCGCCTGGCTTATAAAATCAATCCAAACTGGTCGGTGCATTACCTTTCCGAAACTTTTTTTATCGATATTGACGATGCACTGGAAGGCACATTGCTGAATTACGAACTCAACGTCGAGTACAGATATGTTAGTGGTTTTGCACTGGGCCTGGGTATCGCGAGAACCAGCACCGACCTGGACGCTGATGACGGCGACTGGAGCGGCAGCTTGTCCGATAGTAATCGCGGATTCTTGCTATTTGGAAGCTATTATTTCTAGAATTAGTGGCAGTCACCTTAATGGCTCCTTAAATCTGCGATTCAATCGGGATAATTCGCATAAAGCCGACGCCGAAGCGTTTCCAGAAACTGGTATAGGGATCAACGTATATCGTCTGTAGTTTGCCATCAACCAGGCCATGCCAGGCGATTTTCTCGTTACCCTGGTCATCGCGTTGCAATTCCAGGCGAAAAGCAATCTGATCAATTTTCTGGTTGAATTTAGCGGGCGAGAGATTAGCAGGTTTTAACAATGATAAAAATATACACGATTCTGATGCTCGGGATATTTTTGTCGGCCTGTGCGACCGTTAAAGAGCCGCAATATTTTTACAATGAAATTTTGATTGCCAATAAAACGCGTGAACTGATCCAGGACGTGCAGATCAGCGTGAGCGAAACAGGCCGCGGGTTTAGTTGCGGTAATATTGCACCGCTTGGAATTTGTTCAAACAAGATTCCCAGCCGCCGATACATGAAAAACCCGATCCGGATTACCTGGGTGTTCGGCAATTCCGCCCGCCAGACAAATGAATTTGTGCTCGAGGTGCCCGCGACAATGGACACGATGTTTCCATTGCGCGGTGTCCTCGAGATTAGCCCGCAGGGATCGCTTTCGGCCTATTTCGAACAGGGAAGCGCGGACATGTAAGATTTGGCTCACAAGATGCCGGGTCAAGCCCGGCATGACGTGGGCACCCTCAACCATCGCCAATGATGAGTTACCCAAATTTCGATTGTCACGGCTTTGCAGCCTGTCGATTTTTGCGGAAAAAATCTCCACTGGTCATCGCCTTGTTGCATAATCGCCTTGTTGCCAGTGTTCTACTGGATGAGACGGCCTTAACGGTGCGGAGGAAAAATAGATGACCCAGGATTATGTCAATAAATCAATTTTAGTGTTGATGCTAGTTGCCATATCGGCACTATTCCTGTCGATGATTAGTCCATTTGTGATGGCCATCTTTCTTGCCGGGCTATTCAGCGCAATGGCGCGACCGGTTTATCGGCGCTTGAAAATCCTGTTCAAAGGGCACCGGCATTTCGCTTCAGTGACCACGCTATTGCTGATGATCGTTGTCGTGTTAATTCCTATGTTGCTGTTGGTCGGGCTCATCGTCGGACAGGCGATCGATGTTGGCCAGGCGGTAACTCCCTGGATCAAGCAGAACCTGGAACAGCCCGACGAGCTAACAGCTTATCTGCAGCAGCTACCGTTTTACGAATACATCGAGCCATACCGCGGAATCATCCTGGAGAAGGCGGGACAGCTCGTGGGTATGATCAGCAACTGGATCGTGGGCGGTCTTTCCCAGGCAACACTGGGCACGGCCAACTTCCTGTTCATGACTTTTGTCTTTCTGTACACCATGTACTTTTTCCAGATGGACGGTGACAAGCTGATCAAAAAGATTCTTTATTACCTGCCATTGAATAGCGACGACGAAAGCCTGATGCTGAACAAGTTCACTTCGGTCACGCGCGCAACGTTGAAGGGAAGTTTGATGATCGGCGTATTACAGGGCGGCCTCGCAGGCATTGCATTCGCCGTTGCCGGCATCGACAACGCCGTGTTCTGGGGTACGATCATGGCTGTGCTGTCGGTAATACCGAGCGTCGGTTCAGCAATGGTGTGGCTTCCCGCCTCGATCATCCTGATCATGCAGGGCAGTGTCGGCGCCGGAGTAGGGTTGCTGGTTTTCTGCGGTTTGATTGTCGGTAGCCTGGATAATGTTTTACGCCCGATACTGGTGGGCAAGGACACCAAGATGCATGAACTGATGATTTTTTTCGGTACCCTTGGTGGCATCATAATGTTCGGCATCGCCGGTATCTTTATCGGCCCCCTGATCGCTTCACTGTTTATCACCATCTGGGAGCTATACGGGATTGCTTTCAAGGATTACCTGCCGGAAGTGTATTACCGTAAACAGCCAGTCGAGCCTGTGGATTCAGACGATGAGGAAGAGTCAGGAAAATGACGTAACTGTCATCAGAATTATTCTTTTTGTTTGATTTCCGTGGCGAGTATCCACTGGTCGTCGTCACCTCGGCAGTAGCTTTCGAGCTTGTCCAAAATTTCCTTGCGCCGATTACTGATCGTAATTCTTGCTTCGACGCAGGCCGTATCGTCGATTTTGAATTTTCGTATCAACGTAATCGAGCCCGAGTTACCGGACTTCGGATTCTCCCAACGTTGTACCTTGCCGATTTTTCCGGATTCGGCCACGCGCTTGCCAGCGTCGCCCATCAGGTCGACATCTTTTTCGGTTAACTGTTTGGCCACGTCCTTATCGATATTTTTGAGAATAGGCGAGGCCAGGGTGCCGACCAGTTCGAAGGGCAACTTGATGATGCCGGTAAAAAATCCCTTGACCGCACCCTCGCTGGCTTGCTGGCCGGCAGCCTGAGCGGAGGTAATGGTTTCCTGCGCCTTGAAGTAGGCGTCTTCGACCAGGTCATCGACCCGGTCCAGGGTTGGATCTATTTTTTCTCGGCTCAGCCTGATTTCCTCCAGAGTTAATGGTACCAGGGGAGCGATTTGCTCGCGGGTTTGGTTGAGCGCGGCGACGGCATTGTCGGTTGACTTTATGATTTGCGGTATTTGCCTGTTGGTATCGTCAATCACGGCGAAAGATTTGTCGACCCGTTTAAGAATCGGATCAATCTGGTTATTGATGGCATCGACCTGTGCGAGGATTGGTGGAATCTGTTTCCGCACTTCGGCAATCTCGACTACTACCGGTGGTAATTGCTTTCGTACCTCGGCGACTTCGTCCAGGATTCGTGGGACCAGTTTGCGCGCCTCGGCAATTTCCAGGCGTATCGCTTTCGCTTCTTCGAGCGTCGGTTCAATATGCTGCGACACCTGGTCGATGGACTGCGTGACCACTTCGACCTTGTCGTTGATCTGTGCCAGCTGGTAAGCAAAATAGACAATCGCCGCAGCAATTGCGAAACGACTGGCGGTGGCTAACAGGTCGACTGTATTAGTCATGAATTCGATATGAAATATTCAGCATGGTCCTGGCATTTTAAAACCATGGCAGAAAATAAGACAGGGCTCGAATTGATCGGAGTCATAAAAAGGGGTACCGGTGCTATGGAACCAATTCTGTCATACCGCGGCTCGACCGCGGTATCCAGAGGTCCAGAGGAAATTCATTCAATCCTGGATCCCGCGGTCGAGCCGCGGGATGACACTCATTAAGTAGCCGCGGGATGACAGGCTCTATGCGAGATGTCGAGTTACTCGGTGAAGTTGCCGCCGAGCGCGAGGTGCAAGTCTACGCGTTGCGCGAGCCGCGCGTTCTTGAGTCTGATTAACGAGATGCGCGAATTTAGCGTACGCGCCTGCATTTGCAATACACTCAGAAAATCGATTGCGCCCGCGTCATACTGGGTTTTGGCGGCATCCAGCGCGTTACTATTATTGTCCACCGCGGCGGCGAGAAACGCTTCGCGCTCGAGCAACAGTTGTTCGTTGGTTAATCCCGACTCAACCTCGTTGAAGGCGCGTAATGCGATGCCCCCGTAGTTGGCCAACGCAGCCTGCTGCTGTGCGGTTTCGATCTCAACCTGGGCCTCGAGACCACCGCCCAGATCGAGCGGAGCGACGAAGTTAGCGCCGAGCGAGAAAAAGTTGCTGCTGACGCCGATCAGGTCGAGTAGTTCGTTGCTGGACGAGCCGCCGGAGGCGGTTAGCGCGACGCCCGGTAATTTCGCGGCCCTGGCCGACTCGATACGTTGAAAAGCCGCGGCCACACGACGCTCGGCGGCAATCAGGTCCGGTCGACGTTCGAGCAGTTGCGCCGGAATGCCGACGGGGATGCCGGGGGGCGTCGGTACAAATTCGCGCGCGACCTCGAGTTCAGCCGACGGGTAGCGCCCGAGGATCACTTCGATGCTGCGCACCGACTGGGTCAAAGCACCAATTGCCTGGCGCTGGCGTTCCTTCGCGGCATTGAGATCGGCTTTCGCGAGGAAAACATCCTGCGGTGAACCGGCGCCGACTTCAACCCGGGTTTCGACAATTTCGAGCGTTTTTTCGTATATCTTGACGGCTTCGTCGGACAATGCGAGTTGCAAGTTGGCCTCGGTGGCGAGAAACCAGGCTTTAGCGGTTTGCGCCACCAGCGATTGGCGCGCTGCTTCAAGATCGGCTTCGGTGGCACGGTAAGCCTCATCTGCCGCTGCTGCCGCCGAACTCAGCTTGCCCCAGATATCGAGTTCCCACTGAACATTGAGCGCGGCACCCGAGGTATTGGTAGTGTTGTCACCGCGGTCGGTACTCTGCGCACCACCACCGACATTAACGGCCGGTATCAGGCGTGCTCCGGCCTGGGTTGCGAGCGCAGCCGCAGCGTCGAGGTTGGCGCCGGCCGCAGCCAGTTCACGATTATTCTGCAATGCCTCGGCGACAATTTTTTCGAGCTCGGCATCGCCGAAGGTTTTCAGCCAGCCATCCTTGACCGCGCCTTCGGCTATGATATCGCTCCAGCTCGGCACCTGGGTGAAGCTTGGTGCGATTTCGGTGGTTTCGGGTAGCGCCGCTTCGACGACTTCCTCGGTGGTTGGACTGGGTTGAGGTTTGGCGCAAGCAGCAATCAAAATCACCAGGGCAGGGTAGTACAAAATCCGGTTAGTCATCGCGATTTACCCTAGTGGAACGGGAACAGGTAATTCATCCACGCGGACATGCGCAGCAGAATCTTGCGCATGATCGCGACGTGATGGAAATGTTCGCTGTATATCGCCGCCTGTGCGTAGGAACCACCGGGTACCCGGTCGGCATAGGCTTCATACCTGGGGTCGGTGATATTGATCAACACCGGAACGCGACCCGGACGCGGCGCCATATTCGGATTGATCAGGTTCCCCGTTGCCTGCACCTGGCCTTCGGCCAGTGCCGGAAACACCAGCTGCACCTCGCCGCTGAAAACGGTGCCTGGAATGCCATCAAACGCGACTTCAGCCTCGCTACCGACTTCGAGGCGCAGCAAACTGTTTTGTCGAAACCAGGCGACCAGGTAGTTGCCCTCGGCGCTGACGAATATCATCACCGGCCGCAACGGCAGGCTCGCGGCGCGCATGCCGGGTCGCAGTATTACCTGGGTGGCAAAACCCCGGGCGGGGGCGCGCACCGTGGTTTGACTGAGATTGTATTCAGCCAGTGCGAGCTGCGCCTGCTGATCGTCGAGACTCGCGGCGGCCAGGTCGAGGTCACGCTTGCTGCCTGCCTTTGCCTTGAATAGTTTGTCGGCGCGCTCCAGTTCGGTTTTAGCAGCCTGAACACGGGCCTTGAGCGAATCGACCTTGTTCTGGAAAGGCGTTGGGTCTAGCTTGAATAGCGTGTCACCCTTGTTGAGCAGTTCGTTACCGGTTACTGGTACTTCGATCACCTGGCCGGTGACGTTGGGCACGATTGGCGTGGTGACGAAATACTGCCGACTCATTTCCGAGTAGGGGTGATTGTAATTCATGAACAGGATCAGCGCCCCGATCAGGACAATGCCACCCAGCACTGCAGTCGGAACGCTCCACTTGTTGAGCGGAATCTTGAAAATCTTGAATATCGCGATACAAATCGCGGTATAAGTCAGAATCAGCAGTAAATCCATTAGCCCTGGTCTCCGTCAGTTGTACCTGTTTCGGAGGCAGCCAAAATGGCCTGTTCGATGCGCCCGATCCGGTCATCGAGAGCCTCGAGCTTATGGTGTATAATCGCGATCGATTCCGGGCTGACTACTTCTGAATCGGCGGCACCTGCCACGGGCTCGATGGGCACTACTTCGGCTTCGGCAGCCTCTGGTTTGGCTTCTGCCTCTTTTTCGCCCTGTTCGAATCCCCAGCCACGGTCCTCGCGATAGAGCGTGGACCATATCCACAGGAACGGCCAGATCGCATGCAGCGTGAACAGGCTGACCCAGCCCGCGTAGTGAATGGCATCCTGGTGGGGATGATTTCGATGCACCGCTATTTCGTAAGGGATGTCGTGAATGACGATAATGCCGTAGAACAGTGTTACTCCGGCAAAGATTAGGATTCCCAACGCAACGTAATCGAGCATGTCAATCTCCTTTGATTCGACGCAGCGGATTGTATAGTAAAAAGTGAATTCCGAGCTAGTCCACTTTATTGGGACTGGTACCGTAACGGTGGCTCAATGGAACTGAGCTGATGCCATGCAGGAAAACACTCAACAGAACGGTCAGCACGATTACGGCGAGAATGCGTTCGTAACCCTCGATCCCGAGCAGGTTCGCGACCAGCAGCAGATACAACACCGACGCGATGCCGCGTGGTCCGAACCAGCCGACGAATAATATCGTAGGCATGCCAAGTTTCGAACCGATCAAGCTGATCGCCACCGGCAGCATGCGAATCAGGGTCAGGCTTAGCAGTGCGTAAATCCAGGCGTTGAGATCCCAGTAGGGTATGGCTATCGGTACCATTGCCATCGCGAATATCAGGAATACGAACAGGATGAGCTGTTGCCCGAAGGCTTCGCCAAATTCCTGGATGCGTTCGCGAATCTCGTCGGAGCGGGTGCTGGTACCGAGCAACAGGCCGCCGGCAAACGCGGCGATGAAGCCGTTGCCGTGCACCGATTCGGCAATAGCAAAGCACAGGATTGCCAGTGAACCCGAAACCAGTTGCTGAAAAGTATGATTCATCCAGTCCCTGTCGGAAAATCGGCTCACAAGGTAACCGCCGAGCCAACCAATCAGCCCGCCAATTGCGGCGCCGAGCAGCACTTGCTGCAGCAGAAATAATACCCAGTGCTTATCGGAGCCGCCCACTCCAAGCGTTAATACTGCGATACAGGCGAATATCGGTGGCAAAGCAATGCCGTCGTTTAAACCGCTCTCGACACTAATCCAGCGTCGCACGCGCTCAGGAACCTTTTCGCTTTTTACTACGGCCTGTCCAAGTGCCGCATCGGTGGGTGACAGGATTAACGCCATCAGTATTAGCAGCCAGATGTCGACCCCGGGGAACAAAGGATAAGCAACCAGCGTTCCAAGCAGCATCGTTAACGGCAGGCCAATCAATAGCAAGCGCATCGGAATCGCGTGATCCGCTATCAACTTCTTCAGGTTGATGGTCGATGCATCGACGAACAGGATCAGGATCAGCGTGATTTCGGTAAGGATGTGCACCAGTTCGCCGCCGGCCTCCATGTGAAACAGGCCGAAACCGGCGGGTCCGACCAGGATACCCACGGTAACGAATACCATCGGCGCAGTCACCGGCGAGCGATCGGCAGCCTTCGAAAACAGGCCGTAAATAAATATCATCGCCGCTGCAAAAATTATCGCCGGGTGGTCGTTCATATTTTTTTCTCGATCATTGCTTTTGGGTCAACACCTTCGTTGATATCGGCAAAAGCAGTTGACGCAGCGTTAATGGCGAGCGCAACGGTGATACCGGTGAAGATCAGGCCGACAAAGGCGATCAAAACCGACAGTATTTTTGAGAGCTTCTGCGTCGGGCGAATGTCGCCGTATCCAACGGTGGTAGCGGTTATAAAAGACCAGTAAAGTGCATCGAACCGGCCCCATGATTCGCGCAGACCGACGATCTGCCCCAGTAGAACGACCAACAGTGCCAAAAACGCGAGTATGGGTAGCGCCTGTTCGAGGCCATAGAGAAAGATCTTGATAAATTGAAAGGTGAATTCCACGTAATTATTCCGATTTCAGATTGCACAGTATTCTAACTTGAAAACCCGGTTGACCAATAGGCGCCAGGATCAATCCCGCAAAAACACGCGTCATATCGACAAGAAGGAACGCCGCGCAAGCCTGCGCGAATCTTAGTAACGCGCCGCTATTGCAAGATCCCGGCTCTTCGGCCGGGGTGACTCAGTCGTGGGCCGGGATGACTCGGAATTGGGCGGGATGACTCGGTCTAGGGCGGGATGACTCGGTCTAGGGCGGGGTTGACGTCAATGTGTCATCAGGTGATCCAGGCAATTGCCTCGTCATGATCTTCGAAATCGAAATGCCTGACCTCGGCTTTTACGAAGTGGCTAACAATGGCTGGAAAGATTTCGGCAACTTTTGCATCCGTCACCAATGCGACCTTGCCGATTGCGTGATGATGATTTCTGACAAATCGAAAATGTTCGATGACATCAGCGAGACTTTCCCATCCCGGGAAGGTCCTGGTTTTTATGATCAGCCCGTCAAGCTGCCCCTGGCTTTCAATAATCGGATCGACCTGCCTTGCGATTGCCGCGAAATCGTCCTTCGTCAAGGGACCTTGTGGTTCAATCAAACAGTAGTTGTGGTGTGGCGTAATTTTAATCATCTTGATTTAGTTTCCGGAATCAGTCCGACTCTTTCCAGGTCACTCTTTTGCCACGATCAACCCGCGCGCCTGCAAGGTTCGTATCGTCAGGCTTATCTGCTCCTCGATGAGGTTGCGCGGCACTGATGGCTCGATGCTCTCTGATTGCATCGACCACACCAGTTCTTTCGTCGCTGCATCGTAAATATTGGTTTCCAGCGTCAGTACTTTGAATTTTCGGTAATAAGCTCGATTATCGCTTTGTAACGCATGCGTGTAGTAGTTGTGGTAGTTGCGGTGATGGTCGTAATAGGTCGGCGGGTGGTAAACCTCTTCTTCTTTTACGCCCAGCAGGCGGGTGACCAGCACGGCATCGATATCCTGTCCTTTTATCGCCGCTTCTACCGTTTCGCGCGAAATTGTCAGGCTCGTAGTCATCAGCTCGTAACTGGGAGTCGCCTCGACCTTCAAGGCTGATAGCGCATCGACGAACTCATCTTCGTATACCCGGCGCCGAGTAGAGCGCTCAATCGCCGCGATAATCAAAATATTATCGAGCGCAGTTGTAAAGCCTTCATCCCGCCACTCCATAGCCGGCCGCTTGGTGGCACAGGCACTGAGCACAAGTGCGGTAAACACAAAAAGAATCGTTCGAAATGGTGTTGTTGATTTCATGGATGGATACCTTTCTCTAGATCCGCTCAGGTTATGGCATTGTCGATCGATGATCAACGCTACGCGAAGCTTCACTGGAAATTTAAATTCGTATCTCGAGCATCAGCTTCGCGCCGATCGATCACGAAGTTCAAGGCCACTCACAGTAACTAGCGTCTGGATATTAAAAAGTTGGAATTCCGTACGTAGTCACCCGGATGGCATTTTAGGTTAGAGACTTAATTCGACTATAACGTATTGCGTTATATAACGTATTGCGTTATAGTCGCTAGATGATCAGGTCATTTAAAGGAAGAAATACCGAATCTATTTTTTCAGGTAAGCGCGTGGGTGGATTTCCTGGCGATATCCAACAACGCGCAAGGCGGAAACTCAGGATGCTGGATGCTGCTAGAGATTTAGAAGATTTACGCACGCCGCCTTCCAATCGACTTGAGAAACTGAAAGGCGGGCGTATTGGTCAGTACAGCATTCGAATCAACAACCAGTGGCGAATATGCTTTTCATGGAAAGAGGGTGGCGCCACCGGTGTTGAAATCGTTGATTATCATTAGAGGTGCAGCATGTTAGATAATATTCATCCAGGTGAGGTTCTGATGGAGGAATTTTTGCAAGAGCATGGGATAAGCCAGAATCGACTGGGTCGTGAGATCGGAATGTCTCCGCGTGCCATCAATGAAATTGTTCATGGCAAGCGCTCCATCACCGCAAATTCGGCCCTGCGTATCGCCAAGTTTTTTGGTACTTCGCCGGAATTCTGGTTGAATCTTCAAACCAGTTATGACCTGGAAGAGGCTGCTAAAAAAGTTGATCTTAAGGCTATCAAGGCTGCATTTGCGGGAGACGCCAACGATATCGAGGCCTTCGAGATTCGTGAAAAAGAGCCTGACTATGCGCTCGAGGATGTCGCCAAGGACATAAAACGGCGTGGCAAGATATAGTCTCTGTTTAGAAAGCGTAAACCAGGGATACCGTTGTGATCTTGTCGCTCTTATCGATGCCTGATGGAACCTCCGAGTTACGCTTAATCAGGTAACTTATTTTTGCCGCCAGGTTTCCTTCTATTTTCATTTTGAGCGATGTGTCGGACTCGGTGTAGGTATTTTCGTCGCCGTCTTCTATCAATATGGCCTGGTTGAATATCGCTGTTTCGCTAATTTTATATTCGTACTTCACACCCGCGGTCACGATGTTGTCCTCTTCGGTATCTCCGGTCTCGCGGTCTTTTAAACTGCGATAACCAAGACCGACGGAGGCATCGAGCAGGTGTTTGTCGTTTTCGATAAAACGTGAACCTGCACCAAAGGTCAGCGTTCTCTGGTACTCGAATCCGCTGAATTCATCGTCCTCGAGTCGTAGCTGTCCAAAAGCGTACGATTTTTCACCGAGCTTATATTCGGATCTTGCCTTAATTACCTGGCTATCGGCGCTGGTCTCGTCGTCGGTCTCGTTTTTAATCGAATCTAATGAGGCTGTATGCTTCCATTGATCGGATTCCCTGGACACGGCAAGGCGGGCGTTCAGGTTTTCTGTATCGGAATTACCGGACGTCGATGTGAAACCCAACTCACCCTCTCCCTTCCATCCGCTCGCTGTTGGCTCGACTTCGTCGGCGGCCATTGAGATCAGGGGAAACAGTAACAAAAGTAGTGCCAACTTTTTAAGCATTTTATATTTTTACCCTTATTTTAGTTTGCTGTAACCTAGCACGGCGACTGATGGCAAAGTTGATTTAAATCAACCCTGATGACAACCGCGAGAAATTTAAGAATAATCGACTATGATCGTTATAGAAAGCTATGCGAAACGTAAATCTTCCATCAGGTAACAGCATGCCGGTGTTTGGACTCGGCACCTGGCGTATGGGTGAACACCCCGAGCAATTTGGGCGTGATGCGGACGTGATTCGTGCTGCGCTTGATCTAGGGATTACACTGCTTGATACCGCAGAAATGTATGGTGAAGGCGGGGCCGAGGAAGTGATTGGCCAGGCCATTCAGGGCCGCCGCGATGGACTTTACCTGGTCAGCAAGTTTTACCCGCACAATGCTAGTCGCAGCGGTGTCATTGAAGCTTGCGAGAATAGCCTGCGACGTATGAATTGCGACATTATCGATTTGTATATGTTGCACTGGCCGGGCAGTTTCCCCCTCGAGCAAACCTTCGAAGCGCTGCATGAATTGCAGGATAGCGGCAAGATCCGTGACTTTGGTGTCAGCAATTTTAATCTCGGTGACCTGGAAAGTATTCCCCCAGCCGATCAGCAACATCTAGGTTGCAACCAGGTATTTTATAATCTCATCCATCGCGAGGTGGAATGGGAAGTCTCCGACTGGTGTCAGCAACGTGGGGTGCCGCTGATGGCTTATTCGCCGCTCGACCAGGGCGGATCATTGTTGCAATCATCGGCTGTTGCCGATGTTGCCGCGCGACATGATGCAACCAACGCGCAAATCGCGCTGGCCTGGTTACTGCATCAACCCAATACCGTGGTGATACCCAAATCGGTTCGCCCGGAGCGCATCAAGGAGAATCTTGCGGCGGTTGATATCGAACTCAACGAGCAGGACCTGGCCGATCTTAACAACGTCTATCCCGCCCCCGAACAACCCATCCGGCTAGGCATGCGCTAGTGGTCTCGCGGGCCGCGAATTGAAGCTTAGCCCGCAACACAGTTTCGCCGCTTTCTTTTTCCTGCAAAACCTGCCGCGCGGCATGTTGCTGACAGTCATTCCGTTGCAGGCCTATGCATTGATGGGCAACGCGCAGGACACCAGCGTGTTGTTGTTTGCGGTTAGCATCGGTGGAATCGTCGCGGCCCTGGTACTGCCGCAAATCATAAAGCGTATCGGTTTATATCCCGCCTACCTGCTGTCCTGCGTCACGATGGTGGCCTCGGCGATTCTGATGGCGTTTGAACAGGTCTGGATATTCTCTGCCGGGTTGTTTTTTCACGTATTTTCGATTGCCGCGGCCGAGGTTACGCTGTCGCTTTATGTCTTGAGCAGGATTGCGCGCTCCGAAATGACGAGTTTCGAGCCATTGCGAATACTGGCCCTGGTGCTCGCGCTGACAATTGGTCCGTTCCTGGGGGTTTATTTCGAGGCTCGAATCCTGCATGAGTTGCCGTTTGTTGCCAGCGTTGTCTTCATGATTGCCTCCGTTTTCGTGTTTCGCCGGCTCGGTTTGCAGCAGACTTTCGTTCCCGCGTCGAAATCCGACAGTGTCAATCCACTGAAATATCTATCGCGTTATCTTAAACAGCCTCGTTTGCGGCTGGCCTATGGACTGGTGCTGGCGAGGTCAAGCTGGTGGACGATGTTTATCATTTATGCACCCATCTACGCGACGCAATCCGGCCTCGGTGAATTGACCGGTGCCGCGATCGTGTCGATCGGTACTGCGTGGACGCTTTCAGTGCCTTTCTGGGGCTGGGTGGCGCGGCGTTTCGGGGTTCGACAACTGCTGTTCTGGGGTTTCAGTTTGTGCGGCTTAATGACCTTTGTCGTCTACCTGGTTGTCGAACAGCCGCCTGTTGCATCGGTGCTGCTTATATTTTGTGCGCTTGGTGCGACCATGCTCGACGGTGTCGGTAACGTGCTGTTCTTCAGGGCGGTCAGGGCAGGGGACCGCTCTGAAATGACCGCGGTTTTCGTAACTTACCGCGATGCGGGGCAGTTACTGACACCCGGCCTGTATGCGGTTCTGCTGAATTTTTTCGCCCTGCCGGTGGTGTTTTCGACCGCCGCGGGCTGGATGATCGTCGCCGCCTGGTTTTGTCGGTATATACCGCAGCGTTTACGTTGAGTCCCACCACCGTCATCCGCGAAACTCTTACGTCATCCCCGAAATACTTGCGTCATCCCCGCGTCAGCGGGGATCTTGCAGGGGTGGCTGGTTACAAGATTCCCGCTTGCGCGGGAATGACGGAGTAATGCGCGGGAATGACGGAGTAATGCGCGGGAATGACGGAGTACTGTGCAGGAATGACGAAAGGGGTGCGGGGGAAATGGCCTGATTTTTATTAAAGTATTGTGCTGATTTGCCGATAGTTCCCAGTGTCCTAACGTATTCATCAATTTTGACGAACAGGCCAGAACTATGAAAACCCCTGATACACCTGCTAACGAAAAGGAGCGCCTCAAGACATTGCGTTCCACCGATATTCTCGATACCGATCCCGAGGAACGCTTTGATCGCTTGACACGCATGGCCCAGCGGGTCTTTGGAGTCTCGATTGCGCTGGTCAGCCTGGTCGATGAAAACCGTCAATGGTTTAAATCTAAAGCCGGCCTTGATGCCTGCGAAACCGGGCGTGATATCTCGTTTTGCGGTCATGCCATTCTCGGTAACGATATTTTTATCATTGAAGATGCGCTTGAAGATGAGCGCTTTGCCGATAATCCGCTGGTAACCGGCGAACCGAAGATTCGCTTCTACGCAGGCGCACCGCTGCGCTACCTGGATGGCAACAAACTGGGTACGCTTTGCATCATCGATCAGAAACCGCGCACCATGCAAGAAGAAGATTGCACCATGTTACGCGACCTGGCGGAAATGGCCGAAGGTGAATTAAGTGCAATCCAGCTTGCAACGATCGATGACCTGACCAAGATTTCGAATCGCCGGGGATTTATCTCGTTGGCCCAAAACAGCATCAACCTGTGCGCACGCCAGGGGACGCCAGTATCAATGGTCTTCCTGGATCTCGATAAGTTCAAACCGATCAACGACCAGTTTGGCCATGCCGAGGGTGATCACGCACTGGTCATGTTTGCCGAACTGATGCGCAAATCGTTTCGCGATTCAGACGTGTTTGCGCGCATCGGCGGTGACGAGTTCGTGGTGCTGCTGACCAACACGGAAAAGGATCACGCAGCCGAGATCGTGGCGCGTTTTCGTGGCCAGGTTGAAGCCTATAGTGCCAAAGCGAAGCGGGGCTATGATCTCTGTTTTTCCGATGGCATCGTCAGCATGCTACCCGACCAGGACTCACTCGTTGACGACCTGTTGCGCGAGGCCGATGTGCTGATGTACGAAAAAAAGCTGGATAACCCACAGCCGGTCAAGATGGCAAAACAAGCCTGATATCCCCATTTCCAGCAGCGTATTGGGAGATGCTAGACTGTGGCCTCTCAATCCACTGGAAGTCACAGCATGAATTGCACACCTCGGCGCCAGAAGCTGCGCGACATTTTTCACGGCGATCGCTGTATTAACCCGGGATCGGTCTATGACCCTATTTCGGCGCGCGTCGCTGAAGACCTGGGCTTCGAAGCCGGTATGTTTGCCGGATCGATTGCCTCCCTCACGGTATTGGGCTCACCCGATATCATCGTCCTAACCCTGTCGGAGTTTACCGACCAGGCGCATCGCATCTGTCGTGCCGGCGAGTTACCGTTAATCGTCGATGCCGACCACGGCTATGGCAATGCGCTCAATGTCAAGCGTACCGTCGAAGAACTGGAGACGGCAGGCGTTGCCTGTTTGACGATCGAAGATACGCTGCTGCCAAAACGTTTCGGTGCTCAGACGGCCGAGTTTCTGGAAATTCCCGAGGGTGTCGGCAAAATGAAAGCGGCTTTGGCTGGTCGACAGGATCCCGAGCTGATTATTCTTGGGCGCACCAGCGCGGTTGGCCCCAATGGAGTCGAAGACGGCATCCGACGTGCGCAGGCTTATCTCGATGCCGGGGTGGACGGCATTATGTTCGTCGGCGTAAAGGCTCAACCGGAACTTGAAATGATTGCCACCGAACTCGCCGCGCCGATCATGCTCGGGGGTTCGGGTGCTGAGTTGCAGGACCTGGAATACCTGGGCCAATGCGGGGTCAGGATCAGCCTGCAGGGGCATCAACCTTTCATGGCCGCAGTGCAGGCGATGCACGATACGCTGAAAGCCCTGCGCGATGGCAAGCCGCCATCGCAGCTCGAAGGCCTCGCCAGCGCTGATTTGATAAAGCAGGTTACCCGCGACGCCAGCTACCAGGCCTGGCAGGAAGAATTCCTGTCCTGATGATGGTATAGACCGTCGTCCTCCTGGAACTGGCCCAAAAAATTGTCCTCCCAGTAAGAAAAAGCAGTCATCCCCGCGTAAGCGGGGATCTCCTAACTAGTCTTCACTAGCCTTCGTTTTACACTACGGCACTGATACAAGATCCCCGCTTCCGCGGGGATGACTCGAAAATATTGGGATGGCTCCTAAAAATGGGGATGCCGGGTCAAGCCCGGCATGACGGTAGGTCAGGATTGTGCGAAGTAGTTTTGCAGGAAGGTTTCGAACGAGATATCGTCGGCGGCCTCGATTGCATGCTGTTTTTCGATCGAGTTGCGCGCCGTCTTCTCGAATTCGGCCATATCATTGGCAGTTAGCGGTCGCTCTGCAAACCACTGCTGATGCTGTTGCGACTTGCGCAACGCGAAATGGTAAAACTCTTCCTTGTTGTCGGCCATGTCAGCGAGCATTCTGGCAGAGGGGGTCAGGTCCGCATCGGCAATCTTGGCGCGCTGTTTTTGTAGCGCATCGCAGTAATAGTGCACCTCGGCATCCTTGTCCAGCAGGTCACAGCCTGCCGTCATCTGGTCGAAAATTTCGTTTGCCCAGTCACGCAATAACACTTCTCCACCGGCGCGTCGCAATTTTAATGCGGGGTCGCGACCCCGTTCGGCAACCGCGTTGATGTTGTGCTTGATCTCAACCAGCTCGGCATCGTCGTAGGGGTCGCTGGGAGAAAGCAAACTGAACAGCAAAAACGATTCCAGGAAGCGCATCTGTTCTTCGCTGATGCCGAGCGGCTGGTAGGCATTGACGTCGAGCGAGCGCAGTTCGATATAGGCCACGCCGCGCTTCGCCAGCGCCAGCGACGGTTTCTCTTCACCTTGCAGGATCTGTTTCGGTCGAACACTCGAGTAATACTCGTTTTCAATCTGCAGGATGTTGGCATTCAGCTGTTGCCACTTGCCGTCCCGGATCAGCTCAATGTTTTCATACTCGGGGTAGGGCGTCGAAATCGCGTGCGCCAGGCTATCGACGTAACCCTGCAGACTGTTGTAATCAACCTTGATGCCGGCCTCGCCTTCCTTGTTGTTCTGGTAACCGATATCACCGACGCGCAACGAGGTTGCGTAGGGTGCGTAATAGGAATACTTGAACCATTTTTTAAGCGAAGTTGGAGAGGCGCCGAGGAAGGATGCGCAAATTGCCGGTGATGCACCGAACAGGTAGGGCACCAGCCAGCCGAAGCGCTGCAGGTTGCGCACCATGCCGATGTAGGACTCGGAAATAAAGGTCCCTGGATCGCGCTCGTCGCCGAGTATCGACTGGTACAGCGACCAGAATTCTTCGGGATAGGAATAGTTGAAATGGACCCCGGCGATAGCCTGCATCATGCGCCCGTAACGATGCCCGAGACCCCTGCGGTAGGCGGATTTCATCTGTGCCGCGTTGGAGGTACCGTACTCGGCGATAGGTATACTCGCATCACCCTCGACCACGCAGGGCATACTGGTGGCCCACAGGATTTCATTGTCCAGCTGGCTGTAAACATAGCGGTGGGTGTCGTCGAGAAACTGCAGTGTATCGGCAAAAT
>JAOTXY010000103.1 GCA_029862125.1 Gammaproteobacteria bacterium | reverse complement strand
CTGCCAACGATCCCACATCATCGCCTTTTGTTCTTCGGTGTAATAAATCCTTGGTCGCATTTTCATTTTCAACATCCTCCTCTCTATAGTTAGAGATTAGGTGTTGCATCGACCGATTGAAATCACAGCCAAAAGCAGACCTTCGCCCTCAATATGAGTTTGACACTGACACCTCAGTCACTAATACGCACAAATAGTGGTGACAGTTACCCAATTCTGCACTGCAAAATTAGGTAACTATCATCGAAATTGCTTCACTCCGGTAGATCACGGCCCAGCAGCATGGCGACGAACGTCTCCCGCATGTCTTCAGATCGGTCTCGATAAATCCTGAACTTCGCGTGGTGTGTGGGTGAGGCCAGGTTGAACTCGATGCCCCACATCGGTGTGACGCTGGTTGGCAACATCGAATAGCGAATGTCGATCAATACGTTGTCACGCACGGGGTCAGGTACCACGAAGTCATTTGAAAGTCGGTAAAACCGTTCGATGTCTCGTGCGAGCACGCTGTCCCGCGGCAGTTTTGGAAGATCCCGCTCGGGCACGAACATACGTGCCGTGCTGCCTGGGTAAGATCGAATTGTTCCCGGCCCAATTCGAATCGCGTCGACGTAAAACACATCGCCGCTGCGGTAGACCGAGCGCCACAGGATCAGGTTCGCCAGCGTCGGTTTGACCAGGATTCGCTGCACGTCGTGGCCGCGCTGCGCGGCCAGTTCCCGCGCGGATTCGAGCGCGTTTTGATGCTGCCACAGGCCAAGCAGCAGGTAGGCGCCGGCGAGCGTCAGGCCAACGCGGGCCGAGCCCGGTTTGTAGTACCTGAAGCCGAGGATCAGCGCGATAAGCAGCACCAGCGTAAACACAGGATCGATGATTGCAATAATGCTCCACGCAATCCGTTCGTCGCTGAAGGGCCACAACAAATGCGTCCCGTAGCTGGTGCAGGCGTCGAGCAGGCCGCTGGTGCCATAGCCCAGCAACGCATAGAAATAGACGCTTTTAAACCCGATCCGCTTGCGTAGCAGCAGCCAGAGTATCGACGCGATGATCAGCGCCCCGATGGGGATGAAGATCAACGAGTGCGTGAAATGCCGGTGAAACTCGATGTTAAGCAGCGGGTCATCGCTGGCACCGATCAGAATATCGGCATCTGCAGGTAGTGCGGCAACAAATCCAATCGCTGCTGCTAAGCGAGATTCTTTTTTGTTTGCGACCGACAGCGCCAGCGCACCACCGAGCAAACCCTGGGTTAGCGGGTCCAATCTTTTACTTCGTCTACGGGTTGGGCAATCCTGCTACATTACACCGGTTACCTGATGCTTGCCATCAGGAATGGTCAGAGTCTAATTATCAGGGCGGTGCAGATTTTATTGGGACACACGAAAATGGAAAGTACCGTCAAACATCTGTGCATCGAGGTAGATGATGCTCCGGAGAAGGCAGGACAGAAAGAGATTTAAAGCGGGACAGCCGGGAGACGACGCTTAAGGCATTTCTGGGTTTCTCAAAGCGGTCACTGGCAAAATGCTCCCCAGCGGCGACCTTCGGCCAAAAACGGACGCTCAAAAAACAAATGCTAGATCGGATATGCGAACCTTAAAGGATACTTGTAACCAACTGTTAAAATTCGATAGTAGAATAATGAAACTCGATTTATGATCGAAGATTATAATTGGTGAGTTGGTGAGGCGATGAGAAAAACGGGGCGACATGCGCGATTTAGGAGGTTTCTAAGCGATATCTCCGTTCATACACCATTTACCAAAATGGTGATTCTATTAGCTGTTCTGTGGCTTACGTTTTCTGCCGGTGTGTATCTCGCCGAGCGGGGTATAGAAACAACATCTATCGATTCTTATGGGAAAGCATTGTATTGGGGGGTAGCCGCCTTCTCTACAGCGGGAATCGCTGATGCACCAATCTCTGGTGCAGCGCAAATAATTGGCGGTCTATGGATAGTCCTTGGTTCAGTTTTGTTCTTCGGGACCATCGTGGCGACCGTTACAACCTATTTTATGAGACCAATGCAGCGCCCACATAGGAAGATCATTGATACGATAGAATATAACCTCGAGCAATTAGATAACCTGACGATCGACGAACTCGATTTATTAAGAGAAACAACTGACACGCTCATTGTGCATGTCGAACGCTTAAAGAAAAAACAATCAAGCGAATAATCGAAATCTAACGATGGTTTAGATGGTTTGTATTATTGTTGGCGGTTCAAGCAGGATTTCCCAAGCCTACCGTAAATGATGGAAATGGGTCTTTAGCTCCCCTAAAATCACGAATCTGAACGCCGGCTTTCCCGATAGCGGACCCTCAATTTCAGAACTTCAACGGCGATCTTCGGCCATTAGCGGACGCCCAATTACCGCTCGTATATAATGGTTTGCAAAACAAACAGGAGGGGATGGCGATGGCTCCAAAAATAGTCTACCCGGACGCCGAAGAATCATTGTCGTCGCTGTTTACCGGAGTGCGCCTGACTAAACTTGAAGAACTTGGCGAGTTTCAGATTTATTACGGCAGCCGACCGGATGATGAGACTTTTATCGATCGCTTAGGTGACGCCAGTGCGGTCATTTCAGGTTGGGGTTTGAGTAACGCCGTCCTAGCGGCCTTACCTAATCTTGAAATCATATCCTTCACCGGTCTAGGTGCGTCGACCTTTATCGATTTAGCCGAAACAACGCGAAGAAATATTACCGTAACCCACGTCCTGTCTTCTGCAGAAACTATTGCGGAACATACGATGGGTTTGATGCTCGATACGGCACGTCATATTAGTCGCTTAGATCGTGATATTCGCCGGGGGCAATGGAACATGGAATTGGCCAATATGGATTTAAGGGGCAAAACGCTTGGACTTATTGGATTTGGCAGAATTGCACAAGCTGTTGTTCCACTTGCACAGGCTTTCGGTATGAACGTTGTTTGCTGGACGCGTAATCCCAGTCGTGAGCGAGCAGAAAGATTCGGAATTGAATTTATTGATCTCGATCACTTACTAACTAACAGCGATGTCGTTTCGTTACATCTCTTATCGACGCCGGATACTGAAGGATTACTCGATGCCGACCGGCTGCAATTAATAAAACCGGGAGCCTTATTAATAAATACTGCAAGATCACAGATTCTCGACGAAGGAGCGCTGGTTGAGTTTCTGAAGTCAGGGCATATCAGAGCTGCCGGTGTTGATGTATTCGATGAGGAGCCTATACCCCCAAACCATCCTTTTACGGAACTCGACAATGTCGTCATGACACCGCATGTGGCATACAACTCACCCGAGGCACTGGCCGCCATGTACGATACCGCGATTGATAACTTGGTCGCGTACTATTCGGGTAATCCACAGAATGTTGCCACTGTCTCGGAAATCTAGGTGCCCTTGGGTTTGTTTCTCCAAAGGAGACGCTCGTGGTCGTTACCTGAGCGGCTGCCTTCGGCCTATTCTGTTGAAAAACTCGTAAAAAACGGAAGGCTGTTTTTCCGCAGATAGCAAAATCATTCTGAACTCTGCACAGCACTTATTATGTAAGCCCACTAGTAGTCCTGTCGGTCGAGATCGTTGGTTATCGTTCTCCCCCCGTATGTTAAATTTTAGAAATCGTTATATCGAAAATAATTTCTTCGATGAAAAAATTCGGAGTTTTTCAACAGAATCGGCCAGAAGCGGACGCTGGGCATTGGCGAATAATGCGCATTATTTTCAGGCTGGTGTTGCTACGAAAAGTTCTCGCCGCAGCAGGCCATCATCTAGTGCTGGAATCTTGGATGCCCACCTTGCTTGCCTATTGGCATACTCCGAGGCACCAATGATTGCTACCACATCATCCTCGTGCTCTTTTTCCGCTTTAACTAAACGACGGCATGAAACCGCATGAGCCGAAGTCAGGTCTTGGCTGTCGAGAACGGTCCAGCCAGTTTGCGCAAGCAATGTCAAATAGTCTGTCTCCGACTCGACAAATTCGGGAGCCACTTCCAGTGTGTGTCTCCGCTCTTCCCGGGAAAGATTTGCTGCTAATAAAATTACTGTGAAGACCATTCGCCCACCCTTGCGGGTCACCCGCTTACAAGATTCGAGTACAGCACGCTTTTGTTTCAGGCAACACAAAAGATCACTATGACTCAGGGCATCGAAACTGGCATCGTTAAATGGCATTTTGGTGGCATCTGCACAGGCAACCCAACACTTTCCTGACATCTGATCCCGGTTGGCTCGTTCAGCAGCTATTTTCAGGCCCGACAAAGGAAGGTCGACAAGTGCCAGATCACATCCACTTTGCTCAGCCAGGTAAAGTCCCGGCCAGCCCGAACCTGCACCCACATCCAGAAGCCGCACACCTGGTCTTAAACTCAGCATGGCTCCTATACGCTGAGCTTCATCACGTGTGGTCCAGCTATTGCCTCCATAGTCACACCCGCAAACCTGACGTTCAATCGATAACATGACAGCCGACTGTAAATTTGCGTAGGATTGCTCGAATCTTTCGGTCTGGGCTAGCTCTTCTGGACTACGGTTCATTAACAGCCTCGAAAACCATAAAGTAACGCGTTGCTCAATATATCGTAAGCTTTTTTGATTAGACAGCCTTGATAAGTGTTTTCAGATAAGCTTGAGTCTCGTCATCCCACTCGCTGGCATTCTCGTCATGGGCGATCTTCGCGTGCAACTCTATAAGTTTCCAAACCTCATCTTCAGTCTCCGCGACGACTTTCGCTGGGCAAGCTTCCATACCCTCACAATCTGCACAGGCATAGGAATAAGCCATATTTTGTTCCTCTAATATTGAAGTTAAAATTGCTAATAATTTAGCTACTCGAATTATCCAAATTGTTCATGCCTGGGTAGCCCATCATCAAGCTTCACCCACGGTAGCTGATCTTCTACATTCACATGAGCTGCTGGGGACGCGATACCAGGGTTGTCAAATGTCGGTGCAAGTATGCTCACCTGCCCTGGCCACCCCTCTTCTGCCACATAGGTCAGAGAGGTTCCGCATTGACCACAAAATCCGCGCTCCACGCCTGGCCAGACGCATTTTGTGATTTGACCTTTGGTGACTTTAAAATTTTCCGATTTAGCGCCAACCCAGGTCGTAAATGCCGCTCCTACAGCTTTCTGGCATGAACGGCAATGGCAGTGGGCCGACCAGTCTGGTGGACCAATGAGGGTGTAACGAACAGCACCACAGAAGCACCCTCCACAGTGATTTTGAGTAGTTTCTCCCATGTCTTTTACCTCACTAAGAATAGAATTTCTAACCAACCATTAAATTTGCTACTGCGACTAACACCATTGTTGACTGTATTCAGATATTACGCTACTAAGACTTACTAAATACACTGTAAGAAAATCTAACACATGAATTGGTCTGAGTTTCCTACTCTCAATAGCCTGCGAGCCTTTTCAGCGGTGGCAGAAACCATGAGTTTTTCACGTGCTGCAGACTCGCTCAATGTTACCCATGCCGCAGTAAGCCAGCAGGTCAAAGCCCTGGAAGAAAGAATCGGATTGATCTTGATCGAAAGAAAAGGAAAAGTTCTGACCTTGACCACCGAAGGGAAATCTCTGGCACATGACCTTTCTATCGGATTTACCGCAATACACGATGGAGTTACTGCTTTAACCCGTGCTTCCGCTGATCGCGCAGTTCAGATCACCATGCCGCCGGCATTTGCGACTAGTTATCTGATGCCAAGAATTGCTGGATTTCAGCGTGAGCATCCTGAAGTCACTCTAATGCTGAATCCAACCGCCGATATTATGGAGTTGACCCCTGATGGGATCGATGTGGCCATCCGCTATTGCGATGGCAATATACCGGGCATGGTGGTTACCCCGCTGCTAAAATCCGACATGGTTGTTGTTGGGGCGCGTGATTTGATATACGGGCAAACATTTGATAACCCTGCCACGCTCTGCGAGCTTCCGTGGTTGCAGGAATTAGGCAGCAACGATACCAATGAATGGATGGAGCGTCGGAAGATAACACCAACTCGACCGATGCAAATTACCTACATGCCAGGAAGCCTGATAATGGATGCCGTCAGGCGCGGTCATGGTTTGACCTTTACAGCGCGCAGTTTTGTTGAAAAGGACATCGAAGCAGGCCTTTTAACTGAATGTTTTTCAGAAAGCGATATTGGTGCTTATTACATAGTCACTCGCCCCGATAGGCTCCGACCATCAGTTCGCACATTTGTAAATTGGCTTGGACGACAATCTAAACTCAATTGAACATATTGAGCCGATATTTAATTAAAGATCCAAACTGCCCACTATTGGGTGATGTTGAGCGTCTCGAATGGGTCGTTAGCTGAAGCTGAAATTTCATTTCTGAGCGGCAGCTTTCTCCAAAGGAGACGCTCAACTGGCTGAGCCAAGAGGCAACCTTCGGCCACAAGCAGACGCTTGGCGGTGTTCCGATAATTCATGATCGAGTCAACTACCATATAATCCGGCTGTTCGGTATTCGAGCGCTATCCAATGGAAAAATTGAAAGAATATGTCAAGGATCAAATCTGGATACTTGAATATCCAGTCCGGTTTGCGGGCATGGATATCTTTGGGCGCACCACGATCATACGATTAGAAAATGGAGACTTAATCGTTCATGATCCATGCAAAATTGATGACGCCACCAAACGGGAAATTGACAAAATAGGGGAGGTAAAATACATCACTGCACCGGGTTCTTATCATTACTTATTTGTTACGGACTTCCAGAAGCATTACCCAGATGCAGAAACTTTTATTTGTCCGGGATTAGAAAGAAAGCGGCCGGATATTCAATTCGATTGGATTCTTGGAAATGAACCAGACCACAGGTGGGAAGGCGCAATTGAACAAGTCCTGGTACAGGGAACAAAAATTATCTGGGAGGTAGCCTTTTACCATAAACCCTCCAGGACGCTCATTCTCGTGGATTTACTGGAAAATATCGGCGACGACTATCAACACGACGCGGGGCTTTTGCTTCAATTCTGGTGGAAGGTGATATTGCGGATGTGGAACAATCCGAAACCCGCCCCCGAGTATCAAATGGGTTGGGGAAATAAAGCAATAGTCAAAATCGCGCTTGAAAAAATTCTTAGCTGGGATGCGAAAAGGGTGATTATTGCCCATGGAGAAAATATTAAGGAACAGGTAAACGAAACGCTTGCGAAAGCATGGAAGCGGGTACTGAATGCCTAACATACGAGCCTGCATCTATATGGATTTGCTACGCCTATAAACCTGATGCAAGTCAATTTTGCCGTTGCTCCAGCATGGTCTAATTAGCTTTCAAGGTTGGCACATACCGTATTCGCAAGGCGCGTTGTCCGTTGTGGCGCCAATGAAGAAAGGAGCTTCACCATGACGCAGCCCATCCAGCGACTTGCTCACTTACAAACTGGAACCGTGGATCTTCACGTGCAGCACGTGGAGGGAAGCCCCTGGAATGCACTGTTGTGGATCTTCCTCGGTCGTGAGCGCATCGAGGGGCTGCCGCTTAGCGTCTTCGTTATCGAGCATCGCGACGCGCTCATCCTGGTCGATGCGGGCATATCGCCACGAGTCGTGACGGATCCCGAGTTTTGGCCTGATCCGGTCACGCGTGCCTTCATGAACAATATATTCCGCTTCCACGTCGAGCCCGAGGATGCGCTCGGGAAGCAGTTGAGTCGCGCCGGTTACGCGCCGGAAGACGTCGACAAAGCCATCATCACGCATCTTCATTTCGATCATGTCGGCGGCATCGCGGATATTCCGAATGCAGAGCTCATTACCTCCAGGGAAGCATGGGAACATATGCTCGGTCCTCACCCGGAGCGAGAGGCCGTGCTGCGCCGCGACATCGAGATCCCGGGCGCGAAGTGGCGGCAGATCGAATACGGTCTAATCGAAGACGCCACGTTGAAGCCGTTCACCCACGGACACGATCTCATGGGCGACGGCTCGATCTTACTGCTGCCGACCCCTGGACACCTCGACGGATCATCGTCGGTTTTCCTTCGAGTCGATCCACCCATCCTTTTCGTTGCCGATCTCTGCTACCGCACCGATCTCATGATCAAAGAACGGTTTCCCGGGACGGGTGAGCACGATTTACTCGCGGAGAGCTGGGCCAGGGTTCGCGCACTAAAAACACGTTTGCCCGATCTTCTTATCGTGCCAAGCCACGAAGAGGCCGCGGTGGCTCGGCTCCTGGCGCACCCCCTGGCCACCGTGGGACATGACAGACACGCGAATGTAGAAAAGAAAGGAGGCCGTTAAATGACTGCTAAACAATCAGCAAACGACTTCGATGTCATTGTCATTGGCTCAGGTATGGGTGGAATGACGACGGCTACTGCTCTTTCTCGGCTGAACCATAAAGTCCTGCTGCTAGAGCAAGCGCAGAAGATTGGCGGGCTTACGCATACTTTCAGTCGCGAAGGTTTTACCTGGGATGTCGGCCTCCACTATTGCGGCACGTTCGGTCATGACCAATTTGCGGGCCGGATCCTGGACTGGCTCAGCGGCGGTACAATCGATTTTCAGTCGGTTGGCACCATCTATGACACGCTGCACTTCCCGGACGATTTCGAGATATCTGTAGGGCGCCCTGCTGAAGCTTACAAGATGGAGCTTAAGGATCATTTTCCCGATAATGTTTCCGAAATAGATGCTTACTTCGAGGCATTGCTGTCCGCAGAAGAAGCCGGGCATATGATCGGTGCCCACAGAGCAATGCCCGAGCCATTTCGTTCTGCCCATCAATGGTGGAATAAGAAGAAGATCCAGCGCTGGTGCGGTCGTACCACCGGTGAGGTCATCGAGGAGCTCATCAGCAATCCGAAGCTTGCCGCCGTGTTATCGGCACAGTGGGGCACCTATGGCGGCAACCCTAAGGAAGCGAGTTTCGCCTTTCATGGCACCATCATGGGCCACTATCTCGAGGGCGCCGCCTATCCCGTCGGGGGTGCCAGCGCCATCGCAAAGGGACTTGTTCCGGTGATCGAAGCTGCGGGTGGCTGTGCACAGGCCGGAACTCCGGTTAGTGAGATATTGCTGGAAAATGGCAAAGCGGTGGGGGTGCGTACCCAATCCGGTGAAGAATTCCATGCGCCCACTATCGTTTCGGCGATTGGCGCAAGAGAAACCGTGAAACGCCTGCTTCCAGAGGAAGTTAGCCAGCAGGACTGGGCTCGCGAAATAGCTACCTTCAAACCTTCAATCTGTCACTACAATCTCTTTCTTGGCTTCGAGGGAGACATTACCAAACATGGAGCCTCGCGCTCGAACCACTGGTTTTACGAGAGCTGGGACACCAGTGATGCTATCTGGGCAGGAGCGGGTGAGGATCCAATCCAGATGATGTTTGTGTCGTTTGGGTCTCTCAAGAATCCTGCTCATGACCCGGGGCCGACGAACAGGCACACTGGCGATTTGTTGGTGTGGGCCGATTGGTCATCGGTGGCGGAATTTGCGAATGGAGGTGCCGACGAACGTCCCGAAGAGTGGAAGGCGTTCAAACAAGCTGTAGAGTCCAGAATGATGGACTTTTTCAAGGAGAAGTTCCCAGGTTTGGCGCCGCTTATCACCTACCATGAGCTTGGTACGCCGCTTGCCACTGCTGAATTTACCCGCCACGAGAAGGGCGGATTCTATGGCGTCGAAACGTCCCCGCGCCGCCTGTTGTCAGAATCGCTTAACGCTCGCACGCCTGTTCCCGGTCTATTTCTGTCAGGCCAGGACGTTATGAGCCCGGGAATTGCCGGAGCGTTTTCGGGTGGCATTTTCGGCGCTGCGGCGATTGATCCGCGCGTATTCCAGAAACTCAATTAATGAGCACATTGAGCAAACTGTTTAAATTTATGGCGTCACGCATGCCGCGTGTTCGCGGCTTCGGAAGCCGCTTCTACGAATAATAATCTCTTAACATTAAAGGAGCAGATCCTGTGAGTCACTATCTATCACACCAGTCAGAATTGTTGGAAAACCTACGTGACACTCTCAAACTAATGGAATCTACATTGGTTGAACAATTTGGAGATACAACTGCACAGCAAATAAGTGATAGGGTTCTTTCTGAGTTCAAAGCTCTCATACCAGAGATTCCATATATTGAAGGAAGGCGCGCGAAATTGTTGAATTTCTTTCTTCTGGTCACCGCACAAGAGGTCGCAGCTTTTAGGGCACTTGAGCAGTTTGGTCAAACACCTCCACAGGCATGGGAGTTATGTCATAAAGCACTACGATTGAGCACCCAAAAAATTCCGAAGTGGAAACTATGGATTTTACAAAAGTTAATGTTCTCTAAACCAATACACTGGTTAATGGAGTATCGTGGCAAACGAGGTCACACAGAAAAATTTGGTGATTTTGAAATTGAATACTTGAGTAGTGATGGCGAGGATTTTGAACTGGGCGTGAACTACCATAAATGTGCTAACTATAAATTTGCAATGGAACATGGCGCAGAGGCCTTCGCCCCCTATATCTGTATGTCTGATGTCGCGTTAAGTGATGCCTTTGGCTGGGGGTTAAAACGAACTCAGACTCTTGCTGATGGCTGCACACATTGCGATTTTCGAATGCGCAAAGGAGCGCCTACTCAATTGTCTTCACGAACACCAGAGGTTCAGCAGACAATAGAAAAGATAGCTGCCAATGAGCACCTTGAGCAAACTGTTTAAATTTATGGCGTCACGCATGCCGCGTGTTCGCGGCTTCGGAAGCCGCTTCTACTTCGGTCATCCGTTTCTCGACGCCTGGTTCGCCTGGTTCCCGCTGAACCAAATTCAGTTCGATGGCGCCGCCG
>JAOTXY010000102.1 GCA_029862125.1 Gammaproteobacteria bacterium | reverse complement strand
CCGTTAGCGGAAAACTTGACTGCATTATCCACCAGGTTGATGAAGATCTGGATGAACCAGTCGATATCGATTTTAATTCGAGCGGCTTCAACCTCGGTCTCACCACCGATTAACAGGTCAAACCCGGAGGGTTCGAGTTGCGATTCGAGGCGCGGCCTGAGTTCTGCCAGCGCCTCGCCGACGGTCATGTCAGTGAGCGTGCCAGCCTGCTCGTTACGAGACATACGTGCCAGCTGCAGTACATTATTGATCAGGCGCGTGAGTCGCTCTGCCTCGTAAAAAATGAAATCATAATAGGTTTTACGCTTTGCTTCGTCGGCCCAGCCCTCGCGCAACATTTCGCCATACATTCGAATCGATGTCAGCGGAGTTTTAAGTTCGTGGCTGACCGCGGAAACAAAATCCTGTTGCTGCCGTGCCAGGGCGAGCTGACGCTGACCCAGTCGTAGCAGCATCAGGCAACCACCCACCAGCACGATCGCGAGCACCACGGCCGACCAGATGATGACCTGCCCGCCGGCGCCTACGGGCAGACGTGCCAGTGCATAAATCAGCTCGATATCGCCAAACGGTGCGATCAAACGGCTCTGGTAGAGCAATTCGTTACTCGCCTGCCCGGTACTGGGCCGGTACAGTCGGCTGTAATCGGCGGCGAAGTTTTCCAGGATCGAACCGCGGTAGGCGACAATCAGTTTGCTCATCGATGAAAGGCTCGATTCGCGAAACGCCGGCGCAATCAAGCCTTCAATGAAATTCGCCTGGTCGATCAGAATACCCTGCACGTAGCGTTCATTGCTGTGCCAGACACGCCGGAACAGGACAAAATGACCGCTGTCGAGCAACGCAAATTCCATCGGCTCGACTTCACTTTCAAATGTCTGAATCCGGATCGACCGCTGATCCAGCAACGGCTCGGCAAACTCGACTTCATTATCTGTACTTTCAGCGACGCTTTTCTCAAGACTTAATGTCTGTTCGAGCACGGCCTGTGGCAGGTTTACCTTTTCCTTGCGCGAACGCCTGACCTCGGCCTGCTTCTTTGCTTCCAGGCGCTGCGCCTCCGGTTCGGCTCCGGCTGCTATCTGGAAGCTGTCTTCGAGTTTTAAGTCCTTGACCTGGTCGACGGGTGCGCTGCTTTCAGCAGGGGTATTTAACTTCCGCGTGGTTAATTCATCGAAGGCCGACTGTCCCTGGGTATCACCATCATCCATCGCGATACCCGAACTCATGCTGTCGACTTCGGTGGTCAGACTCGGCGCATCGGCGCGTGACGCTTGGGTTACCTCTTCCTCGGCAAGAATTTCACCGACCGCCGGTGATGCCGCGAGATCACTTTTTCCGACCAGTCGGTTTTGATCGAGAATGCCGCGAATCCGCCCTTCCTGCTGCTCGCGCTGCTGCAGTTCGGATGAAGATATGCCATAGCTGGACGCGTTGGCTTCGGGCACGGTCGGGGTACGCAGCTGCCCTGCAGAATCGACCTGGAAATAACCCAGCAAGCCAGGTACCTCCGCCTCCAGCGGGAACTGCGACAGCGGCGAGCGCTGCAGAAAAGCGGAGCCCTCGGAGCCGCTGACATTAAGAAATTCATAGTCGCTGATGGGTCGGCTTTCTTCGCGCTCGATCAGGTTTCGAAATTCGCTGTCGATGCGTAATGTCAGTTCGCGAGCGAGCTGCTGATGCTGGTAGAAAGCCTCCCATTTCAACTGCCCGTAGGCCTGGTAAACCAGGATCGAGGTCGGTAACGCCAGCGCCACGAAAAACAGCACCAGCAACAGGGTGAGGCGCCGCTGGGTCATTGCTCGGCAAGCATCAGGCGGTAGCCGGCACCGCGTACCGTAACAATGGCTTCGGGATTGGCGGGATCGAATTCGATTTTGCGGCGTAACTTGGCAATATGAATGTCGACGGTACGGGTTTCTATTTCCATGTGATTGGCATAGCCCCAGACTCGCGCGAGCAGCTCTTCGCGTGCCACCGGACGCTCCGATTGCTGGCAAAGATACTGCAGCAGGTCCATTTCACGACGCGTGAAAACGGTGTCTCCTGCACACAGATTCTCAGTATCGATGACGACACCATTGTTGAGACTGATTTCCCGCGCCGAGTCTTCACCGAATCCCGAACGCCGCAATACCGCCTCTACTCGCAGCACCAGTTGCGTCACCGAGAAAGGCTTGGCGACGTAATCGTCGGCACCCAGGGTAAGCCCCTGGACGATGTCTTCGTCACTCGATTTTGCAGTCAGCATGATAACCGGCTGCTGCCGATCCTGTTGGCGGATACGGTTACAGATTTCAAAGCCATCAACACCGGGCAACATGACATCGAGCAGAATCAGGTCAAATTGCCCGCTCAGCGACTTGCGCAAACCGTCATCACCGTGCTCGGCAGTCTCAACCTCGTAGCCATGGTAGACAAAAACATCGACCAGCCCGCTACGTATTGCGGCCTCGTCTTCAACGATCAGCAAGCGCGCTTTCTGCGCCATCACATTTTATCCTTAATAAACACACAACAATCCTAGCATTCCAGTCCATAAGCTATGTAAATTTTTTGTAAACCTGTCGCACCAGGTTTTACCAAACCCTGCCTGTTTTTGATCCCGCTCCTGACCCAGAATTACTGCATCTTTCAACCACAACGGAGCAATCAAAATGGCATTGGTAACCCGACTATCACGACTGTTTCAGGCCGATTTCCACGCGGTCCTCGATCGCATCGAGGAACCCGACCTGCAACTCAGGCAGGCGGTCCGTGAAATGCAATTCACGCTCGACCAGGATCAACAACGCCTGAAGCTACTGCAGCATGAGGCTGCCCAACTCGACAAGGCGGCTAAGGCTACCTCGACAAGCCTTAAAGGATACGACGAAGAGCTCGATATCTGCCTGGCTGCGAAAAAAGACGACCTGGCACGCGATTTGATTCGTCGCAAACTGGTCAGCGAAAAACAGCTGCAGGCACTGCAACAGCAGTTCACCAGTGTTGAATTGCAGCGCCAGAATCTTGAACAGCAAATCGACGAACAAAACCAGCAATTAACCAGTATGAAGCAAAAACTCGAGCTGCTGGTCAGCGACGATGAAGGTTTCGGCAGTGGCGAATTCAACCACGCTGACACGATCCGCAGCGAAGAAATTGAAATTGCTTTACTGCGCGAAAAAGAACGGAGGGCCAAAGCATGAAAACCCCCGGAATCATCGATGGCATCATCGTCGCAATCGCGATCAGTCTCGGCGCCGGAGCAGTGAGCCTGGTGCTGGGCGGATTTGTCGCCTACGCCACGTTGTTCAACCTGCTGCTTTGCGCGGCAACTCTGATCTACCTGCTTTACCTGCTAAAGCGCAGCAATGCCCGCGTCGGACGCGTCGTCGTTATAGCCGGCTGGGGCCTGGTAAGTCTCGCCTGCTGGTTCTTTAACATGGCGTTGTTTGAACAGGTACTGGTTCAGGCCGGTATTATCTGGCTGACACGCTCGCTTTATTTTCATGCCTCGCTGTTTACCGCGGCGCTCGATTTTGGGCTGGTCGCGGCCGGTCTCGCAGCAAGTGCCTGGGCCATGGTCAACACCGGCAGCCTCGCGGGCGCCCTGTGGAGTTTCTTCCTGGTCCAGGCCCTGTTTTGCTGGCTCCCGGATCTTGCGCGCAAGCAGACCACCGAGGCCTGGCGCCAACAGCATGATCAATCATCATTCCAAACCGCACACCGTGTCGCGCTTGATGCGGTGCGCAAACTTACCCAACCCTAACCCCGGAGATAATCCAATGAAAAGCACAGCATTTAATCCCAGAATAATTGCGCTGGCACTTCTCGTCGCCACCGCCACCGGCATCGCACTGTTCCCGACCCTGCAAAAGGCACAGGCGACCCAGGCCACGCATAACACCCACGTCGTGCCGCAGCAGAGTCATCGCATCGAAGTTGTTTTCGTGCTCGACACCACCAGCAGCATGAGTGGCCTGATCCAGGCGGCCAAGGAAAAGATCTGGTCGATTGCCACAACCATGGCCTCGGCGCAGGAAAATCCCGACATCAAGATGGGACTGGTTGCGTTTCGTGACCGTGGAGACGCTTACATAACAAGGGTGTTCGACCTGTCGGATGACCTCGATTCGATGTACGCAAGCCTGATGGACTTCCGCGCCCAGGGGGGCGGTGACGGGCCCGAAAGCGTAAACCAGGCACTTTACGATGCAATCCACAAGATTTCGTGGAGTAACGATAGCAACGTATACAAGGTAGCTTTCCTGGTCGGCGATGCACCTCCGCACATGGATTACCCTAATGACGTCAAGTACCCGGTCACGCTCGCCGCGGCCGCATCAAAGGGGATCGTTGTTAACGCGATCCAGAGTGGGCAGCACGAGTACACCCGCCCCGCATGGCAGCAAATTGCAGCACTGGGTCACGGTGAGTATTTCCAGGTCGAAGACTCCGGTAACACGGTGGCCGTCTCAACCCCGTTCGACAAAGAGTTGTCCAAACTTGCCGCCGAACTCGAAGACACCCGCCTTTACTATGGAGATGAAGCGACCAAAAAGGCACAACAGGCAAAGCTCGACGCCAATGCCAGGCTGCGCGAGGAATTATCAAGCGAGGCACTTGCACGACGCGATACCTTCAATGCGACCGCAAGCGGCAAGGCGAACCTGCTTGGAGAAAGTGAACTGGTTGATGCGATTGCATCGGGCCGGGTTGAACTCGACGAAATCAAGCAGGAAAACCTGCCTGCCACAATGCAGGCGATGGCACCGGAAGAGCAGATGGAAGTGATTACTGAACAGGCACAACGCCGTGACCAGTTACAGCAGGAAATTAAAAAGCTGTCAGAATCACGCAGCAACTTTATCAAAGAAAAGGTTGCCGCCGAGGGTGGTGCCGAAGATTCACTGGACGAAAAGATATACCGCGCGGTGAAGGACCAGGCCGCTGCCATAGGCTTAACCTACGACAGCGATAGCGCGAGTTACTAGGCCAGGGGCAATCTCAGGCCGAGAGTTCCCCGACTCTCCTCACTACTTGGCCTGCGCCACCAGGCGCGGGCCTTTTTTTATGCCGCCACCACGCAACAGCAGGTAAAGTTCATGGACAAGTCGCTCATTGGTCTGAATCTCGAGCCATTTCTCCTTCGACACCTTGCGTTTGACCAGTTCCCGTACGACCTTGAGCGTGAAAGAGTCGCTCTCCAGGTTGGGGTCTGGATGCCCGACGCTGATGTTTTGTATGGTACGACTCAGAATTAAAGTGGTCGATTCGTCGGCATCCTGGTAGAGCCTGGTGCGAATTCGGTTATCGGCGAGTAATTCTTCGGTGGCCTTTCGCTGGCTTCGCATCTGGATGCTCAGCACGATCAAAAGACCCAGGGCTAATAATGAAATCAATGTTGCAACTAAATTCATGGTCTTCCCGCTATATAGTTATATGTCGTGACGAATGATTTTAGCAGGGCGAATTCAAGACATTCTCGATAAGTAAAATATGTCGCATTTTTGCCGGGGAATCTATTACCACTGGAGCAATTTTAAAACCGGGTAAATTGATTTATATTCCCTTTATCGCAAGCCCGTCGAGGATATGGAGCATGAATAAAGCCGGAAATCTCGTGAACATCCCGGTTTTGATAATGGTAGTCGCCCTGCTGCTGCCAGGCGCCGCCAATGCCAGCGAAACCCGCGGCAAGATTACCGGTGGTGTACTGCACGCGCCCCCGGCCTGGTTTAAAGAGAGTTTCCTCGAGATCGCAGACGACGTTGACGATGCCAGCGATGCAGGCAAGCACGTATTGCTTTTTTTCGAGCTCAATGGCTGCCCATACTGCGACCGCATGCTGGAAGAATCGTTCGAAGCCGAACCCCTGACCAGTTATATCCAGGCCAATTTCGACACCATCGCAATCAATATCCAGGGCGATCGCGAAATCGCTTTTAACGAAGAAATCTCGGTTACCGAAAAAGAGCTGGGTGAGATTCTGAAGGTTTACTCGACCCCGGCCTTGCTGTTTCTTGACGCAGGCAATAAAACCATCGTACGTGTTAACGGCTACCGGGCACCCGAACGCTTTAAACAGGTACTCGAATTCGTCGCAACCCGGTCGTACCAGACGACCAGCCTAGCTGATTACCTGCAGGCGAAACTCGACAGGAATGTTTACCAGCTGCGCGCTAACTCACTGTTCAGTGAAATTACCGATCTGTCCAGCGTAGAGGGCCCGTTAATGGTCATATTCGAAGATGGAAGTTGCTATGACTGCGACGAGTTTCATGATGGCATTCTGGCGCACAAGCAGGTGCGCGAAGAAATTGCGCCGTTTACTATCGTGCGCCTCGATGCCGATTCAAATGCAGCGATCAAGGATGTCTACGGCAACGCAACCACGCCCGCCGAACTGGCCAGGAAACACGAGATGATATACCGCCCGGGGGTCCTGGTTTTCGATGAAGGAAACCTAGTACGGCGCCACGACAGCCTGACTTTCCCCCATCATTTCAAGGAAAGCATGCGCTTCGTCGCCGGCAGGTTTTACCAGCAAACCGACTACCGCAACTATTCCCTGCAACGCACCGAGGAATTGCTCGCCAACGGCGTTGTCATCGACCTCGGTCGCCCTCAGTAACAAACTGTGCTGGTTAAAACCTCCCTTCGCAAGCTTCGTTATTCGAGGAATCCGAACGAAGGCTGAATCTGGAAGAAATCAATCCGCTTACTATACTCGGTGCATGCTTTTAAACGGTATCGTCATGGGTCGAAATTTCCCGAGTATCTTTTTGGTATTAACTATCTTTGCGTTGGCTTCGCTTGACAGCCAGGCGGAACTGTTCAAGTGGGTCGATGAAAATGGCAAAATTCATTACTCGGATAAAAAACCGGATGAGAAAATAGACTCGAAGGTAATTCCCAAAAAAAATAAATCAGCCGGAGATTATCAGCAGGCAACCTCGGCGGCATTAAAGCCCATAATTCGACCCTACGAAAAAACGGCAAGAAAACTTCATCTGCTCGACACTCGTTATTTATGGAAGAAAGAATCCGAGGTTAACCAGACCAGTAAAATCGGCGTTTACCACACCGGTAAAGGCTGCACCACGCGCGGCGCAATAAACACACCCGATGTGTTCGTCCACCATCGATCCCTGTTCCCGGACGAATCGAGGCTAGCTCACCAGATTAACAAGATCATTAACGGGCTGGACTACGAATCCGAAAAAACCGAAAAGTATCGCCTGCTTGGTCGTCTGAAAAAAACCGGCGGCTTGAGTCTGCATGCCGAAATCATTGCGATGAATTTGAACACCTGTGCGCCCAACATCCGCAAGAGCGAGCGCCTCAAGCCGATCGATAAAATATCAGCAAGCAGGTTTACCAAGAATCGTGTCAGGTTGCAGGTTAACTGGCAGCTAAAAACAAATCGTGACCAGGATGTTATCTACGAGGCGGTGACCCCGGGCAATTACAACGGGTGGAACCAGTCCAGTTCTTCGAGTACCGCGATCAAAAACGCGCTCGAATCCGCAGTACTGACACTTTTTTCGGACAGGGATTTCATCGATAAAATCCTGGTGGAGGAGGATGGCATCAGCGTCGGGAAGATTCAAAAAACAGGTTTAAAGCCAATAAGTTCCGACGCAAAAACCAGAACCAGAAAACTGTTTGTTGCAGTCAATAGCAAGGACTGGATAAAGAACAAGCAACCCGAAGCAGAAATAGGCAACATCCTGTTTGGTGAAAAATGTGCAGCGAAAAAACCGTTACCGCTGAATATCGCACTTAATAATCAAAAATGGCTGACTTCGAATGCACAGCAAACCAGCAAGGCAATTGTAAAAAAGATCAGGCCGCTCGGTTACTCGGTTAATCCGGCTTCGGCTGATACGCTTTCAAAACTGGAAAATTCGGGCGGCTACAGCCTCAATGCCAAACTGGTAAAGGTTACCTACGATGCCTGCGCGCCTTCGTTATCGTCATCGGCCAAGTACAAGCCCATCGATAAATCCTCATTGCGCAAATTGACTCGCAACAGGCTACAGGTCTGGATCGAATGGACCCTGAAAACAGATCGTAATCAAAAACTGCTGTATCACACCAATACCATGGGTTTTGCCGGCAACTTACTGGCTGATTCGAAGGGTGCTGAAGCCATGTCAGATGCCATCGGAATGGCCGCAGAACAGCTTTTTGCTGACGCTGATTTTATCGAACTGATAACTTTAAAAGCCAGAAATTTACCTGCTGAAAATGCGTTTACCGCAAAACAGGATCCATCGCTACGTGGCATAGTCATGTCGGGCGAGGAGGAAGCACGGAATCTCTTCGTTGTTTCCGAGAGTAATCCATGGGCTCGTATCCCGGCGAAAAAAATGATCGGGTATTACGCCTACGGTACGGACTGCGCTCCGTTCAAGGAACGCAATTGGCCGCAGGCACTCAACGATCATCCACGAAACTTCCCGGATTCGGGTGAAATAATCGGCACCGAATTGAAAGTGGTAAAAAGCCTGGGATATCCCGCCCAGGTCGCGGACGCGTACAGCGTCGTCAATATGAAGCGTAAGCTCGGCGGCTATAGCCTGCATGCGGACATCGTCGATATACGCTTCGATTCCTGCGCCCCTGATTTAGATGAAAACATTGTTTTTTCCGATCGAAAAATATCTGCCAGTCAGTTCAAACGACATCGAGTGATTATCACCGTTAACTGGAAGCTCGTCGGTGCCACTGACCAGGACGTTCTATTTCAGCTAACCACCGAAGGCGTTGCCGACAGCTGGCTGTTGAACGCCAAGGCCAAAAAGATTCTGACCATGGCAATCAAAAACGCGACCACTCAATTGTTCGCCAACCGGGAATTCGTCGCCAATCTGATGAATGATGAAGAGCAGGAAAAAGGTTTTTTCAGCAACCTGTTTTCGTTTATGGACGAAGATGGTGAAGCCGGGTCCGGGGTAACCCAGAGCCTGAGTAACCGGTATGTTGTACAGGCGCATGCGGCCCAGGCATTTTCAGAAATCAATGCGCTTAAGGTAGGTGTCCTCGAGCACTTCATGATGGAGGGAGACTGGCCGGATAGTCTTTCTGCAATTGGTTATTCGGAATCGTTGTTTGCCAATAGCGACACCATCTCATACGTAAACCTGCAGCCCGATGGCAGCATGGTGGTCGAACTCAGGGAGTTGTTTGGTAACGATAAAATAATAACCTTGAGTCCCGACGCAGACGATGGAAACCTGAGTATGAATCGATGGCAGTGCAGCAGCAACCTGGCTCAGAAATACCTGCCGAAAAACTGTGAAGGTCTGTAAAATCCATCCCTTGGGCTAGTCCGACTGATAACAGACTTTGCCAGTCACCCGAATTAAACCGGCCGCGTGCACGCGCGCTGACCTGCAGCCTATCAGGCTGCGGCGTTGCCGCCTGACTCCGTCTGCTGCTCGCCGTTGGCGACAATACCGAGCTTGTGGAATAAATCCTGGTCCAAATTTTCATCCGGATTCGGCGTGGTCAGCAGAGTATCGCCATAAAAAATCGAATTGGCGCCAGCGAGAAAACACAGCGCCTGCAATTCTTCGCTCATCGCGGTGCGGCCCGCTGAAAGACGCACCACGGATGCCGGCATCATGATGCGCGCGACCGCGATAGTACGCACAAAATCGATCGGATCGAGTTCATCGGTTCCATATAGCGGTGTATTCTCAACCCGCACCAGCAGATTGATCGGTACACTTTGCGGATGCTCCGGCAGGTTGGCAAGCTGCTGCAGAAGCGCGGCGCGATCCTTATCGGTTTCACCCATACCGATAATGCCGCCACAACAAACGTTGATGTCTTCGGCGCGCAGGTTCTCGAGGGTATCGAGGCGATCCTGGTAGGTCCTCGTGGTAATGATTTCCTCGTAATATTCGGGCGAGGTATCGAGGTTGTGATTATAGTAATCGAGCCCAGCCAGTTTCAGTTTTCGCGTCTGCTCACGGGTCAGCATGCCAAGCGTCACACAGGTTTCCATGCCGAGATCCTTGACCACGTTAATCATCTCGATCACCTTTTCGAGATTTTTGTCGGTGGGATTACGCCACGCTGCGCCCATGCAGAATCGTGTCGCGCCGTTTTGTCTGGCATTCATCGCGGCGCTGCGTACTTCATCGAGCGGCAGCAGGCGTTCGCGTTCGAGCCCGGTGTCGTACTTCGCGCTCTGCGGACAATAGGCACAGTCCTCCGGGCAGGCACCGGTTTTAATGCTCAGCAAGGTGCTGATTTGCACCGCGTTGGGGTCGAAATGTTCACGGTGCATGGTTTGGGCCCGGAACAATAAATCGTTGAAAGGCTGTTCAAAAAGGGTTTTAATTTGATCGAGCGTCCAGTCGTGGCGGACGGATTGCACTGCATCGGTCATCGAGGGTCAGGCCGTAGTCATAAGGAGAACGCCAAGTCTATTGCAAGACAGGGAATAGTCAATGTCAGGAAGAAATCTCCAGCGCGGAATCATGCGCTTAATCAACCACCTATTTGCGCCCGGGATTTGTCTCGCTTGCGGCAGCGAGCTTTTCGACGCAAACTCCTTGTGTCCGGACTGCAGTGCGCAGCTGAAACGGGTGCCGAATCCATGCCAGTCCTGTGCGCAACCGAATCCTGTTACCGGCCGGGTATGCCCGGCCTGCCTGCTTAACCCACCACGCTGGCAGAAAATGATCGCGCCGCTGCAATACCGGGGATTGGGGCGAGATTACCTGCTTCAACTCAAGTTTTCCGAAGCGCTTTACCTGTCGAAAACACTGTGCCTGCAATGCCTCGATTCGTTTCGCAAAAGCTCGCCACGACCGGAAATCCTGATACCGGTGCCGTTACATCGCGAACGCCTGTTCGAACGTGGTTACAACCAGGCCTATGAAATTGCCGCGGTCTGGTCGAAAGCATTCGGGATACCAATCGATCGGCATGCCCTGACCCGGTTACGCTCCACCCCGAGTCAATCAGGGCT
>JAOTXY010000026.1 GCA_029862125.1 Gammaproteobacteria bacterium | reverse complement strand
TGACCTGCGCGAGCAGAAAAACGTACGTGAGCCGGCGACCCTGGTGCACAATGATTACACCTCGACATCGGGTTTCGTCTGCTTGCAGGAGAATCTAGGCGCCGAGGCTGACGAGCTCGCCAGGGGACGATTCCAGATTATCAACGTATGGCGACCGCTCACCGACCCGGTCGAGGATTATCCACTCGCATTGGTGGATTCGCGCAGTCTCAAGGCCGACAACCTGGTCGACACCGAGCGCCGGGCGCCGAACCACGTCGGTGAAATTCAGCTTGCACTGCATGATCCGGAGCAGCGTTGGTTTTATTATTCAGCGATGCGTCCCGATGAAGTACTGTTGTTCAAAACTTTCGATTCTATCGACGGCGGCACGCATCCCTGCAACATACATACCGCAATCCACCTGGCGGATGCACCGCCCGACGCAAAACCGCGCGAAAGCGTCGAAACCCGGGCGTTCGTGTTCTATCACTAGTGATGAAGGGTACCGATGCAAGAACGCAGGCGCTGATTAAAATCTGGAACTCGGCTGTGGGCGCAGTGTCCGGTTACCAGGCCGTTGCGAGTGCGCTAAGCGCTGACAGCGATTTTAATCCTGACCTGGTGCTTGCGGTGGGCAAGGCGGCGGTTGGTATGTGCCAGGGTGCGCTCGACAATCTGCCTCCTTGCGAGGCGTTGATTGTAACCAAGTACGATCATGCGGATGAAAATATTTGCGTGCGCGCGCGGGTAAAAGTCGTTGAGGCAGGACATCCAATTCCGGATAAAAAGTCACTGGAGGCAGGCCAGATGTTGCTCGATCGAATGCGCGCGATGCCTTCAGGTAGCCGTGTTTTGCTGCTGGTCTCGGGCGGCGCATCTTCCCTTGCGGAAGCTTTGCCGGAAGAAATGTCGCTTGTAGATCTTCAGGCTATAACCGATGAAATGATCGCAGGCGGTAAAACTATTGGTCAAATTAACGCGCGCCGCAAGGAAACTTCGTTAATCAAGGATGGCAAACTGGTTGAAGCCTTCAAAGGTGCCGAGATCCGTGTTTATGCCATTTCGGATGTCGAAGGCGACAGTATTGCAACCATCGGCTCTGGTCTGGGTGATTGCCATCGAGCCAGGACGACAGCGAATTCAAGGGTCGTCGCGTCAAACCAGATCGCACGCGAGTATGCTGCAATACAGGCTCGTGAGCTCGGTTTAAAAGTCAGGTTCAACCAGGAATCGCTCTATGGTGATGTATTCGAGCTGGCTCCTGACATTGGGGCCAAACTGGATCAGGCCAAACCCGGGGTATACATTTGGGGTGGCGAGCCAACCGTCGTATTACCAGAGTGCCCGGGCAGGGGCGGGCGTAACCAGAGTCTGGCATTAGCGCTTGCTGAACATATCACCGGGAGGAACAATGTAAGCATACTGGTAGCAGGTACCGACGGCACCGATGGGCCAACCACGGCTGCCGGTGGACTTGTTGACGGTAATACCTGGAGTAATCCTGAGACTGCCCGCCTGGCGTTGCGAAACGCGGACGCTGGCAGCTATCTCGAACAGCACCAAAGCCTGTTTGTGACCGGACCGACCAACACTAATGTCATGGACCTTGCCATCGCAATCATTTCTTAGCCGGTGACCAGGTACTGCTGCTTTATTCGCGAGTGAGGACAAGCGATTTTTACATGTAATGCGTTAGTTTGGGCTCCCAATCATCTGAATTAATCGCTGTATATGCAATTGTTGGGAGTATATAATTTTGCGGTTCGTTTACAGTCCTGTTATTGCAAGTCGCAACTAAAGAACGCAGTATTCATACGCAGGCAACCATAAATATAATGTAGGGGAGAGAGCAATGTCACAGCAATCCGTTAAAGCAGCCATTCAACAAACCGCTGCCGCAGTAGAAGCTGATGCATCAGCCGGCAAAGTTAAGTACCAGGCAACCACAAAATGGGAAGGTGATGTCCGCTGCACCGCTAAAGTGCGCGACTTCGAGACCATGACCATTGACGAACCGGCGGCATTCGGAGGTGGCGACGAAGCCATGAGTCCCGCTGATGTCGTCCTGGTAGCACTTGGGACCTGTCAGGAAATCATGTACGCGGCCCTGGCATCGGCAATGGACATCCAGCTTGACGAATGCAAGGTGGACGTAACTGCGGATCTCGATCTAAAAGGTTTAATGGGTATGGATGCAGACGTGCCGCCCGGCCTGCTCGCGATGGATTACCATGTACATCTAAAGAGCCCTGCATCCGATGAGGAACTCAAAAATCTGATCGACGTCGTTGAACGTCAATGCCCGTTGCTCGATACGCTTACCCGCGATGTCAAGGTAACCGGGAAAGTAAATATCAACGACCGGGTGGAATACGTCGGAGCCGGCAGTTACCTGGCCCAGCGTGGCTGAGAAACAGCCTTTAACCTGATTGCTTAAGGGTTTGGTTTAGTCCAGGGGCTAAACCAAATAATTTTTTGGGTTATCGATAAATCAAAGCAGTTGCGTCTGCGAGCGCCTGTTCAAAGCTTGAGATGCTGTATCCGCAGAATTGGCATTAAAGCAATGCTTTGATTTCATCTAGCGCAGCCGGGTCTTCGATTGTCGAAGGCACGACGTAATCGTCGCCATCAACCATTGCGCGCAGCGTTTTACGCAGGATCTTGCCGGAGCGCGTTTTCGGCAGGCGGCCGACGACGAGGGCTTCCTTGAACGCCGCGACCGCGCCGATGTCCTTGCGCACCAGCTGCACCAGTTCGTCGACGACCTGATCGGGTTTGGCGCCCTCGGCATTTTTCAGCACCACGAAACCCATCGGCATCTGTCCTTTCAGTTCGTCGCGACGGCCGATGACCGCGCATTCGGCGACCATCGGGTGCTTGCCGACCACTTCTTCCATTTCGCCGGTTGACAGGCGGTGGCCGGCGACGTTGATAACGTCATCGACGCGGCCCATGATGAAGACGTAACCATCTTCGTCGATGTAGCCGCCGTCGCCGGTGGTGAAGTAACCCGGGTAAGTCTGCAGGTAGTTTTCCTTGAAGCGTTCGACGTCACCCCAGATCGTGGTCAGGCAGCTTGGCGGTAACGGCAGCTTGACCGCGATGAATCCCTGTTCGTTAGGGCCGAGCCGGTTGCCGGCCTCGTCGAGAATCTGCACGTTGAAACCTGGCACCGCCATCGTCGACGAGCCCGGCTTGACCGGCATCGGCTCGAGGCCGTGCAGCGGCGCCGCGATCGCCCAACCGGTTTCGGTTTGCCACCAGTGGTCGAGCACCGGCACCCTGAAGTTGTCGCTGAGCCATTCGTAGGTCGGCGGGTCGAGACGTTCGCCGGCGGCAAAAATGGTCTTCAGGCAGGACAAGTCATACTGACCGGCCAGTTTGGCTTCCGGATCTTCTTTCTTGATCGCACGAAACGCGGTCGGCGCGGTGAACAGCGCCTTGACCCCGTGTTCGGAAATCACGCGCCAGAACGCGCCGGCATCCGGCGTCATGATCGGCTTGCCTTCGTAAAGTATCGTCGTACAGCCGTGCAGTAACGGCGCGTACACGATATAGGAATGTCCGACTACCCAGCCGACATCGGACGCCGCCCAGTAAACGTCACCGGGTTCGATGTCGTAAATCGCACTCATGCTGTACTTCAGCGCGACCGCGTGACCGCCGTTTTCGCGCACCACGCCCTTGGGTTTGCCGGTGGTGCCAGAGGTATACAGGACATACAGTGGGTCGGTGCCCTTGACCGGTACGCAGTCAGCCGGGCTGGCGTCCGCTAGCGCCTGTTGCCAGTCCACGTCTCGTCCGTCCTGCATGCTGGCAGTTGCCTGCGGACGTTGTAACACCACGCAGGTATCGGGCTTATGGCTTGCCATCTCGATTGCAGCGTCGACAATGGGTTTGTATTCGATAACTCGGTTAATTTCGATACCGCAGGATGCAGTCAATAGAACTTTCGGAGTTGCGTCATCAAGACGTACCGCAAGCTCGGGTGGCGCAAACCCGCCGAATACCACCGAGTGAACCGCGCCCAAGCGCGCGCAGGCAAGCATCGAAATCAGCGCCTCAGGAATCATTGGCAGGTAAATGACGACGCGATCGCCTTTTTCGACTCCATGGTTCTTAAGCATGCCCGCGCACAGGGCGACCTGATCACGGAGTTCGCGGTAGCTGTATTTTTTTTGCTGGTCAGTAACCGGAGAATCATAAATCAGAGCGGTTTGATCGCCGCGTCCATTGTCAACATGATAATCGAGAGCTAGATGACAGGTGTTCAATTCGCCATCGGCAAACCAACGCTGAATGCCATGTTCGTCGGTGCTAAGCACGTTGGTGGCGGGCTTATACCAGTCGAGCTGGTCTGCCTTCTCCGCCCAGAATGCTTCTGGATTATCGATTGATGCCTGGTATTCATCCTGGTAAGACATTAACTACCCCCTCTAGCGTAACTTGTTTATGAATCAATTCCACCGCCAAAGCACTCGTGCATGATTTCGATAAAGCGCTTCGATGGTGCCGATAAAAACTTGCCCTTGCGGGTAACAATACCGTAACTGCGTTTTGGAAAATACTGGTCGACCGGAATCACGCTCATCTTTGTTCGATCCTCTTCGGTGATGCAGACATCGGTGACGATGGAAATTCCCTGTCCGAGGCTGACGTAACGCTTGATCACTTCCCATCCACCCGCTTCCAGTGTGACGCGGAAATTAACGTTGTGCTGTGCGAATACCATTTTTACGATATGCCAGGTACTCAGGTGACGCGGTGGCAGGATCATTCCGTATTTGCCAATATCGACGAGGGTGATCTTGTCCGTCCGTGCTAGCGGATGATCGAGCGGAGTAATCACCACAGGGTTGTAGGTTACGATCGGGTCGTAAACCAGGTCATCGGGTACTTCCAGCATCGATCCAACCGCAAAATCTACCGAATCGGTACGCAGCATCTCCATGCCATTGCGGCCGGTTTCATTGGCGAGGTGCAGTTTAATCGCCGGATATTGTTGTGAGAACTTACCGACGGGTCCTGGCAAAATGTACAGGATAGTCGATTCACCCGCGGCGATGTGGAGTTCACCCGAAGTTAGATTGCCGCAGTGCGCATCAAAGGTTTCCTTGAGTCGGTCGATGCCCTGGACGTGCGGTAGACACAATTCATACAGGATACTGCCCTCGGTCGTCAGGCTCAGCTTGGGGCCGCTGCGTTCGAACAGGATGGTGTCCATCTCTTCTTCGAGGGCGTGAATTTGTAGCGAAATCGTGGGTTGGCTTGCAAACAGTGATTCAGCTGCCCTGGTCATGCTGCCCAACTTAGCAGTCTGGCAAAATGCGCGCAGCTTTTTTAAATGATTTTGCTTGTAGTATGAATTTGCCATGGCCCTGCTCAAGAAACCAAATTATTAGGTAACTCAATACAAAAATCAAACTAGATCCGTTTATTTAATTATGTTTCGGTCACAAGCTGTGACCCCGCGAACGAATTTGACTCCAATTGATCAGTCGTCGCAATGAAATGAAATGTCGTGCTAGCGCTAGCTTATGCACATTACATGGAGCAGGATCAAGGTTTGGCGCGGCGAATTACGTTATTGTGATATCCAATAGACAAAATTAAGTAAATTTACTTTTTAAATAGTAAAACAGGCGTATATTTAGCGGTTTTCGGGCCTTCGGCCAAATATTTTAATTAACCTGTATTTGTGAGAGATACAACAAAATGACGAGAGACGAACAAATTGCCGCAGTTGAAAAAGAGTGGCAGGAAAACCCACGCTGGAATAACGTAACGCGCGGCTACAGCGCCGCAGATGTTGTGCGCTTACGTGGTTCGGTACAACCTGAAAATACGTTGGCGCGGATGGGCGCCGAGAAGCTGTGGCAGCAGGTAAACGGCGGTGCGAAGAAAGGCTATGTCAATAGCATGGGCGCGATTACCGGCGGCCAGGCAATGCAGCAGGCGAAGGCCGGTATTGAAGCAATTTACCTGTCGGGTTGGCAGGTCGCCGCCGATGGCAACACTTCTGAAACCATGTATCCGGACCAGTCACTATATGCTTACGATTCAGTTCCCGCGATGGTGCGCCGTATCAATAATACCTTCCGTCGCGCCGATGAAATTCAATGGAGTCGCGGTGTCAATCCCGGTGATGCCAGCTATGTCGATTATTTCCTGCCGATCGTTGCAGATGCGGAAGCCGGGTTCGGTGGCGTTCTGAATGCGTTTGAACTGATGAAAAACATGATCAGTGCCGGTGCCGGTGGCGTTCACTTTGAAGATCAACTGGCCGCGGTCAAGAAGTGCGGCCATATGGGTGGCAAGGTGCTGATTCCGACCCAGGAAGCGGTGCAAAAGCTAATCGCCGCAAGGCTTGCTGCGGATGTCATGAATGTTCCTACCGTGGTGTTGGCTCGTACCGATGCCGAGGCAGCCAACCTGCTGACTTCGGATGTCGATGATAATGACAAGCCGTTTGTCACCGGCGAGCGCACCAGCGAGGGTTTCTACGTGGTCAAAAATGGCCTCGAACAGGCCATTTCTCGTGGCGTATCTTACGCTAATTACGCCGATATGGTGTGGTGTGAAACCGGTACCCCCGACCTCGGTTTTGCACGAGAATGGGCGGAAGCCGTACGCGCCGCTCACCCCGGTAAATTGCTGGCTTACAACTGTTCACCTTCATTTAACTGGAAGAAAAATCTCGACGATAAGACCATCGCCGAGTTCCAGGAAAAGATAGCCGAGATGGGTTACAAATACCAGTTCATCACGCTCGCCGGCATCCATAATATGTGGTACAACATGTTCGATCTGGCCTACGATTATGCGCAGGGTGAGGGCATGAAGCACTACGTCGAAAAGGTACAGGAACCGGAATTCGCCGCTGCTGATAAAGGTTACAGCTTTGTCTCTCACCAGCAGGAAGTCGGTGCCGGCTATTTTGACGATGTTACGACCACGATCCAGGGGGGCTCCTCGTCGGTTACGGCAATGGCTGGCTCTACCGAGGAAGACCAGTTTTAGCCTTTTAAAACTGCTGCACGAGAAAGGCGCCCATGGTTCTACCGTGAGCGCTTTTTTTATGAACACCGGGTAATTTTAATGACTTTTAAAACCGCTGATTTAAGTGACACGCACGAGGGCAAGGTGCAAATCGTTTCTCCTGGGCTTATCAATTTTGGTGGCAACAAGCGTTTTCATGGAGAGATCGTGACCATCAGGTCGCTGGACGATAATTCGCGCGTGCGTGAGCAGATCCGCACTGCAGGCCAGGGCAAGGTGCTGGTGATCGACAATGAAGCCTCGATGCGCTGTGCGATGTTAGGTGACATGATGGCGGCTGCATTGCATGAAAACGGCTGGAGTGGTGTCGTCGTCAATGGTTGTATACGCGATGCTGCCGATATCGCCGAGATGGATATAGGTGTTAAGGCGCTTGCAACAAACCCGTTGCGCAGCGTCAAGGAGGGCAGGGGTGAAGCCAATGTGGAGGTCAGTTTTCTCGGCGCAAGCTTTCGTCCAGGCGAGTTTCTCTACAGCGATGAGGATGGAATCCTGCTGAGCGTATCAAGGTTAATTTAGGCTAGCGCGCGAAACGTAATTTTTTCGGGTAAGGGAAGACGTCCTCGTAGATACCAGCCTCTATGTTTTTCTGTTTTTGAATCCAGAACTCGGCCTCAAGCAGATCGCTATGGTATTTTAAGAATGCCTGGCGTACCCGGTTATCGGCGAACAGAAATGTCACAAACTGTTCGGGAAAAACATCATTCGCCCCGATGCTGTACCAGGGTTCCGAGGCAAATTCGTCCTCCGGGTAAAGCGGCTCGGGTATTTGACGAAAATTACACTCGGTCAGATAGCAGATTTCGTCGTAATCATAGAATACGACGCGGCCCTGTCCCTGTCCGGTAACACCGAAGTTTTTCATCAGCAGGTCACCTGGGAAAATGTTGGCTGCGGCCAGTTCCTTGATCGCTTCACCATACCCTTTCATCAATCGCCGCAGGTACTGGTCGTCGGCCTGCAGCACGGCCAGGTTCAAGGGTGTCATGCGGCGTTCGATATAAATATGCTTGAACACGATCTGGTCGCCTTCTTCAGAGACACTTTTGGCACAGGTCTCGTAAAGCTCTTCGAGTAGATCTTCAGAAAAGCGCGCCTTGGGTAAGGCAACGTGCGAGTACTCGAGAATATCGGACATGCGTCCAACCCGATCGTGCATCTTGACCAGTCGGTAAGTCTCCAGTACCTCCTGCCGGGTTGTCTTTTTCGGCGGCGGGAAGCGGTCGCGAATGACCTTGAATACGTATGGATAAGACGGCAACGTAAACACCGCCATCACCATGCCCTTGATACCGGGCGCAAAAATCAATTCATCCTCGGAGTGTTTTAAGTGATGCAGAAAGTCACGATAAAAAACCGTCTTGCCCTGTTTATGGAAACCGATGGCCGAGTAAAACGATTCTTTACTTCGGGTTGGCATAAGGCGTCGCAGAAAAGTCACGATGGATGAAGGTACCGGGTGATCGACCATGAAGTAGACATAGGAAAATTCGAACAGTCGATTCAGCCCCTGGGTGCCAATGATAATTGCGTCGGCGTAAATTGTTCCTTCTCCGCTATGAAGTAGCGGGATAGCAAATGGAATGTCCTTATTCGAATTGATTGCGCGGCCGACAATGTAGGCGGCCTTGTTGCGATAGAACACGCTGCTGATGACCTGAAACTGGAAGTTCAGATGCGCGCGACGTGGCCGGGTAAAGGTATACTTGATCAATGCATGAATGATGTTGCGCACGTCGCGATCGATGTTTTCAAACGGCAGGCTGAAACCGCTGTCGAGCAGGACCTGTTTTATCGATAAGCGGAATCCACGCTTGGCCGGGTAATAGACATGGTAGGAAGGCTTTGTCGAATCGATGTGCTCGGTCGATACCGCGCTGCGCACGAAGATATAGTCGTTGCCGAAATAATCACGATGAAACAGGGCGCAAAAGACCGAATTGTAGAATGTTTCGGCCAGTTCCGGTTGCAAGTGGTTACCGATCAATAACACGTATTCGCGTTTAACATCAAACCACAGCTGGCTGTCGAAAGGTTCCAGGTCAAACAGTTTCTGTAAATCACCGATCGAATCCCTGACACGAATATCGTAATACAGGATACGTTCTCGCGAGGCCTTGCGTTCGGCCTCCCAGTCCGCGTTCTCGAAGCGCTCCCTGGCACCCTGGGTAATGTCACTGAAAATAGTAAAATGCCGATCAAATCCAGTCAGGATCGTGGTCGCGATTTGTGTCGACAAACCTTTGATCGGGTTATCCATCAGTAAACTCCAGGTAGTTCATGACTTGCGTGACGGAATCTCAAGGCGTTGCCTTCTTTCCCACAGGTTTTTGCGACTGATACCCAGCATGCGCGCGAGTTCGGTTTCGTTATATTGGGCCTGGTACTTTTTCACGAAACTGACGAAGTAATCATCCAGCGACAGTCGATTTTCGAGTTCGTATAAAGGAAGCTGTTGATCGGTTTCGAGATTGTTCAATGCCAGGTCTTCGGCTTCGATACTACCGTTATGTTTGAGGATTACGGCGCGCTCAACAACATTTTCCATTTCACGCACGTTGCCGGGCCATGGGTAGTACAGCATTTGCTGGTAAGCCTCTTCGTCAAAGGACATAGATTTTCGATGGGTGCGCTGGGCCATCCTGGTTAGAATCGTGTCAGCCAGCAGCCTGATATCACTGCCACGTTCCCGCAGTGGCGGCAAATTGATCTCGAATACGTTGAGCCGATAGTAAAGATCTTCGCGAAAGGTTTGCTCGGCCACCATTTGTGCCAGGTTTTTATGGGTAGCGGCCAGGATCCGTGCCTCTACTTTAATGGTCTTGTTTGAACCCACGCGCCTTATTTCACTATCCTGCAACACACCCAGCAGGCGTGCTTGCGCATCCAGGGATAATTCGCCGATTTCATCGAGAAACAGGGTGGCGCCGTTAGCAACCTCGATCAGACCTTTTTTGGTTTGCAGGGCACCGGTAAAAGCACCTCGTTCATGGCCAAATAGTTCTGATTCAATTTGGTCTTCGGCAAAAGCAGCACAATTGACACTGACCAGGGAATGTTTACGCAGCTTGCTTTGCGAATGTATTGCGCGCGCCACCAGTTCCTTGCCGGTGCCGGTTTCGCCGACAATCAGCACGGTGGTATCGGTAGCTGCAACCCGCCTGACACGGTCCAGGACTTCCAGCATCGGCTCGCAATGGGCGACCATGCCATCGATGGGATAATTCCTGGCAACTTCTTTTTGCAGCAGCGTGTTTTGCTGTTCGACGTTCGCCTTGTCGAGAATCCGCTTCACCGTCATGATCATTTCATCATGATTGAATGGCTTGGAAATGTAATCCACGGCACCTTGCTTCATCGCCTCGACTGCTGACTGGACTGTTGAATAACTGGTCATGATCAGAACCGGCGTCGGTGCCGCGCGAGAGATTAGCTCGGTGCCAGGCTCGCCGGGTAAACGCAAATCCGAGATAATCAGATCATACATATTAATCGAGTTTTCTTCCGCTTCGGCAACCGAGGCGACTCCGGTGGCGTCGTATCCCTGCCGTTGCAACAGGCGCAGCAGACTCTCCTGGATGATCGGCTCATCTTCAACGACGAGAATACTGCTCATGCCTGGGCTGCCATTGCTGCATCGGCAGCAGGGAGGATGATGTCAAATCGGCAGCCGGCCATCGGCTTGCTGGTAACTGAAATCGAGCCCCCGTGTTCCTTGATGATATTGTAGGTCAGCGACAAACCCAGGCCGGTGCCTTCGCCCACCGTTTTAGTGGTAAAGAAGGGTTCGAAAATTTTCGACAAATGCTCTTCGGCGATACCTTTGCCCTGATCTTTGACCGAAATTAAAACTTGGCCACCGTTGACTTCGGATTCGATGGTTACGATTTGGCCCGGGTTTGACGCGTCGGTAGCATTGGTAAGCAGGTTAACAAAAACCTGGACCAGTTTTTGCGCAAAACCTTTGACCACCAAGCCGGTTTCACATTGGTTCTGGTAGTGCATTTGCTTGCCGGCCTGGCTCAGTGATACCAGGTTGATCGCTTCCTCAACGATCTGGTGCAGATCGAATTTTTCAGCAGGAGATTCATCGGGAGCGCCGGCGCGACTGTAATTGGACAGTGATCCAACAATGCGTGAAATACGGTCGGTTTGGGTCAGGATCTGGTTCAGACCCTCGCGCACTTGCTCGGAATGGTCGAGTTCGGAGCGTAGATCTTGTGCCAGGCAGGCAATACCGGTAACAGGATTGCCGATCTCGTGGGCAACACCCGATGCGAGCTGACCAATCGATGCCAGGCGTTCGCTATGGGTCAATTTTTCTTCGAGCAGGTAGCGTTCGCTATTGTCTTCAATCAGGATTGCGATACCGCTATTGTCCTCACGTTCCCGACTTACAACCGCCTTGAACAGGTTCAGGACGCGGATCTGGTTGTTGATTGGAAGCTTGAGTTTGCTGATTAAAAACTGATCGCTGGACTTGAACCCGGCCAGCAACTCTCGCCACGGATCCTCGAGTTGAAGGATGGAATTACCAATCGCATCTCCCTGTTTGATCCCGGTTATTTTGCTCAGTTCCTTATTCCAGCTCAGGATAATACCCGCGTTGTCGAGCGATACCACGCCCAGCGGCAGATCCTGCAGTACCTGGAAATGAAAGCGTCGTAAAGCATCGAGTTCACTCGAGACCCCGCGTAAGGCACTGCGTGATTGCTCCTGGCTATGCCCAACAAACTGGATAGTATTAGCAAGCGCAGACTGGGTTGCGCGATCAATTTGCAGGTGCTCGTTAACGATCATGCGTGAAAGCACAGGGCCCACCAGTCCTGACAGGTTACGATCTATCTGGCCGCGCAATCGGGTAAGGTCGGTTTGATTAATCTCGCCAGGAACCAGTGCGAGATCGGCGAGGGCACGATCGACTTCGTTATGTGCAATATCCTGGCCGATGATAGTGGCCAACTGCTGTTCGAACTCGGCGATCGAAGTAGCCTTTACCGAACCCTGGGGTATGAGGAAGCTTTCGCGACTGCAGGCCTCGGCTACCTCTCGCTCTTCCTGTGACTGGTGACTCAACAACGACACGATGACGAAGGTCAGACTATTGAACAGCAGCGACCACAAGGCTGCGTCGGTGGTGCTCATGGCTATTTCGGGAATGGTAAAAAAAGGCGTTTCGATAATGCCGGCACGTTCAAACAACGGCACGAACAGGGTGAATGCCCAAATGGTGGCACCGACAATCAAACCACTGATAAAGCCTTTGCGGTTAGCGCGCGGCCAATAAAGCAGTCCAACTACTCCGGGCAGGCATTGTGCGACCGCAACAAATGATATGAGGCCGAGTCCGGCGAGCCCCGGGTTTTGTGTCTGCACCAGGTAAAAAATATAACCAATGCCGACAATCGACATGATGACGAAGCGACGCCCCCACAGTAGCCATTCATATATGTTGCTGCCCCTGGACAGCTTGGGAGGGAAGCTCGCCGGCAGCACGAAATTATTCATACACATTGATGCCAGTGCCAGCGTGGTGACGATAATCATCGCGCTAGCCGCAGAAAGTCCACCCATAAAAGTCAGGATCGGCAGTACGGAGGAACCGCTTTCAAGGGTAATACCGAGTACGAAAAAATCGGCTGGTATATCGAGCTGGAGCGATTGGCCCGCCCACAGAATCGGTGGAATCGATAGATTAAGTAACAGCAGGAACAATGGAAAAGCCCAACTGGCGGTCTCGATGTTCTTGTGCTTGATACTTTCCACAAAAATCATGTGAAACTGGCGTGGCAGTAAAAAGGCCGCTGCAAAAGACAGCAGCATCAGCGTTGCCCAGGGACCCTCCTGTACCGGTGCAAACAGGGCCGCGTTGGCTTCCGGATGCTGATCCAGGTATTGATTGAGTTCGCCGAATCCGCCGAATATGCCAAATACTGCGAACAAGCCGACGCTCAGCAGGGTAATCAGCTTGACCAGGGATTCGAAGGCGATCGCGACCACCAGTCCACGGTGTTTCTCGCGTAATGATATATGGCGGGTACCAAACAGGATCGAAAATAAACCCACCGTAATACAGAACATCAATGCGATTAAATGTTGTTCGGTTTCGTTGGTCATGATCTGCAGCGTGTTGGTGACTGCCTGGATTTGCAGTGAAATGTAGGGCAGGGTGCCGGCCAGTACCAGCAGCGTCACTAAGACCCCGGCCAACTGGCTGTGATAGCGAAACGCGAACAGGTCGGCCAGCGACGCCAGGCGATAGGTCTCGGTGATCTTGAGTATCGGCCGTAGCAATATGGGTGATGCGAGGAAGGCAAGCGTGGTGCCGAGATAGATCGTCAGGAAGTTAAACCCTTCCTTCTCGGCAAAACCGACGCTACCGTAAAAGCTCCACGAGGTTGCGTATACACCTATGGAAAGCGAGTAAACCATTGGGTGGCTGGCCAGTGATTTGGGTATCCAGCCACGATCGGTGGCGGTCGCGATGAGAAATAACAGGCCCAGGTAGAGCACCCCGACCAGGAATAACTGCCACAGCTCAAACTGCATGTTTGCGCAACAGGTGTTGCAGGCGTGCCGACAGCAGGATAATGCCGAACCAGACCAGGTAGGGCAGGTACCAGGGTGAATCGACATTTATCCAGAAGGAGGACAAGGGAGGCAGTAACACCAGTAGCGAGATCAGTACCACGATGACGGTGATCTCGGTTGGGCGTATATCGGATGATAACAGCGACATAGTGTTACCCCTGGTTACTTATTATATCGAGCGAGTGTTACTTATCGTGACGCAGAGGTCAATAAGGGCGCAAATTATATTGACACAGGTCAAGTTTCAATTCGACCCTAAGACCGGCGGCGCGTTAGCATCTTGTCGCTGGCCAGTGTTTATGTAAGCATATCCGGGGCAACTAAAAAACTAATCATTGAATCCCCGAGGAAGGCACCATGTCAGAAAGTGAAATTTATCCAGTTCCTGCCGAATTTGCCGCGCAGGCAAACATTACCGCAGCCCAGTACGATGAAATGTATCAGCAATCCGTTGATGATCCCGAGGGATTCTGGTCAGAACAGGCTGAAAATTATCTTTCCTGGTTTAAGCCCTGGAATTCAGTCTGTGACTGGAGTTTCGCCGGTGACGACCTGCATATTAAATGGTTCGAAGGCGCCGAACTAAATGTTTCTTACAATTGCCTCGACCGCCACCTGAGTTCTCGTGGTGACCAGGTTGCTATCATCTGGGAGGCAGATGATCCGGGTGAAGATCGAAAAATAACCTATGCCGAACTGCATGAAGAAGTTTGCAAATTCTCCAACGTATTAAAATCACAGGGCGTTAACCGGGGTGACCGGGTTTCGATCTACATGCCGATGATCCCGGAAGCCGCGGTTGCAATGCTGGCCTGTACGCGCATTGGTGCAGTGCATTCGATCGTGTTCGGCGGATTTTCTCCTGACGCATTACGCGATCGTATCCAGGATTCCGATTGCCAGGTGGTGATTACCGCTGATCAGTCGGTTCGTGGTGGTAAACTGGTGCCGCTGAAGGCAAATGCCGATAAGGCGGTCAACGAGTGTCCTAATGTCAAAAGCGTAATCGTAGTGAAACGCGGGGGCGATCCGGTGGAATGGACCGATGGCCGCGATGTCTGGTACCACGAGGCGATGGCGCAGGCTTCAGTAGAATGCGAACCGGAAATGATGGGGGCCGAGGATCCATTATTTATCCTTTATACCTCGGGCTCTACCGGTAAACCCAAGGGTGTATTGCACACAACGGGTGGTTACCTGTTGCAGGCGGCGATGACCCATAAACTTGTATTCGATTACAAGGATGGCGAAATTTACTGGTGTACGGCCGACGTCGGCTGGGTTACCGGTCATACCTATATTGTTTATGGTCCGCTCGCGAACGGCGCCACCACTTTAATGTTCGAAGGTATCCCGACCTACCCGGACATTTCTCGATTCTGGCAGGTTTGCGACAAGCACAATGTCTCGATCTTTTATACTGCACCTACCGCGATACGAGCCTTGATGGGTGCTGGCGATGAACCGGTGAAGAAAACATCCCGCAAGTCACTTCGCCTGCTCGGCACCGTGGGAGAGCCCATTAATCCGGAAGCCTGGTTGTGGTACCACAATGTTATTGGAGACGGTCGTTGCCCGATTGTCGACACCTGGTGGCAGACTGAAACCGGGGCACATATGATGACGCCGTTACCCGGCGCGACTGCGACCAAGCCCGGTTCCGCAACCTTCCCGTTTTTTGGTGCGCAGCCGGTGCTGCTGGACGACCAGGGAAATGAAATAGAAGGTAATCCAGCCGAGGGCAACCTCGCGATGCGTGCGCCGTGGCCTTCGATGATGCGTTCGGTATACGGTGACCATAAGCGCTTTTTTGAAACTTACTTCGCAATGTTCAAAGGTTATTACTTCACCGGTGATGGTGCCCGGCGCGACGAAGATGGCTACTACTGGATTACCGGCCGGGTCGATGACGTACTCAATGTATCCGGCCATCGATTAGGTACCGCCGAGATCGAATCCGCCCTGGTCAAGCATGAAAAGGTTGCCGAGGCGGCCGTGGTCGGTTACCCGCACGATATCACCGGGCAGGGAATCTACGCCTATGTCACGCTGATGGCGGGCGAGGAAGGGAGCGACGATTTGAAACAGGATCTGGTTGGCATGGTGCGTTCCGAAATCGGACCCATCGCCAAGGTTAATATCATCCAGTGGGCACCAGGCTTACCGAAAACCCGTTCCGGAAAAATCATGCGCCGTATTTTGCGCAAGGTCGCCGCGAATGAACTCGATAACCTTGGAGATACCTCGACGCTGGCGGATCCGAGTGTGGTTGATAACCTGATCGATAATCGACTTAATCGCTAACGACTCCCGCTGGAGCGCATAGAGCCTCGCTAAATTCGGGGCTATATAAAATCGCGGTATAAATCGATATCGATACCAATGGATTGCGCCAGGCTTGCAAGTTCTCATTCTTTTCTCTAAACTCGATGAGAAGAAAATGAGAAGAGTTATTGCAAATGCTGACTTCACAGGAACAAAAGACACTCCAGTTTATTCGTAATTATCTTGCCCAGCACGGTTATGCCCCGAAATTCAAGGAAATTGGAATCGCCATCGGCGTCACTTCGCACGGCACTATTCATCGTTATGTACAGTCGCTCGAAGACAAGGGTTATATCGACCGGGTCAAGGGTAATTCGCGTGGTATGAGTCTCGTCGATTTGCCGCTGGTGAGTCCTCCCACGATTCCACTTGCCGGAAAAATTGCAGCCGGGTTGCCGATCGAAGCTATCGAAGATCAGCAGGAACTGAACCTGGCGGAAATGTTCATGGGGCCGGAATTATTCGCCTTGCGCGTTACCGGCGATTCGATGATCGATGCCGGTATTCTCGATGAAGATTACGTGATTATAAAGAAACAGCTGGTTGCCAATGACGGTGATATCGTGGTCGCGATGATCGATAAGGCCGAGGCAACTTTAAAGCGATTTAAGCGCAAGGGCGAACGGCAAATTGCATTGATACCGGAAAACCCGGAAATGGAACCGATGATTTATCCAGCCGAGCGTGTCAGCATTCACGGGGTACTGGTCGGCCAGTTGAGGAATTACCGATAATTCCAGTGCCATTCCGATAGGTCGGACCGTTGCCCTTGTAATCTTGATCAATCCTTGAGCTGTCGCTGGATTGTACCGAGCATGTCGGTGATTATTTTCGGGTTGCCTGCGACGATTTGACCGTTATCGAGGAAATTTCCATCTCCACTGTAATCGGTCACGATACCACCCGCTTCACGAATGATTATTGCACCCGCGGCAAGGTCCCAGGCGTTGAGCCCGGATTCCCAGTATCCATCCAGCCGGCCTGCCGCCACGTAGGCCAGGTCCAACGCCGCGGAGCCTGCGCGGCGAATATCGCTAACTGAGCTAAAAAAGGCGTTGAAAAGCTTTAAAAATTCATCGAGCTGGTCGGGGTTTTTAAACGGGAAGCCGGTTGCAATGAGTGCGCCTTCAATTGTTTTCAGGTTGGCAACACGGATACGGCGGTTGTTGAGGGTGGCACCGTCACCGCGGCTGGCGGCGAACAGTTCCTGTTTGAACGGATCGTAGATGACGCCATGGGCCATTCGACCTCGATGTTCGCAGGCTATTGAAACCGCATAATGTGGGAAGCCATGCAGGTAATTGGTAGTACCATCGAGCGGGTCGATTATCCAGCGGTATTCGTCCTCACCCTCGATCATCCCCGACTCCTCGGCCAGGATTGAATGACCTGGAAATGCTTTCAGCAGTTCCTCGATGATTCGTGCCTCTGCCTCCCTGTCGACTTCACTGACGTAATCGTTAACGGCTTTTACTTCGACCTTTAAGTCAGGTAGCTTGTTAATTTTGCGAACGATAAAATCCCCAGCGTTGTGAGCCGCTCGAATTGCGATGTTGAGCATTGGTTGCATCGTTGGAATTTAGTCGTGCCGGGAAAGGCGCGCAGTCTAGCAAACGGTCTGATAATAGACCAGAAATAAACCGAACAGCGGGCACTCGAATAATGAAACTGCAGAATATAAAGATTGTCATGGTCGGTACCACCCATCCGGGAAACATCGGTGCCGCTGCCAGGGCGATGAATAATATGTGCTTAAGCCATCTGACCCTGGTCGATCCCCAGTGCCCGATCGGAGAGACAGCATACGCCCGGGCCTCGGGTGCCAACGCTATACTCGACAATCGTGAAACCTGCAGCGGGCTGGCCCAGGCGATCGCCGATTGCAACCTGGCAGTCGCCACCAGTGCGCGGCGCCGTTCACTTCCCTGGCCCGAACTCAACCCCCAGGAACTGGCTGACAAGCTTATTTCTATGGACGACTCAGGCCGCGTCGCACTGGTGTTCGGGCGCGAACATTCAGGCCTGCTGAACGAGGAAATCCAGTTGTGTAATCAGATGGTATGCATTCCAACCAACCCGGAATTCAGTTCGCTTAACCTGGCCTCGGCGATCCAGGTCCTTTGCTATGAAATTTTCAATCGGCAGTACGATGCGCCGCTACCTGTTAAAGAACCCGATGCCCATGATCTGCCGGCGCCGAGCTCCGAAGTGGAAGGTTACTTTGAGCATTTGCAACAAATCCTGCTGAGCAGTGGATACCTGGATCCCGACCAACCGGGTATGATCATGCAGCGCCTGCGACGTCTTTACCTGCGTAGCGAGCTGACTCGCAACGAGATTAATATCTTGCGGGGAATGCTGACGGCGATCGAAAAACAAAAACATTGAGTGTTACAAATTGTTACAAATCGTTACGCCGCTGAAAAGCTTTGTAACGACTGATTCCCTAATATTTCTCCGTCATCAACTAACTACGGAGACTATCGATGAAACTTTCAACTCGAATCATTACTGCAGTTTTACTTATCGCTGGCAGTAGCGGCGTGGTCTATGCCTTTGGCAAACATAACGACTGGGGCATGTCGCCCGAGGAAAAAATCGAATTTGTGACCGACCGGGTTACCAGCAAGCTGGACCTTGACACTCAGCAACAAGAGAATTTTGGCAAGTTGGCGCAGACCGTTGCTCAATTAATGCTGGACGCGAAGGCTACCCAGGAGCAGCAGGTCAACGAAATTGGCGCTCTGTTACAGGACCCAAATTTTAACCAGGCACGCGCACTCGAACTGGTGCAGCAGAAAACACAGATGATTAACGAAAATGCGCCACTTGTTATTACATCGTTGGCGGTTTTTCTGGATTCATTGAATGCAGAGCAAAAACAACAATTGCAGGACTTTCTCCAACATCATCGCAGGCATCACCGGCATCACCGACACCAGGATGGCGATCAATCCTGATCATGATCGACCACGCGGCTTCTCAAGCAGGAGCCGCGTTGTACAATGTCAGTCTGAAACCAGATCGGATAGCCACATGCGTAAACTATTACTGATTGACGACGACGAACGCCTTGCCGAACCGTTGCAGCAGTATTTTGCCAAATTCGATATGTCGCTCGACAATGAAACCAACCCCCTGCAGGCGATCGATAAAATCAGGCAACAGGATTATGACCTGGTGGTGCTGGACGTGATGTTGCCCCAGATTGATGGATTTGAGACCTGCCGTCGCATACGCCATTTCAGCGACATTCCAATCGTGATGCTAACCGCCCGTGGTGAAGTGATGGATCGAGTCGTCGGCCTGGAATTAGGTGCTGACGATTACCTGCCGAAACCTTTCGAACCGCGTGAACTGGTGGCGAGAATCCAGAATATTTTTAAACGCGGTAAAACAGGGGCTGCCGATACCGTGTACCAGATCGGCGAGCTGAGCATCGACCTGGATAAGAAACAACTCTTACAGAATGGCGAGGAATTGACTATTACCGCTACTGAATTTGGATTGCTTGGCCTGCTGGTTAAAAACCAGGATCGCGTGTTGTCGCGTGATGAAATCATGCAGGCACTGCGAGGTCTCGATGCCGATATTTACAGTCGGGCGATAGACGTGCTGGTGAGCCGACTCAGGCAGAAACTGCAACGTCCTGAACTGATCCGCACAGTGCGTGGCCAGGGTTACCAGCTCGTGAATCGATAAATGTGGTCCTATTTACAAACCCGCTGGCAAAGCCTGGTTTTCCGGCTTTTGTTTTACTTCCTGATCTCGATGCTGGCGCTGGCTGTTATTCTGGCCGGTAGTTTCGCAAAACGCCTGAAGCCACATGTGCAACATGAAATTCTGCCTAACGTGGAACGCTACATCGAGTACCTGATTGACGATATTGGAGACCCGCCGAACCTGCCGATTGCTCAGCAACTGGCGGACCAGCTGCCATTCGAGATCCGCATCGAGGGCCGGGGTGTCGACTGGACTTCGAGCCCTAAGCTAAAAGCGATCGCGGGTTACGAATTTGAACCGGCACCGCATCCCTACGACAATGTCTATCTCAGCCATCATCGACGCGACCAGTACCTTTTGATTCAAAAACAGGGTTACCAATACCTGTTTGCAGTCGATAACAGTTTTCGCCGGGGCTCCGAACGTCGTCACTGGGTACTTTTCCTGTTACTCGGATCGATCCTTTTAGTCCTGTACCTGTTAATACGGCGTATGTTCAGGCCAATCGAAGCGATGTCTACGCAGGTACGAAAAATTGGCGAAGGCGATCTCAGGCAAGATATCCTGACCGAAGGCAAGGGTGAACTTGGTATGCTGGCAGCGGGAATTAACCGTATGTCTGGGCAGATCAAGGCAATGCTGGAGAGTAAATCGGCCTTGCTGTTGGCGATCAGCCATGAACTTCGCTCACCGATCACGCGCATGCGTGTCAACCTGGAGCTGCTCGAAGAGAGTGAAATCCAGCAAAAACTGATCGACGATATTCGTGAAATGGAAACCCTGATTGCATCGATACTCGAATCGGAGAAGTTGAATACCAGTCACGCGCCACTGATGTTGAGTCGTTGCGAGTTGCTTGGCCTGGTCGAGGAAGTAATCGAGGCGCATCCCGGCCGTAACCGCATTATATCGAGGTTGTCCCCGGTCGAGCTCGAGGTAGATCGGCTGCGCATGAAATTACTGATCAAAAACCTGATCGATAACGCCTGTCATTACTCCATCGAGGATCAGGGAGAGGTTGAAATAAGCCTGTCGCATGATCAGGAGAGCGTTAGTATCGAAGTGCGGGATCGAGGCGTTGGTATAAAGACCGAGGATATTTCGAGGGTGACCGAGCCGTTTTACCGGCCTGACAGCTCCAGGCAAAGGAATACCGGTGGCTATGGCCTCGGGTTATATCTTTGCAAGCTTATCGTTGAGGCCCATGGCGGACAGATCGTGATCGAAAGCGAACCCGGGAATGGCACAAAAGTAATAGTCAAACTACCCCTTGATAATAGTTGACCATTTTAGTCAGGATTGTATACTAAACTCGTTTTACGCCAACTTTTTTCACGATGCGACTATCCACTAAAAGCCGGTATGCGGTGACTTCACTGCTCGATCTTGTCATGCACTCTGACCAGGGCCCTGTTTCGCTTGCCGATATTTCGATCAGGCAGGGAATCTCGCTTTCCTACCTGGAGCAATTATTTGCCAAGATGCGCCGTAATAAGCTGGTCGTCAGTACCCGTGGACCCGGCGGAGGTTACAGCCTGGGCGGTTCACCGGAACAGGTTTGCATTGCCGACGTTATCAATGCGGTTGACGAGGAAATGCAGGTTGCAGACAAGGACATTGCCAATGGTTCACCGACCTACGAACCCTGCCTGACCGAACAGCTATGGGAAGAACTGAGCGCAGAAATTGAAAACTACCTGACCACGATATCGCTTGCCGACATGATGCAGAATGACGAGGTACAGGCGCTGTCTCGTGCCCACGATTTGCGGCAGCAGCGACAAAGTTTGATTTAAAGCCATGGCTATTTATCTCGACCATAATGCAACCTCACCGATGCATCCGGAAGTGGCTGATGCGATGATGCCGTTTTTGCAGAATCCAACCGGCAACCCTTCGAGCCTGCATAGTTATGGTCGCATGGCGCGCTCGGCAATTGAATCAGCCCGTGCCGAAGTTGCAAATTTGCTGAGCTGTTCAAGTGAGGCTATTACTTTTACCTCTGGTGGGACCGAAGCGAATAATATGTTGCTGAAAGGGTATGTCGACCGCAGCAGCGAACGCGCTATCGTCAGTAGCGAAATCGAACACCCCAGTATTCTGGAACCCCTGAGACAATTGCAGGAAGACGGTCGAAAAGTTATCCGCTTAAAGTCTGATCACGATGGCCAGATTGACCTGGACGCAGCCCGTAAAGTATTTTCTGAAATCGATCCCCAGTTATTGTCGGTTATCTATGCCAATAATGAAACCGGTGTCATTCAGCCGATTGAGGCGCTTGCCGCGATGGTTGATCGGGATTCCTGCCTGGTGCATAGCGATGCCACCCAGGCTGTCGGTAAGATTCCTGTCGACATGTCTCAACTCGATATCGATGCCATCAGCTTTTCGGCACACAAATTACGCGGGCCGCAAGGCGTCGGTGCGCTGGTGGTAAACAGAAAGCCAAAGCATGTTTTAATCAGTGGCGGCTACCAGGAAAACAGGCGCCGCGGTGGTACCGAAAATGTCGCCGGAATCGTTGGCCTGGGCAAGGCAGCGCAGATAGCGGGACTTGAAATGGAGCATAAGAAACACCATCTTGAACAGTTGAGGGATGTGTTTGAATCCAGGCTCGCAACTATCCCGGGAAGCGTGGTATTCGGACAGCGGGCACAACGCTTACCGAATACAACTTATTTTGCGCTACCTTATTATCATGGCGAGACCCTGTTGATGGAACTGGATCGCGCCGGCTTTGCATTGTCCAGTGGATCTGCCTGCCACAGTGCTGTAACCGAGCCGAGCCATGTCCTCAGCGCCATGGGGGTCGAAGACAGCCTGGCCTTGAATGCGATCAGGGTTAGTTTTGGCATGGAAAACAGCTTGCAGGATGTCGAAGCGTTTGTAGCGAAACTTGTGGAATTGGTGAACAAGCTGCCTGCCGTTATGCGCCAGGCAGCCGGATAGAGAGATATTAATGGTGATTCATCTTACCGATATAGCCGCATCAAGAGTACAACATTTTCTGGCCAGCCGGGGCAAGGGCATAGGCCTGCGACTCGGTGTCAAAACCACTGGATGCTCCGGACTTGCCTACGTGATCGAGTTTGTCGATGAACTGCAGGAAGACGACGAGGTTTTCGAAACCAAGGGGGTCAAGGTCGTTGTTGATAAAAAGAGTCTTGTTTTTCTTGATGGCACCGAGGTCGATTTTGCCAAGGTTGGTCTTAATGAAGGATTCCAGTTCAAAAATCCTAACGCCAAGGATGCCTGTGGTTGTGGTGAGAGCTTTACCGTTTAATTCAAACCGCCGGTTCTATGCAGTCCCCTGATTTTAGCCAGAACTATTTCGAGCTATTTGGCCTGGACCCCGTGTTCGAACTGGATAGCCGGCGCTTACAGGCAGAGCAGCAGCGCTTGCAGGCTACCTATCATCCCGATCGTTACATCAGTGCAGACGAGCGGGATAAACGATTGTCAACGCAGGTGGCTTCATGGGTAAACCAGGCTTATGAAACGCTACAGGATCCGGTTAAACGTTCACGATACCTGCTTGAAATCAGCGGTGCGACTATCCCTGACGATTCGAGCACAACTTCGGATGCCGAGTTTTTGATGGAGCAGATTGAATTGCGAGAAGAAGTCGAGGCCTGCCGACATAGCGATGAACCTTTGCAGCAGTGTGAGCAGATCGAAACCAGGCTCGGGCAAAGAGCCGATCAGCTTGCAGCCGAGTTTGTCTCGTATTTCGAAGCCGGGGAACTCGATACTGCAATGTCGAGCAGTCGCAAGATGCAGTTTATCCAGCGTATTCAGCAGCAGCTATCCGAACTCCAGTTCGAGTTGGAGGATAACTGATGGCCTTGTTACAGATATCCGAGCCGGGCGAATCCAATGCACCTCACCAGCATCGAAACTCGATCGGGATCGATCTCGGTACGACGAATTCGTTAGTGGCAACAGTACGTAGTGGGGAAGCAGTCTGTTTAGCCGACGAAGAGGGACGTAGCCTGTTGCCGTCGGTGGTCCATTTCGGCGGTACCGGGACACTGGTGGGAAGCCAGGCACTCGAGCTTCAAAGCAGTGACCCGTTGAATACCATTTCGTCAATAAAAAGGATGATGGGTAGAGGCCGCGAAGATGTCAGTCAGCTTGGTAACGTGGTGCCTTACGAATTCGTGGTCAATGCAGGAAGTAACGTTCCTCGAATCCACACCCGCAGCGGCGACTTTAGTGCTGTTGAAATTTCCAGTGAAATCCTGAAAGCTTTGCATGATCGCGCTGTTCAAAGCACTGGCAGAGATATCGATGGCGTTGTCATAACGGTACCCGCTTACTTCGATGATGCCCAGCGCCAGGCAACTCGCGACGCTGCAACGCTTGCCGGCCTGAATTTATTTCGACTGTTAAACGAACCGACTGCGGCGGCGGTGGCCTATGGTCTCGACCAGAACGCCGAGGGCCTAATTGCGGTTTATGATCTCGGGGGCGGCACTTTTGACATCTCGATTTTGCGGCTTAACAAGGGTGTATTCGAAGTCCTTGCTACCGGGGGTGACTCGTCGCTTGGTGGCGATGATATGGATCATGCACTGGGTGAGTGGATCATAGAACAGGATGGTTTCGGTGACATAAACACGGGTCTCGCAAGACGAATTTTGTTCGCAGCGCGGGATGCAAAAGAAGTACTCACGGATGCGAACTCGGCCGAAATAGTGATCGACCACCAACAGCAGCGTTGGCAGGGCAGAATCGATCGCGATCAGTTTGAAGCTTTAATCCAGCCACTGCTTAAGAAAACCTTGAGCGCCTGCAGGCGAGCTTTACGCGATGCCGGGATTTCGAAACACGATATTGGTGAGGTTGTCATGGTCGGTGGTTCTACACGGGTTCCATTGGTACAGGCAATGGTGGGTGAATTTTTTTCACGCGAACCGATGTGCGATCTTGACCCTGACCAGGTGGTAGCAATGGGAGCGGCTATTCAGGCCGACATTCTTGCCGGTAACAAACCTGAAAACGATATGTTGTTACTCGACGTGTTACCCCTGTCACTGGGAATCGAAACCATGGGGGGCTTGAGCGAAAAAATCATTCAACGTAATTCATCGATCCCGGTGACTCGCGCGCAGGAGTTTACAACTTTTAAAGATGGTCAAACCGCGATGTCGATTCACGTTGTCCAGGGTGAACGTGAACTGGTTTCCGATTGCCGTTCACTGGCGCACTTCGAGTTGCGTGGGTTTCCGCCGATGAATGCGGGTGCCGCGCGCATACGGGTGACCTACCAGGTAGATGCCGATGGATTGATGTCGGTTTCGGCCGAGGAACTTACCAGCGGGATCACCGCCGATATTATAGTTAAACCTTCATACGGTTTGACCGATGTGGAGATAGAGTCCATGTTGCGCGCCTCGATGGATCATGCGCGCGAAGATATCATACTGCGCTTGTTAAAAGAGCAACAGGTTGAAGCCAGCAGGGTGATCGAGGCAATCGATGCAGCCTTGGCACAGGACGGGGAGAGCCTTCTGAGCGAATCTGAAATAGCGCAAATACGGGAGCATCGTGATGCGCTTGAAGCGGTAATCGATACAGCATCAGTTGAAGAGCTGAAGCGACTGATCAAGGCGATAGAGGATGCCAGCGAGGCCTATGTTGCCAGGCGTATGAATGCCAGCGTAAAACAGGCGCTTGCCGGGAAACAAATTGACGAGGTTGATGTTTGATGACGAGGCTCACCATTTTGCCACACGAGGAAATTTGTCCGCAGGGCGCGGAAATAGAAGTTGAGCCGGGTATCAGTTTATGCGATGCGATGCTGCGCAATGGTATCGAGATCGAGCATGCCTGCGAAAAATCCTGTGCCTGTACAACCTGTCATGTCTACGTGCGCCAGGGCTTTGATTCACTGGAAGAGTCAACCGAAGACGAGGACGACTATCTCGACAAGGCCTGGGGGCTGGATATGGATTCACGCTTAAGCTGTCAGGCAATCGTTGGCGACGAAGCTCTGACAATAGAGATACCAAAATACACCATAAACATGGTGTCCGAAAATCACTAGGAGTAGACCATGAGCCTTAAGTGGACAGATACGCTGGACATAGCGATTGAACTATCCGAAACCCACACCGATGTCGATCCGCAATATATCCGTTTTACCGATCTCCATACCTGGGTATGTGCGCTCGATGATTTTGACGATGACCCTGATCGATCGAATGAAAAGATCCTGGAAGCCATTCAAATGGCCTGGATCGAGGAAGCTGATTGATTAATCGGGTCGCCGATCAGGCTGTTTTATTGTTGCGTCGGAATCTCGACACTATTTTCGTTCGTAATCAACTACTTTCAGTGCGTTTTTAACGTGGTTTAAATGTTAAATTTGAAAAAGTGAACTATTTTTTCTTGTTGCTCATACGCCGATTAAATCTCTTACTTACAGTATTTTAAGGATTAAACTTAAAGTGCTTTCTCACCAAACGACTGTGAAGATGGTCACAGTTTACTTGCAATCATTGCTGGTTTCGGTAAATTATCAGTCATAACCCGCTGATTAAATACAGTGGATAAAGTGCTGAAATTAAAGAAATTTCATTATCAGTACAACTAAAACCAAAGCTATTCCCGAATGCAATTTTTGGGTACCAGGACATCGGAAACCGGAGAGAGACTATGAGTAATGTAGCAATATTGGACCATTCCGCCCACTCCAGGGTAGAAAATGATAAGGAGAAGCAACTAAAGACATATTACGATCCCACGTACAAGTTATCCTGGTGCTTGATGAGGTCCCAACCTCGCCCCTGTTTCACCAATCAGATTCTTTCCGAATTCCATGAATACATCCGTGCAGTAAAGGAAGAAATGCGGATCAGTCAGGGCGAGAAATATGATTATATTGTTCTCGGGTCAGATATAGAGGGGGTCTTTAATCTCGGGGGCGATCTGAGTTTGTTCAGATCTTATATCGAAGATAATAATCGTGATGACCTGTTTAATTACGCGATTCGATGCGTCGATATTTTACATGAGAATATCAATCACCTTGACTGTGACCTCACTACCATCGCGCTAGTACAGGGAGATGCCATGGGGGGCGGCTTCGAGTCAGCGCTTGCAAGCAACGTGATAATTGCAGAAAAAGGCGTCAAGATGGGCCTGCCGGAGGTCCTTTTCAACCTGTTTCCGGGCATGGGAGCCTATTCCCTGTTATCGCGTCGGGTTGGTACCTCGAAGGCCGAGCAAATTATATTGAGTGGCAAGCTGTACAGCTCCGAAGAGCTTTACGATATGGGGGTTATCGATATCCTGGCCGAGAAGGGCCAGGGTGAGATGGAAGTCTATCGATATATCAAGGCCGCCAACCGGTATTCAAATAGCTACGGCGCGATCCGAAAAGTCCGCGATATCTGTAACCAGATTAGTTACGATGAGTTAATCGATATCGCCAAGATATGGGCCGACTCGGCATTCAAGTTGACCGAGAAGGACCTGAAGATCATGGGGCGCTTGATAAAGATGCAGGAACAGCGGACATAACATATAACGCCGGGTATTCTTAAAGGAGATTGCGGATCCTTAATTCTCTCAAGGTTTTGCAATATCCTGTTTTAAAGCATTGTTCAGTGCTGCGGAAGTCTTGAGAAAAACTTTCTGGACTTGCGCGGCCATTTTCTTGCAGGTATCGCTGCCGATGTCATAAGGTTTCAAAGCTTCTGCCTGTTCGCATATATCAGAGAGCGTTCGTGCACCTAGCTCGAGAGACGATCCCTTGAGTGCATGTAAGGCCTCGCGGAATTCCGGGTAATCGGTTTCAGCGGCCTCGTTGATACGCGCAACATGCTGTATTCCGTCTCTTTGGAAGTTCCTTATCAGGTCGTGCAAGAAATCATAATCTCCAAGCGCAGACAACTCTCGAATTGCCGATTCTTCGTACCACTCTGAACCTCTAATTTCCTGTGTAGATCGCCGCCTGTCGAGGTGACTTGCGATATATGTAGTATTGCTTTCAGAGCGGGCGGTATCGTCCTTCGCAATATCCCGTGACAAAGATGCTATTCGGTCAAGCAATGCACGGGCATTGACCGGTTTTGTCAGAAAGGCGTTTGTACCGGCATCGGTACTCGCCTGCCTGGCTTCGGGCGTCGCATCCGCGGTAAGCATAATGACGGGTAAATTACGACGCGTATCCATAAACCTGATGGTTTTTACGACTTCCAGGCCATTCATTTCCGGCATGTTCATATCGAGTATGAGCATATCAACCGAATTCGCGTCGGTTTCGAGAATATCGAGTACTTCGTCACCTCTTACTACCAACTGAACATTGTGACCGGCATGCCTCAGTATCCCCTGGATTACCTGCTGGTTGACGTTATTGTCCTCGGCGACCAGGATGTTGAGCGCCCTTGAACCGGCTTGCCGGCTGTAGTGCTCGGCAAGCGTGACAACATTCTCATCGGTAACCTGGGCACTTTGTGCGGCATGAATTGCATTAAACAGGCTTCTTTTGTCTTCGGGTTCGAGGATTGTCGATATGTAGTAATGATTAACGGCGTTAATGTTGATCATCGTGTCTGAGGAATTCACCAGTATCAGCGCGACGCTTTCCAGTAATTTCTCGGACCCTACCATCTGCGCAAACTGCTCGGCATTGATATCATCCAGGCAATCCTGGTCTACAATGACGGAGTGATAGTTATTACCCTGCTCAGCGGCCTGCAGCAAAATTGAGATGGCTCGTGCCGATGATCGAACCCAGTCGAAATCGACGCCCCAGCCTTTTAGCGAAGGTCTGACGACAGCTGCCGTGTCTTCGGCTGACAACAGCAGGATATGATTCGAAGAGATAATACGATCGTTGTGGGGTAAAGCTTCAAACGGAAGTTCAAACCAGAATGTTGAGCCTTTGTAGTGTTCGCTCTCGACACCGATTTCGCCTCCCATCAATTCAACGAGTTCCTTGGAAATAGCGGTACCAAGTCCTGTACCGCCGTAGCTTCTGATCGAGCTTTGTTCGGCCTGGGTGAAGTCTTCGAAGATTGTATCCACGGAATCCGCGGGAATACCTACCCCGGTATCGGTTACCTCGAAACGTATGTGTGGATTACCGTCGCTTCCCCCGACTCTGAATACGCGTAAATTAACCGAGCCCTCATCGGTGAACTTGATTGCATTATTTACCAGATTAATCAGTACCTGGCGCAGGTGCTGATGATCACCCTTCAACGAAAATGGCGTACCCGGATCGATACTACATGAGATCAGTAGATTCTTGGCTTCTGCGGTGGGGGATAGCATGTAAATAACCGCGTTTACAGTCGCATACAGGTCGAGGGACTTGCTCTCGATATTAATTTTGCCGGCTTCGATTTTTGCGATATCGAGTACGTTTTCGATCAAGTCGAGCAACGAGTAGGCCGAACTGTGCAAAGTGCCTATCAGCTCACGCTGTTCGCGGCTAAGCCGGGTTTCACGAAGCAGATCACCCATGCCAATTACGCCATTGAGCGGCGTTCTAAGCTCATGAGACATGTTAGCCAGAAATCGGCTCTTTGCTTCGTTCGCCTGCTTGGCGGAGGCAATGGCAGTATGCAATTTTTCCAGTAAAAAAGCTGCATACAGTGGCAGCAGCAGCAGAATTAATAACAGGCTGAAAGCAAAAGAACGATGCTCCTGCCAGTATTCACTGAATAAGGTGACGAGTGTAAATCCCAGCAGGCTGACACCGAAAGAAATGTACAGGTACCGGGTGCCATATCTGAAGCCGTTACCAAGCGTAACCCATAAGTAAAAAACAAATAGCGGTACGTGATCACCGCCAGTCCAGTACATCAAGATAGACAAGGAGATCATGTCTAACAAAATGCCGCATACCCGTCTGACGGGTGAAGGCCGTGGGTTCTTGATGATGGCAGCGAAGATGAGCAGGGCGATGCTGGATGCCAGCATGATTATAATATTTGGCGTCGAATCGAAAATATCGACAAAACGCTCGTTTTCCGCCCAGGGCACACAGAAATAGATGACCAGGATAGCCGCGATCAACAACCGCAGTTTTGCCTGCTCAGGTTCCGAGTCGCCGGTTCCCTTCAGCCTTTTGTTGAGCTTTCCGAGCAAACTGAATTTCGTCTCAGTTAATTCCATTGTTTAGTTTTAGGTGAGGGCACTTAGCCGTCACTGAATGTCTTATGAATTCTGGTTATATTGTCGAGACGTTCAAAAAAGGCTTCAACACAAATTGGATCAAATTGAGTACCCGCATGTTTGTGCAGATAGTCCTGGGCATCCTTGGCTTCCCAGGCACGTTTGTAGGGCCTGGCCGAAACCAGTGCGTCATAGACATCGGCTACCGTGACGATACGAGCCACCAGGGGAATGTCTTTTCCGGCTACACCATTCGGATAACCGCTGCCGTCAAAACGCTCGTGATGGTTGAGAGCAATGATCGAACCAGTCTGAATATAGCGCGATTGACTATGAGACAGAATCGAGTGGCCAATTATCGTATGCTGTTGCATCGTCATCCACTCGTTCGGCTCAAATTTTCCCGGTTTTAACAGGATTCTGTCCTGTATTCCGATCTTGCCGATATCGTGCATGGGTGCCGCATATTCGATTTCATCACATTCTTTTTCGCTAAGGCCGAGGGCTTCGGCGATTTCTCTTGAATACCTGGCCATGCGGACGACATGATTACCGGTGATCTCGTCTCGATATTCGCCTGCCTTTGCGAGTCGTAGTAAGGTTTCATGTTCTCGAGAAACGATTTGCTGGGTTGCGACCTCAACCTGGCGAGCCAGCCAGTCTGCCCGGTCCTGGATGATCGATTGCTGTTCATGTAGTTTGAGCAGGTTACGACAGCTGGTTCGACATTCAATCTGATCGATAGGGCGTGTCAGGAAAGCGGTTGCACCGGCTTCAAGTGCATCGTATCGGACCGATCTTTCGCTGACCACGGTAATCATCATGATCGGAATATCCTGGCAGGCGGATTTGGCTCGAATTTGCTTGATTAATTCGACACCATTAATATCGGGCATGCGGTAGTCAGTGATGATTAAATCAGGGTGGTTGTTATTTAACCAGTGTAATGCTTCGAGTGGGTTGTCGAAGGAGGTAATGCTGACATCTTCTTCGGCTTGCTGAATGATTTTTGCGAGGATGGTCCGACCGGTTGATTCATCGTCGACGATGAGTACCTTGCGTTGTCGCCTGAGAATACTTAATCGACGAGCATTTTCATAAGGTTCGATATTTGAGTTCTTTGGAATATCGGTTTTCTTATCGGTACTCGAAATCAAGTCCTTCACCCCTTATCGACTCAGAGAAGACGCGCATAGTAACAATATCAATGACTTATGTCGCTTTTTTAAATCTTATTCAATGAGTTTTGGTTATAAATGTAATTTGATCATGATGCGAGTTTATTCAACAAAATCAAATTACTATGAGACATACCTCTCAAACTGGGTGAAATTCCAGTAGGATCTGTAAATATGTCACATTGGTATTCTTTTAGCACAAAATTTAAAAACCGGGCGCTTGCGGCCCTATTTTTTTTATTTATCAGTTCGATTTCTTATGCTTTTGTGACGCTCGACACAATCGAGGTAAGGTTGGGACAGACAACCTATCAGGTCGAACTTGCGTTAACACCCGTACAGCGCCGCAAGGGTTTGATGCATCGTGAGCAACTCGCGAGCAACGCCGGTATGCTGTTGGTATACCCGAAATCGGGCGACCATCGCGTGTGGATGAAGAATGTGCGAATTCCACTGCGAGTTCTGTGGATAGATGATCGCTTCAAGGTAATACACGTCATGCGACTTGAACCCTGTCAGCTATCTCCATGCCCAGTATTTTCCGCACCCGTTCCGGCACGCTATATTCTCGAGTTAAGCGATGACAACCATGATGTCGAGCCGGGCGATATTGTCGAAGGGCTCAATGGCCTGTAGCGACCGGGCGACGTTTGTTACTTAACCATAGCCAGGCGTGAGCTAAAACCACCAACACGATGAGAGGTGCAACCGCGTAGTTGACGAGCTGCCAACCCCACTGGTGTAACAAGGCACCCGCACTGAAGGACGCCAGTGCTGCTGCCGAGAATACCGTGAAATCGTTGAAAGCCTGTGCCCTGGCGCTTTCTGCACTGCTATAGGTTTCCGTGAGCAGGCTGGTACCACCAATAAACATAAAGTTCCAGCCCACGCCGAGAGTCAGTAGTGACGCCCAGAAATGTGATACCGAGCTACCGTGAAAATTCATCGCAATGCTTCCGACCATTAGCACCGCACCGATCATAATAATTCGTTGCACGCCAAACCGATTGATCAAATGCCCGGTAAAGAAGGATGGCACAAACATTCCGAGCACATGCCACTGAATCACAAAGGCCACATCGCTGAATTGATGATGTTGATGAGTCATTGCAAGGGGAGTAGCGGTCATCAGCAAAACCATCACACTATAGCCGATAGCTGCACTCGCTACGGCCACGATGAAAGCAGGCTGGGCTGCAATTTGCAGCATCGGACGGGTTGTTTGCCGAAAGTCAGGGACCACGGGTCTGGGCAGCCGCATACATATAAAATTAATACCGTTCAGGCTGTACAAAATAATAACCGAAACGAAAATGCCAAGATAAGTCACTGCAAATACGTCCTTGCTCAAATTGGCAAGGTTGGGGCCGATGATTGCGGCCAGGACGCCTCCGGCGAGAACATAACTTATGGCGGTGTTCTTTTTCTCCTTTGGGGCAACCTCGGTTGCGGCGAAACGGAAATAATTGCCGAAACCGGTATAGCTCCCGGTAGCAATCGTGCCCAGGCAAAACAGCAGGAACGATTCCTGGTAAATACCGATAGCACCACAGGTGGCCCCACACAAGCCGATTACAGTGGCGAATAAAAATCCCCGCTTGCGACCAATGACCCCCATCAACAGCGAGGCAGGAATGGTGGTCAGCATGACAGCCACGAAATAGAGCGCCAGTGGCAGCGTGGCTAAGGCCTTGTTGGTGGCCAGGTGGCTGCCGATTATCGCTGCAGCGGTCACCATCAACGAATTAACCGACATCATGACCGCCTGAGCCAGTGCCAGTTGGATGACGTTGCGATTCATAGGATGAACCACAGAACGGCCGGTATAACCAGCACACTCGACAGATTACCTAGCAGAACAATCGAAGCGACCCGGTGTGGTTCCTGGTCGAATTTTTCAGCCACCAAGAAGTTCAGGATCGCTGGTGGCAGGACACTAAACAATAATAATAGGGAGGCCTGGGCTTGTGGTATTGGCACCAGTGCGATGAAGCCTGCCGCAATAATCAAACCACTAATTGGGCACAGTATCGCTCCGACGGTACTGATCTCCCAATCCCCGAAATCGATTGCGATCATGCGTACCCCGAGTGAGAACAACATCATCGGGATAGCAATAAGTCCCAGCATGTGAATCGGCAGACGCAGGGTTTCTGGAATCGTGATCCCGGTAAGCGATACTGCAATACCCAGAACGGTGGCCACGATCATTGGATTCGTTACCACTGCCTTGATTGACCAGTGCTGAGTGATCAATTGCTGGCCGACCAGAAAGTGCAGAAAGTTCGATATTGCCAGTAACAGGATGGCTGCGGGCAGCATTGCTTCGCCAAAAGTCAGAACTACCAGGGGTAGTCCCATATTGCCGCAGTTATTGAACATCATTGGCGGAACCAGTGTTTTCCATTGGTAACCCATGAAACGGGCCACCGGCCAGGCAACAATCCCGGACCCAAGCACGACCACCAGGCAACCCAGCGACAGGTGCATATAATCTGCCAGCTCGTAATTGCTGCCAGACATCGAGTCAAATATGAGAGCAGGCGTGAACAGGTCCATATTAATGCGATTACCGGAGGACATATCGGTGTCGTGTCGCTGGCGCGCATAAAGATAGCCGATCGCAACGATACTGAACACCGGAAAGATAATCGCGAGTATGCGATAAATTAAATCTGCCTGTGACATCTATGGTTAGAAATGAAGCGATAGATCTTTATGCACGGCGAGGCAGTCTGCGATCGATTCGGCCTGATCGGCAGTAAAACGCGTCTGCATTCGCATACCGATTGTATTGGCAATCACCTGATCATAGGTTTCAAGATCGGCAGCTAGTTCACGTGCCGCGCGCTGACGCCATGCGATTTCTTCATCCAACAAATCCGCGGCAAGAATTGCCTCGGTAATCGCTTTTTCCATGTCCGGGGAATCGCCCCGTAAAATGCGCTTGGCGCGACAACTTGGCATTAATGCGGTGAGTTTCGGTAAGCGAGTTGATTTCTTGCTCCAGTGCCTTTATCGCTTCAAGCCCTTCGGCAGGTGATTGTCGGTTAATGATATCGACTAATGGAGCAAACTTTCCTTTCAATCCTGCGAGCGTTTCGGCTTCCGCGATCATGCTACGCATTGTGACAATCATCTCATAGCTTTCATCCACGTTTTGCCGATATTTTTGTCGGGAACGTTTTTCCGCCTGGGCAAGCTTTTTGAATTCGGCGTGTGCATCTTGCCAGTTATCCGGGATGTTGGCTGCCAGGGCGTCCTGTTCTGCTTTGAGATCAGTGATCCTGTTTTTTATTTTTTGGATGCGCTTTTCAGCCACGGACTCATCGGCGGAGAGACGTTGGAGATCTTGTTCCAGCTCCTCGATGCGACGCTCCAGCTTGCGAACCTGTCTCTGGATACGACGAACTTGAACATGCATAGGCCGGTATCCAGGGGAATATTCATCCAGGTTCCTGGCGTCCGTGCGAATTGCGTCGATCAACATGAAGGCGTCGTCAGCCCGTTGATAACTTTCGTTCAAGCGCTCCTGGTATTCCTCGGGCAGGTAGGCCAGGTTGGCGGTTTTGATGTGCTCAATGCCGGCTTCGATCGTGGCCCAATTATTGTCGTAGTCGGCAAATAAATAGTCTTCCAGGCATTCCTGCAACTTGGGATTGCTGGGCGGCGGCGCGGTCTCGGAAATCAAATGCATCTTGTTCGGCAGGTAGTTAACCAGGCCCGGGAACGCGCCGGCGATCGCAAGGCCAGCCAGTTGCAATACGATAAATGCCGCCGCACCTTTGTAAATCTGTACTGTAGTGACACCTTTGGGCGCAACACCACGCAGGTAAAACAACGAAAATCCAAATGGCGGAGTCAGGAACGAGGTTTGTATATTCAAACCCACCATTACACCGAACCAGACCGCGGTGACATTAGCGCTGGGATCAGCCAATAGGATTGGTGCGACAATGGGTACCACGACCACGGCGATTTCGAGAAAGTCGAGAAAGAATCCGAGCAAAAAGATAACTGCCATGACCACGATAAACTGGGTCCAGAATCCACCGGGCAGGCTGGTTAAATGTTCCTTAACCAGTTCTTCGCCACCGAAGCCGCGAAACGCGGAAGTTAACATCGCCGCACCCAGCAGGATGATGAATACCATCGACGTGGTCTTCGCGGTATCCAGCATAACGCCACGCAGTGTGTCGTCGATGCTAAATGCGCGCCAGGCTGCCCAGCCGATGGCGCCGATCAACACCGCTACGGCGATACAGGCCAGACCGATGCCAAAGGCATCGTAACCACTCTTGATGTTTTTGATATTGAGGTCGAACAGGCTTAGTAATATAACGATGACGATAATCGAGCCGATCGACAGAATCGCCGGATAGTAGGCGCGCGGCTTGCCCTCCATCAGACGGTAACTGCCCATGATCATAGCGCCGATGGCGCCTATCGCACCGGCCTGGTTGACCGTCGCGACGCCAAGAATGATCGAGCCGAGCACCATAAAGATCAATGCCAGTGGTGGGACCAGCGCGAGTAACACCTGCGTGAAAAATTTATGATCGTATTTCCCTTCAAACGATACTGGCGGGGCGTTTTCCGGTTTGATCAATGCGGAAATCAGGATGTACAACATGTAAAGGCCGACCAGGATCATGCCGGGAATAAAAGCGCCCATGAACATATCGCCCGCGCTCGCGGTTACCACATCGAAATCCCCGGGCATCGAAAATTCACCGGTGGCTTCCTTGTACTCGGCCTTACGCGTGGTCGCGGCCTGGTCCGCGGCACTCGATAACTGGTCGGCGAGGATAATCAGTACGATCGATGGCGGGATAATCTGCCCTAGCGTTCCCGAGGCGCAGATGGTCCCGCAGGCGAGCGAATTTGAATAGTTGTTGCGCAACATCGCCGGTAGCGAAATCAGTCCCATCGCGATTACCGTGGCGCCGACGATGCCGGTGGTGGCGGCGAGCAAGGCACCGACGAATACTACCGAAATGCCCAGGCCGCCTGGAATCGGGCCGAACAGTTGTGCCATCGCCACCAGTAGATCCTCGGCGATCTTGGAACGCTGTAGCATGATACCCATGAAGATGAACAGCGGGATTGCGATCAGCGTGTCGCGTTCAACTTCCCAGTACAAACTTCGGTAATTGGTTACCCCGGCGCTAAGCCATTGGTTGGGACCTCCGAGCACGAAATACGCATCGACGTTACCTTCGAAAATCCAGCCGCAAAATGCGGCGATCGCAATGGTGGCGATGGCCGAACCGGGCAGGGCGAACGCAACCGGAAAACCCGAGGTCAGGGCGAACACCATGATCGCAATCAGCAGGACGAGGAAATAAAGCTCCATGACTAGCTTTTGTTCCCGGTAATTAACTGTTGATAGGTTACATTGTCCTCACGCTCTCCATGATCGATTAGTCGCGAAATGTTATATAATAAATAACTGACGAACTGGATCAGCATCGTTACCGCAAACACGATCAGGAATGCCGCCATGATATATTTGATGTACATACCGTAACCGCTTTGTGAAACCTCGAAGCTGAGCAGCGGGCTGTTGATACTGTTGCCGCGGCCACCCATACCATGCATCAAGATGACCCAGCATATCGGCATGCCGAGAAACAAGCTACCTATCGAATCGAACAGGGCCTTCTTGCGGCGCCCGAACCCGGTATAGAGTACGTCGACCCGCACATGACCTTCCTCAACCAGGGTATAGGCGCTGGCGAACAGGAACAGGGCGGCATACCAGAATCGCACCACGTCACCCATGTAGGCCTGTTCGTACGAGAAAACGAAGCGCGTGATTACGATTAGAAATTCGGCCAGCACACACATCAGGGCTAGCCAGGTAAAACTGATATTACGCAACCTGGCGGCGACGAAACAAGCGACGATTACCAGCGGGTAATGGATATAGTTGCCGCGGAAGATCGGGCGTCCCAGTTGCTGCGTCAGCCATTCCCCGGCAATTGGTTCGAGCAGGTTTTCCACCCGCAGTAAGGAGATAATCATGTCGACTATGCCAATCATCAGCACCGCCCAGAAAGAGAGCCGCACGACATAAGCCGACAGTGTAGCGAAGCGAATACTTTCCTCTTCCAGGCTGCGCGAACTGGTTTTTACCACGTACGCAATACTCGTCGCCAGCGTCAGCAGGTAAACCATGACCTGGCCCCAGCCCTGGCTTACCCGGGTGACGCTTAAATCATCGGCCTGTTCCAGGCCAAACCATCCATAGTGCAAAAACAGCGCGTAAGGGCCAGGGAATTCCTGCCAGAAGACAAGGTAATTATTGATCAGGTAGAGAAACACCGAGCTAACCATCACGTAGGCGAACCCACGGCTGATCAGAGGGAGGTTTTTACCTAACATTGCTAACCGAATTAGGGATGAAAGAAAACGGAGTCCGTAGACTCCGTTTCAATTTGTTCTCGGATCCGAGAATTAAAGTCCAAGTACGCGGTTACGTTGCGCCACGTAAGCCTGGTCAGAGATCTTGGCCCAGGCACCAACCTCGTTGCGCGAGGCAAGAAAGCTCCGATGAATTTTCTTGGCCAGCGGGCTGTGTGCTTCAACTTCGGCAAAAACTTCAGCGGCCGCGTCACCAAAACTGTCGTAGGTATCATCGGTGAAACTGCGCAGTTTGACGCCCTGGTCAGAAATTAATTTAGCTAGTGCTGCGCCGTTTTTGGCATTGTATTCGGACATCATGACCGAATTTTCAGTTTCTGCCGCGGCGGTGATAATGGCCTGGTCGGATTTACTCAATCCATCCCAGAATTTCTTGTTTACGCCCAGCGACAATTGCGAACCCGGTTCATGCATGCCGGGGTAATAGTAATATTTGGCGGCTTCATAAAATTTATAGAAGCTATCGTTCCAGGGGCCTACCCACTCGGTCGCATCGATTGAGCCGGAGATCAGGTTTTCGTAGATTTGACCACCCGATAGCGATACCTGTGAGGCTCCCATTTTGGCGATAACATCGCCACCGAGGCCTGGCATCCGCATTTTCAAACCCTTGAAATCGGCAGCAGAACGCATTTCTTTGCGGAACCAGCCACCCATTTGTACCCCGGTATTGCCGCAGGGTAGACACTTCAATCCATAGCCGGCAGCGATTTCATCCCACAACGCCTGACCACCTCCAAATTGAATCCAGGAATTGATTTCGGTGTAAGTCATGCCGAAGGGTACTCCGGTAAAATAAGCCCAGCCCGGGTGTTTACCTTTCCAGTAGTAATCGGCAGCATGATACATTTGCGCATTACCGGAAGCGACTTCGTCGAAGGAGTCAAATGCTTTAACGCGTTCTCCCGCGGCAAAATAATTAACTTTTATGCGACCGTCGGTCATGGCGGTCAGGCGTTCCGCGAAACGCTGGGCGCCAGTGCCGAGGCCCGGGAAGTCTCTACCCCAGGTTGCAACCATGGTAATTTCGATTTTGTTAGCAGCGATAGCAGGTGCCGAGACAGCAGTTGCTCCGGTTGCGAGTGCGGCGGCGACGCCACTTTTGAGTACATCACGACGTTTCATTGCTGATTCTCTCCGTTTTGGATTTAATTGAACTATTTTTATAGTGGCCGGAAACCTTGAATGCTGGCCCCTCAATACAACGCAGTCATTCTGGGCTTTCTAGGTTGACATTTCAAGTTTTTACACTGGCGTGGTCAGCGGGTGATATTTGTTGCTGGTGAGTTTTAAGCAACTTCCAGGCAGCTGTAAGTTCAGGTTTGACGTTGTCACAATCCGCGGCATTTAATCGCTCGGGGATATTTTCGGGATGTAACACCCGGTCAGGGTGACCCTTCGGGAATTTCGCGCTGTTATTGAAGAACAGGAATCCCTCGAGATGAGCGTTACCGGTTAACAATTTTAACGCGGTAAGCTGGTTTTCCAGCTCAAACAAAGGATTTACGAACTTATAGCTTTTTTGTCCGACCAACTGCGTCCATTCCGAAATATGTTCGGCACAATATATATTGCCGCCATAGAGTTTGTAGGAGATCAGCACTATCGCATCCGGTGTCAAAGCCAGGCGATCAAGTTTAAAGTAGCCATCCAGTCCGTCGGAACAGACCAGGTTGCGGATTTGGTCGCAACCAATCCGCCTCAGGCTTCGCTGAATACGCCATTCCCGTATTTTAACCAGTAAACGTTTTCGATTTACCAGCAAAACAAGGACGATCGCAAGCCCGACAATGGCAATGGCAACCAGGTCTGATTCCAGTTTTAGCTGTTTTAAAATTTCGTCAGGATTCATTTTGCGAATTATTGCCCGAACCGACCCACCATGCCATTGCCAATTGCTATCGTCAATTGTAAAAATTACACTGTCCTTAGTTGAAACCTGGACTCACCTCTAATGACCACACCCCGCCTAACCGTCAAACAGTTGTTCGATCGTGAAAGCTGCACCTATACCTACCTGTTAATCGATTCCGAGACCCGCGAGGGCGCTATCATCGACGGTGTGCTGGAAACTTTTGACCGCGATATGCAAATTATCAATGAACTCGGGGTTGAATTGTTGTATGCGATCGAGACGCACGCGCATGCGGACCATATTACCTCGGCCGGTAAAATACGCGAGATGACGGGTGCCAGGCTGGTCTATGGCGAAAGCTCGGGTATCGAGGCAAT
>JAOTXY010000025.1 GCA_029862125.1 Gammaproteobacteria bacterium | reverse complement strand
TACTGCGAGGAGCCCTGGATCGACCAGGGTAACCTGGGCTGGCGACCCGCCCCGCAAAATAGCGGAGATGAAGATATTCTGCGCAAGCTGCCGCAGGCCTTTTCGGAGACCGGTGGATTGCAATTGCTGGAAGGTAACCTGGGCCGGGCGATGATCAAGATTTCAGCGGTTAAACCCGAACACCAGGTAGTGCAGGCGCCGGCAGTAGTGTTCGACACCCAGGAACAGGTTATGGCTGCGTTCAATGCCGGTGAGCTGGACAAGGACTTCGTTGCCGTGATTCGAGACCAGGGTCCACGTGCCAACGGCATGCCGGAATTGCACAAGCTGACACCGCCCCTTGGCGTGTTACAGAACCGGGGTTTTAAAGTGGCGCTGGTCACCGACGGGCGCATGTCGGGCGCGTCGGGAAAGGTGCCGGCGGCGATCCACCTGACTCCCGAAAGCCAGGCCGGTGGGTTTATCTCGCGTATTCGGGATGGCGACGAGATTCTGCTCGACGCGCGACGCGGCATCCTCAGTGTCAATGTTGCCGATGAAGAATTAAAATCACGCCCAGCCGCGAGCGCGGATCATTGCGAACAGCAGTGGGGCATGGGTCGGGAGTTGTTCGATGGCTTTCGCCAGCGCGTCACCGGCGCCGAACAGGGCGCGATGAGTATCTTTACCGAGGACCCTTCACCCTTAAACGAATCCGAACCGGTCTTAGTCCATGAAAATTGATGAAATTTTAAACCAGTCACCGGTCGTCCCGGTGATCGTAATCGACCAGCTCGAGCAGGCAGTGCCGCTGGCGCAGGCGCTTGTCGATGGCGGCCTGCCGGTGCTCGAGGTGACTCTGCGAACCGACGTCGCGATGCAGGCAATTCATGAAATTTCGCAAGCGGTAACGGGTGCCATTGTCGGCGTTGGCACCGTTACCCGGCCCGAACAGTTCCAGCAATCGATCGAAGCCGGTGCCCGGTTTGCCGTCAGTCCCGGGCTAACCGATACCCTATTAGCCGCAAGCAGAACAGCCGACCTGCCGTTTCTTCCGGGCGTGTTTAGCCCAAGCGAAGTCATGCGCGCGCACGAGCATGGATTTAAGGCGCTCAAGCTGTTTCCAGCGCAGCAGGCCGGTGGTATCGGTATGCTCAAGGCGATACATGGACCATTGCCGGAGATGAAGTTCTGTCCTACCGGGGGTATCGGCGCTGAGAATTTTATCGACTTCCTGAAATTACCCAATGTCGCCTGCGTCGGCGGATCATGGGTATGCCCGGCGAGCGCAGTCCAGAACCAGGACTGGGAGCAGATCGCACAACTGGCATCCGACGTTCGTGGTGCACTCGAATAGAGCCGCCAGGACAAACCACCTTTCAGTAAATTACAAATTCGGACAATGGCCATAATCGAACATAAATTTAACGATCGCGCTGAATTGATCGAGGCCCTGTACCAGGTTTTTACCGCGGACCTGCAACAGGCTCTGGATCAACATGCGTCGGCAACATTGCTGCTTTCGGGTGGCTCGACTCCGGCCCCACTTTATCGGCAGCTATCAACAGCCGATTTAAACTGGAGCGAGATCAACGTTGCACTCGTCGACGAACGCTGGGTGGATGCGGATAGCGCCGCCAGCAATGAACGCCTGTTGCGCGAAACCATGCTCATCAACAAGGCGCAAAGCGCAAACTTCACGGGCATGAAAAACGATCACCAAACCCCGTTTGACGGCGAGGCCGAATGCAACACTCGCTATGCCGCTTTACCGTCACCCTGGACGATTTGTCTGCTCGGCATGGGGCCGGACAGTCACACCGCTTCGCTTTTTCCAGGCGCCGGGGGGCTAACCACGGCACTGGCTACGAAACAACATTGCGCGACCATTCGTGCCATTAAATCTGAAGTGACCGGCGACAACCTCGAACGCATGACGATGACGCCCTGGAGTATCCTGCAAAGCCGCAGATTGATTTTGTTAATTACCGGGGCTGACAAGTGGGAAGTTTACCAGCAGGCACGGGACAACAGTCCCACGGCTGATCGACCGATCAGCCTCATGATCCATCAGCAGCAGACGCCGCTCGAGGTTTACTGGGCCGCCTAGAACTGGTTCAGGCCAGGCAATGCGGGCCTGAACCGAACCAGGTTTTACTGCATGGCCTTCTTGGGACTGCGGTCCGACTTGTAGAGACCCCAGTGCTTTTCCATCTTATCCATCGCATCGGCGCCGTCGAAACCACCCTTCCACTGTTCGTCAAAGGATGAAAAGTAAAACGAGATGACCTGGTTGTCGTTGACCCACTGGTCGTACTGGTCAAAGAATACCTTCTGCTCGTCCTGACCCACCGCACCGACGACCAGTACATCCTCGTCACTGCCATCGCCATCCACTTTGCTGGTGGCCCAGCCGGTTTCACAAAAGGCAATCTTGTGATCGGGGTGATGGCCCTGGATATCGTTATAGGTCTCAACGGTCCAGCCCAGTCCGTTCGACAGTTGCTGGCTGTTCCAAAGCGCATAACCATGCATGCAGATAAAGTCGAGTTCGGCAGCCACTTTCTGGGATTCAGGCTTGTTCCAGAAATTGTAATCATCGCTGACGGTCACCGGCTGCTTGATGGAAGCCCGCACCTTGCGGATATGCTCGATGACCCAGTCCACATCATCGATCTTGTGCCAGGACCAGTAGACGAAAATCTCGTTACCCACATTCGCGGCGACAACGATCTCGGGAAAGCGGTTGGCCAACTCGATCAAGCGCCTGGCCTGTTCATTGTTTTCCTCCACCGACTTGTGACCATCCAGCCAGGCACCCAGCATGACACGCATTGGTATGTCATTATCCCGGATGACCTCGAGGATCCTCTCCGACTGCGGGTCCGATCCGTACAGACGAATCAGGTTCCAGTGTTTCATCATGATCTGCATGTCTTCGAGGATATTGGCCTTCGAAGTCACGCCGGTATCCGGCCCCTCACCATCGCGATAGGCCCCGTAGGAAATGCCGTTGCCGATCCATTTGCCATCGAGGCTGGGATTAAATTCTCTTTTGACGAGGGATGTATTTGCGGCGGAAGTTTGAGTCTCTCCAGAAGGAATCGAAATGCAGGCTGCGAGCAGCACTACAACTGCCAGGGAAACAAGTCTAAGCATTGGGATCACGTATTCTTATTCCGCAAATATCTGCTTTATCCGAAATCGGCGGGTTACATTTCAGAGAGCCGGTTCCCTTCCAGGACCGTGCTTGGACCTCCACTGATCGAATTATCGGTAGCGTCGATGCTGCCATCTCTTCTGACACTGAAGGCACGCGCGCTACTTAGCTTTTCACCGAATATTTCCAGCGTAATAACCCAGATATCTCCGTCGTAGTCGAAGTACCGGGAACAACTCGAGTTTGCACCATCGGGCAATACAACGCAGACCCGCCCGGTACGATCTGCAACCCAGGTTCTTTCAGGATAAACTTTACCTCCAAACTTGACATAGACAACGCCGTCCGGACGAAAGTAGGCACCCCCATTTTCCCATTCCTGGGTTTTTCCGGAGAGATAATCAATAACCTGCTGACGACTTAATACGGTGGCACCGGCATCTATCAGCTGCTGCTCCTGTTGTCGCTCCAGTTTTTCTACAGTTGCGCATGCCAGCAGTCCAACCGAGACAGCTACAACGAGTAATATTTTCAATATGCTTTGGTACATGATGTCTTCCTTCTAATTTCAGGAACAGCGCAAGAAACTGTTCCGATGAATAATGATGAATAATGCAGAACCTATGTGCTCACCTGGACTAGATATCAGAAAGCTGGTTTCCTTCCAGGATAGTATCAACACCCCCTTCGGTCTGTTGCGCTTTACCCATTATTTCCAGAGTAACAACCCAGACTTTCCCGTCCTTATCGAAATACGCAGAGCAGCTGGTAACGAAACCATCGGGATTCACTAAGCAGACCTTGCCATCACTGTCTACGGTCCAGTTTGTCTTGGGGAAAACTTTACCTGCATACTTAACATATACCGTTCCATCCGGAACAAAGTACGCCCCACCGTTAATCCATTGCTGTGTGTTTCCGGCGAGATGCGATTTTACCTGCTCGGCGTTCATGCGCTTGGCCCCTTCGCCCTGAAGTTTTTGTTCAAACACGGTTCCGGTCGCACAGGCCAGCAATCCAAATGTGGCGGTTATTACGACTAATATTTTTGATAATCTCTTATACATAAATGTCGCTCCTATAGTTTCAATTACAGCGCAAGAATCTGTTCAAATAAATGATGTCTAGAATATCTATAAGCGATCTCTTCGATTTGGTTTCGCCCTGGCGCCTGCTCTCTATCTGTTTTTATTCTGGCGCTTCTTCTTGACAGCAAACACTAGTTGCTGGATGCTATATAGCACTAACGTCAGGCCGTTGGCAAGAGAAAATAAGTATTCGAAGTGTCAGCTTTACTTCCGAATTGGACTTAATCTGACCTCAGTCAGTAATGATTCGGACATGTTTTTTGTTCAATTGATCTTTCGCTATTATCATTTGAACAGAAACAATTATGCGACATCTTGATCACGGTCAGCGAACCAGAAAACAAAAAAAACCGATAACTATCAAGACGACCCGAACACAACATACGGTGAAAGAATCTTCCTCTCAAAATATCAAACGCTTACTGCTATTAGCTACCATGTCTGTTTTAATCGCTTCCTGTGCCGGACCCAGACCGGCAAACGCAGCGGCGTCTCATTCCTGGGAGCTGGTATGGAGTGACGAATTTGACGGCGACACGATCGATTCGAGGAAATGGGAACATGCGTTCGATTGCACCGATCACGGTAACAACGAGGCGCAGTGTTATACCAATCGTGAGCAAAATTCCTTTGTCGACAGTGACGGGATTCTCCACCTGGTCGCGAAAGAAGAAAAATTCAGCGGCCCCGCGCATTCGGCGGATCACCCCGAGTATGATATCAACGATACGTCGATGACGAAGTCTTACACTTCGGCCCGACTTCGTACTAAAAACCGGTTTGAGTTTAAATACGGGCGCGTCGTGGTTCGCGCCAGGCTAGCCGGCGGCCAGGGCATGTGGCCGGCGATCTGGATGCTACCGACCGACTGGGTATACGGTGGATGGCCGTCCAGCGGCGAGATCGATATCATGGAGGCGGTCAGCCTCGACACGGCGGGCGCGACGAATGAGATACACGGCTCAATGAATTACGGTATGAAGTGGCCGCAGTGGTCAGCCCATGGCAGAGACTTTGAATCCCCCAGAAGTTTTACCCGCGAGTTCCACGATTTCATGATCGAATGGGAAGCGGACGAAATACGCTGGTTTGTCGACGGCGTGCACTACGCGACACAAAGCTCGGCTAACTGGTTCAACTATATCTGGAACGGCCAGGAAAAAGGCTTTAGCGTTGCTAATCGGCGGGCACCCTACGACCAGGAATTTCACCTGCTGCTAAACCTGGCGGTGGGTGGGCACTGGCCCGGCCAGCCGGACAGGAACTGGGAGAGCGATCGTGAATTCCTGGTCGATTATGTTCGCGTGTATCAGTGCGGCTCTGGCAAGAGCGACGGCACGGGATGCGCCTCGGCACCCGATGCGCCGGTTGATGCCTCGATCGAAATCGTCCCGGATGCCGGTGCACCACGGGTTAACCGTTTTCCAATTTTTCAGGACGGCCCGGAGACCCTCACCTTCAATGCCGGCGATCGTACTATCGCAAATACTCCGGTTATCAACAGCTGGATGAAATCCGCCGGTAATGTCGTAATCACTGAACCGGACATTGGCGGCGAGCACGGCAAGGTACTGGATGTCAGCTTCTCCGGACCCGGCAATGTTTTCTTCTCTTCTGCTGATATGAGTGATGTTGAATTTTTTGCAAAAGGCTTCCGCCTGGTCGGTGGCTCCGCCTGGCGCAATCATGGAACGCTCGAGTTCGACCTGTTTATAGAAAGCATCGATGCCGGTACCAGGTTGGTGGCCAAGCTTGATAGTGGCTATCCAGACCTGGGGCAACACGTGATCGAGACGCCGGCCGTTGGCAAATGGACCCATGTTGCAATTCGTGTCTCTGATTTGCTCGCTAATCCACTCGACGGCGGCAATGGTATCGACCTGGGTAACATCGCCAACCTGATCGTGATCGAGGCAACGGGGAGTTCAACTGCTCGCATCCGTCTCGATAATATCTCGCTGTCCTGTGCGGTGAACGAATTTTCCAAGGTATGGCAGTGGGACCAAACCTGCTCAATCGAGCCAGTTCTGGCGACAAACTAAGTTACTGTTCCGCTACCTTGCGACGCAACAGTTTTGTCCGGCCGCGTTGCGTTTTGCTGTCGAGGCGTTTGCGCTGTGAAGTTTTGGTTGGTTTGGTCGGTTTTCTCGTCTTTTGTGCAACCGCCACCGTTTTGATCAGTTCCTGCAAACGCCCAAGCGCGGCCTGCCGGTTTTTTTCCTGGGTACGATACTGCTGCGCCTTGATAATCACGACACCGTCCTTGCTGATGCGTCGATCGCGCAGGTTTAGCAATTTTTTCTTGTAATAATCGGGCAACGATGAGGCATGAATATCGAAACGCAGATGAATCGCCGACGAGACCTTGTTGACGTTCTGACCGCCGGCCCCCTGCGCGCGGATTGCCGACAGTTCAATTTCGTCATCGGGGATTGAAACGTTGCGTGAAATTTGCAGCACGCCGGGATTATCCCAAAATTACACCCCGGTTTATAGAGACGAGCCGGGAGTGATAAAGACGCCAGGCCCCGGACCGATGTCCTGGATATTACGATTACTTTTTAATCGGTCCTGTTTTGTCTATGTACCCGAAGCGATAATGTCCTTTCGTAATGCGAGTCCAGTTTCGCGTTCACCCAGAGTTTCAAATGCTTCAGGCGTCTCGAGAAATGTTGCAGATTCGAGGTCGCCAGGATGTCGGGGCGACGCTTAACGCGAGCTTCGATTTTGCCATCGTTTTTCATGTCTAATGCACTATCCTGTTTCATGATTCAGCCTTTAACTTGTTGTTTAAAAGAGGTTATCGGGAATAGGCTAGCAGGCTTTTTGTGCAGTGCAACATTTATAAAGGGAAATATTTACACCGCACTTTTATGGTGCGATTTCAGCACTCTAAAATCAAAACTGAACTTCTGACCAACGCGTGTTACTCAGGCATCGCGCTCGCTATTGACCGCACGCGCAAAGCCCTCGAGATCAACCCGCTCGTGCCAGTCTTCCAGGTCAAGGCTTAAGCGGCCCCGCCAGTTCGGATATTCATCGATTGTGCCTGGCAGGTTCACCTGGCGTGTTTGCAGCAACAGGTCTTCAAGCTGCACCATAAACAGCATTGACGGGGCTCGTGCCAGGTAGCGCTGTATCGACTGGGCCAGTTCGCTGCCCAGGTTTTTAGACGCGTTCGTCTCGTTAATTGCATCCTCGGCGACCAGGTTTTCCCGGGCCAACGCCGTCAAAATTTCGAATCGATCCTGCTCGCGTACCTGCCGCTGCTGATCCCTGGACTCGTTTGACGGATATAAATCGAGTTGTTCGCGTAGTTCCAGGTCCGCTTCCTGCCAAAAACCTCGCAGTGTCGGCAGATCGTGCGATCCCGCGGTACACAACGAGTAACGGGGGTACTCTGCCGGCGGCCTGATGGTTCCGTGGTGCCAGTCTTTCTCGAAATTGAGAATGCGAAAAGAGAGCATTTTATTTGTATCGAGGGCGTGGCGAACCTCGTCCGGGACGGTGCCGAGGTCTTCACCAATAACCAGGCAATGATGACGATGACTCTCGAGTGCGAGAATACCCAGCAGGTCCGTAAAGGGATAAGAAACATAGGTACCCTGGTTGGGCGAGCCGTTCGGCGGCACCCAGAACAGCCGCATCAAGCCCATGATGTGATCGATGCGAAGTGCGCCCGCGTGACGCATGTTGGCGCGCAAGGTCCTTATGAACGGTTGATAAGCCTGGTCGCGAAGCGTCTGCGGTTTTAACGGGGGTAGTGCCCAGTCCTGCCCGTTTGCATTAAAATCGTCAGGCGGGGCACCGATACCGATGTCGAGTGCATAGTTTGCCTGTTCAGCCCAGCACTGCGCCGAAGACCTGGCATCGCCAACCGCGAGATCGCGATAGATGCCAACGCACATGCCGTGTCTTTTGCAATTCTCTTGTGCCGCGGACAACTGTTGCTCGGCGTTCCACTGCAGGTACTGGTGAAACTCGATATCATCAGCATGCTCGTCGGCCCACCTCGTTACGGTCTCCGATGCGGGATCCCGGTAGGCTTCAGGCCATTTCTGCCATCGATCGATAGTGGCATCCTGGCGGTGAAAAAATGCCTGTAATGCCTCGAACAGGGCGAATTTAAACAAATCCTCGCCGCCGCTTTGCTGGAATTGGTGAAAAGAGTCGATTCGTGTCGAATCAGTATCGTGGCGCTTTTGTCTGAACGTTTCGTAAAGTGACCCCAGTACCTGCAATTTTAGGCTCCAGACCCCGGCGTAATCGATCAACTCGAGTTCTCGCAACGCCTGCAGGTGGGCCTGGAACTTCTCGCTTTTAACCTGCGCCATCACTCCAGGATCATGTTTAAACTCATCGATCGCCTCGACATCGAGGTAAACGGGGTTGAGAAAGTCACGACTCGAGGGACTGTAAGGGCTTGGGTTATCGGGTAAATGCGGGAACAGCGCATGCAGGGGATTGATACCCAGCACGTTAATTCCAAGCGGAGCGAGTATATCGATCACTGACTGCAGGTCGGTAAAATCACCGATACCCCAGTTACGCCTTGAACGCAGCGAAAACAGTTGCAGGCTGATGCCCCAGACTCTCCTGTCATTGGCGAGTTCAAGTGGTTGATAGCAGGTTTCGGGCGCTATGATAAGGGTTGTTCGTGCCTCGGTTTCATCAACCAGTTTAACGCTTAGCTGGTGATACCCTATTTCCTCGAAATCCGGCAAGACGACTTCGAATCGCCGCAGCCGGGTTCCGTTAACCACCGACTCGTCGACGGCATCCTGAGCACTGATTTTCCATACACCCTGCTGAAGTTGACCGCTTTCTTCACGCAGCTTCCAGTTTATCGCCCTGTCGACCTGGTTATCAGCCAGCGTCAGGGGCAGGCGCATGGGCCCCTCGTTTTGTCGGCGTACCACGACCGGAGCGATGAGATGAGACCATTTGCTTGATTGCACTTGCTCCAGTCTTTGACGAATATCGTCATCACTATTCACCGGCAACTGCAGCGCTGCCAGCAGCGATTGTTTCACTTCAATGCCGGGCTCATGTCGTTGGCCACGGATATCGTGGTAGTCAAGCGCAATGCCACAACTCGCGCATAGCGCGTCGAGGCCCTCATGGTCGGTTATCGGCATCGGATTTCTATTCTGTTCTGACAACCGGTGATACCGGGCTGCGATCTTGATTTGAAGTCGTCACTTTTTCGGGTTTATTGTATTGACGCAATGTTACATCAGTAATTCAAACAACTGCAGCGAACGCGGCTCGATCCCGACGGAACTGTTGTGGTTTATTTTTGGTTCGGCATCGGCGGTAGTGAGGATGCACTGCCAGTGGAACTCGGTCGCTGGTAGCACGAAATCCACCTTTGTCGTGTCGGCATTGAATACGACCAGCAGCGCTGACTCCTTTTCGCCATCGAAGCGAGGATCCCTGGCTGGCATCGCTTCAACCGCCAACAGCATGGCGAGAAAGTTGCTGTCATTATGCCAGTCGGCGTCATTCATCGGTTCACCATCGGCGCGAAGCCATTGAATATCGGAAAAACCACTGGGTTCAAACTGCTCTTGTCCATGCACGAATCGATCTCGATGCAGCAGCAGGTATTCGCTTCGAACCCGTACCAGGGAGCGCACAAAATCGAGCATTCCCTGTTCCTGCTGAAGCGCGGACCAGTCCAGCCAGGTAATCTCGTTATCCTGGCAATAAGCGTTGTTATTGCCCTGCTGACTATGTCCGAATTCATCCCCCGCGAGCAGCATCGGGGTTCCCTGGGCGAGCAACAGGGTTGCCAGGAAATTGCGCCGCTGGCGCAGTCGCAACTCGTTAATTTGCGCATCATCGCTCGCACCTTCGACACCATAGTTATTGCTGAAATTGGCGCTATGGCCGTCCTTGTTGATTTCACCGTTGGCCTCGTTATGGCGCTCGTTGTAGCTGACCAGGTCGTTAAGCGTGAAACCGTCGTGACTGGTAACCAGGTTAATACTGGCCGAGGGTCGCCGGCCGTTATGCTCGAACAGGTCACTCGAGCCATGCAGGCTGCGCGCGAGTTCAGGTAACACACCGGAGTCGCCACGCCAGTAGCGACGCACGCTATCGCGAAAGCGATCGTTCCACTCCGCCCAACCGGGTGGAAATGCACCCAGCTGATAGCCCCCCGGCCCGATATCCCAGGGTTCGGCGATTAGTTTCACCCGCGAAAGCACGGGATCTTCATGCACTGCCCTGAAAAACGCGCCCTCGCTATCGAAACCGTTCGTTTCGCGGCCGAGACTGACGGCAAGGTCGAAGCGAAAACCGTCAACATGCATCTCCGTCACCCAGTATCGCAGGCTATCGATAACCATTTGTAAAACCTGCGGGTGATTCAGGTTGAGGGTATTGCCGCAGCCGCTGTCGTTGATATAGACGCGTTTATCCTCGTCTGAAAGTCGATAATAGCTGGCATTATCGATGCCACGAAAACAAAGCGTCGGCCCTGACTGGTCACCCTCGGCAGTATGGTTGTAGACGACGTCAAGGATGACTTCGATGCCGGCCTGGTGCAGACGTCGTACCATGGCTTTGAATTCGTTGCGATCACCATTTGAAAGATATCGTGGTTCGACGGCGAAGAATCCGATGCTGTTGTAGCCCCAGTAATTGACAAGGTCTTTTTTGGCGAGAAAGTGATCGTCGACAAATGCGTGGATCGGCATCAATTCCAGCGAGGTTACGCCGAGCGACTTGAGGTAGGAAATCACGCTATCCGATGCCAGCCCGGCAAAACTGCCTCGTTGTTTCTCGTCTATTTCCTGGTTCAGCATGGTAAAACCACGCACGTGGGCTTCGTAAATGATCGTGCGCGCCCAGGGCACCCGCGGTGGTTGATCGTTACCCCAGTCGAAAGCCTCGTCGACAACCACTGCTCTCGGCACAAACTTGGCACTGTCGCTGTTGCTCAAACTCAGGTCCAGTCCGGGGTCGTCAAAATCAAAGCCATAGACGGCATCGTCCCAGCTCAATTGACCGCTGATCTGCCTGGCATAAGGATCAAGCAGTAACTTGTCTGGATTGAAGCGGTGACCCTGCTGTGGTTGATGTGGTCCATGCACACGGTAGCCGTAATGGGTACCCGGCCCGCAACCAGACAGGTACGTATGCCAGACCTGGCCGCTGCCTTCGAGCTCGAAGCGTTCAGTCTCGCGCCCGGTTTTTGCGTTAAACAGACACAGCTCGACCCGGGTCGCATGCGCCGAGAACAGCGCAAAATTTACCCCGTGCCCGTCCCAGTTAGCTCCGAGCGGCCGAGGCGTTCCGCGCAGCTGCTCGTGTTTCATGGTGACTGCGTTTTATCCGTGACCGTTGCCACCGGCTGCAGCCGCCAGATATTATCGTTGTATTCGCGAATGGTTCGATCGGAAGAGAAGCGCCCGCTGGCCGCGGTATTGAATATGCTCATCTGCGTCCAGCGGTCCCGATCCTGAAAAGTGCTTGCCGCAACTCGCTGTGCGGCAACAAAGCTGGCAAAGTCCGCGGCCGTCATCCACGCGTCCTGCGGGCTCAATATGCCTGCAATGATCGGATCGAAAATACCGGGTTCCGCAAGGCTGAACTGGTTGCTCTGCAATACTTCCATGACCTCGCGCAGGTCAGCGTCGGCGGCAACGATCGCAGCGGGATCGTATTGCGGGCGCGCCTGTTCGACTTCTTCAGCGCTCATCCCGCAGAGGAAAAAATTTTCCGCACCAACGGCTTCACGGATTTCGATATTAGCCCCGTCGAGGGTACCGATGGTGAGCGCGCCGTTAATCATGAATTTCATATTACCGGTACCGGAAGCCTCCTTACCCGCGGTCGAAATCTGCTCGGAGAGATCGCAACCCGGGCAGATGATCTCCATGGTACTGACATTATAATTGGGCAGAAATACGAGGCGTAACAGGCCCCTGGTTCTGGGGTCCGAGTTAATGACATGGGCGACATTATTGATCAGCTTGATAATCAGCTTGGCCATGAAATAGCCGGGCGCGGCCTTGCCGCCGATGAGCACGCAACGCGGCGTCCAGTCGGTCGTGTCGCCGTGGTGAATGCGTTGTAATAAATGAATCACGTGCAACACGTTGAGCAGCTGGCGTTTGTATTCGTGCACGCGTTTTACCTGCACGTCGAATATGGCGTCGGGGTAAAGCTCGACATCACAGGCCTGTTTGACCAGTGCCACCACCTTTGACTTGTTAGCCTGCTTGACCGCCTGCCAGGATTCGCGGAACGCGGCGTCCTGCGCCAGCGGAACCAGCTTTTCCAGCTGGTCCAGGTCGGTAACCCAGCCATTGCCGATGCTGTCGGTTATCAGCCGCGACAACCCTGGATTGCAGGCCCTGAGCCAGCGCCGTTGCGTGACACCGTTGGTTTTGTTGTTAAGCCGGGTTGGCCAGAATTCATGGAAATCCTTGAACAGCCCCTGCTTCAACAGGTTCGAATGAAGTTCGGCGACGCCGTTCACCGAGTAACTGCCGACGATGGCGAGATGCGCCATGCGCACCATGGGCTCGGGGCCTTCCTCGATGATCGCCATGCGTTCGCGTCGTTTCAGGTCCTTCGGCCAGCGCTCGGTAATTTCGGCGACGAAGCGACTATTAATCTCGCGCACGATGTCCATCACCCGAGGCACCAGTTGCTGCAACAGGCTTACCGGCCAACGTTCCAGCGCCTCCGGCAACAGGGTGTGGTTGGTATAGGCCATGCAGCTGGTGGTAATTTTCCAGGCCGCGTCCCATTTGAGACCATGCACATCGATCAGCAGGCGCATCAGCTCGGCCACGGCGATGCTGGGGTGGGTGTCGTTTAACTGAAAGCAGTGTTTTTCAGCGAACTGGGTAAAGTCTTCGCCATGGCGATTGACCCATTGTCGAAACACATCCTTGAGGCTGGCCGAGGCGAGAAAATACTGTTGCCGCAGGCGCAGTTCCTTGCCATTTTCGCTGGCATCGTTGGGATATAAAACCATGGTGATGTTTTCTGCCGCGGTTCTGCCGGCAACTGCCTCGGTGTAGCTTCCGGCGTTAAATTCATCGAGGTCGAATTCGTTGGTAGCAATGGCCGACCATAGCCGTAAGATGTTAACAGTGCCGTTCTGGTAACCGGGCACCGGAATATCGAAAGGAATCGCCAGCACGTCGTAGGTATCCACCCAGCGCGCATGACTGCGACCGTCGTCGTCGAGATAGTGTTCGACGTGACCGCCGAAATGCACCGCCTGTTCGTACTCTGCATGTTCGATTTCCCAGGGGTGACCGCCGCGCAGCCACGGATCAGGCTCCTCGACCTGATGACCCCCCGCAATTTTCTGGCGAAACATGCCGTACTGGTAGCGGATGCCATAGCCGATCACCGGCAAACCCAAGGTCGCACAACTATCGAGAAAGCACGCGGCCAGCCTTCCGAGGCCACCGTTACCGAGCCCGGCATCGTGCTCCTGCTCGACCAGCTCTTCCTCATCGAGGCCGAGCTGATTCAATGCCGCGCTCAACTCATCGCCAAGATCGAGGTTCAGTGATGCATTGCGCAGGTTGCGGCCGAGCAGGTATTCCATCGACAGATAACAGACCCGGCGGCTATCCTTCTTTTCGTAGCTATGACGGGTATTGTTAATCCCGTCCATGAGGCGATCGCGCAACGTCATTGCCAGCGCGACGTACTCGTAATGCGGCGAACTCTGGTAATGATTTCGACCCAGGGTGTGATTGAAGTAACGCCGGAAGTCGTGCACCAGGCTCTCGCTGTCACGACCCGGTGGCGCCAGCGCGGCAATTTCTTTGTTGTTACGCGTATTCATGTTGCTGTCAGTCAGTTCTCGTTATCGATCATTCGAATGAAAAGATTAAAGTCGCTAACGGCGGCAAGGTCAAATTCAACGAGTAGTCACGTCCGTGGACGGCAACTTTGTCAGCATAAACTTCGCCGAGGTTTCCCACACCACTGCCGCCATAGATGCTGGCGTCGCTGTTGATTTTTTCCCGGTAGCAACCCGCCGAAGGCACGCCGATTCGATAACCGCGACGTATTACCGGCGTCATGTTACACACCGTAATCACCATTTCACCCGGATTCGAGCCGCGACGCAGGAAGGAAATCACGCCCTGCTCGTTATCGCTACAGTCGATCCATTCGAAGCCCTCGGCACCGAAATCGACCTGGTACAGCGCAGCCGTATTGCGATAGAAATGATTCAGGTCTCGAACCAGCTGCTGGATGCCCGCGTGCGCGGGCTGGTCGAGCAGATGCCAGTCGAGCGAACTGTCGTGGTTCCATTCGCGCCGTTGCGCGAATTCGCCACCCATGAACAGCAGTTTCTTGCCGGGGTGCGCGTACATGAAGCCGTAGTAAAGTCTCAGGTTGGAAAATGCCTGCCACTCGTCTCCGGGCATGCGCTCGATCATCGAGCCCTTGCCGTGCACGACCTCGTCGTGCGACAGCGGCAGAATGAAGTTTTCACTGAAGGCGTACAGCAACCCAAACGTTAGCTTATCGTGGTGGTAACGCCGGTGTACCGGGTCCTCACCGAAATAGCCCAGGCTGTCGTGCATCCAGCCCATGTTCCACTTGTAGCTGAAGCCCAGCCCACCGGTGTAAACCGGGTGTGAAACTCCCGGCCAGGCAGTCGATTCCTCGGCGATGGTGACCGCACCAGCCGCATGCACCTGTTCATTCATCTGGCGCAGGAACTCGACCGCCTCCAGGTTTTCATTGCCGCCGTATCGATTGGGTACCCATTCACCGGGCGCGCGCGAGTAATCGAGATACAGCATTGAAGCGACCGCGTCGACGCGCAACGCGTCGACGTGGTACTCCTCGACCCAGAATAGTGCGTTGGCGATCAGGTAGTTGGCGACTTCGGGACGACCGAAATTAAAAATCAGCGTACCCCAGTCGGGATGCGCGCCCTGACGCGGGTCGGCATGTTCGTAGAGACTGCTGCCGTCGAACTGGCCGAGGCCGAAATCATCACGTGGAAAATGGGCTGGAACCCAGTCCATGATCACTCCGATACCCTGCTGATGGCAGCTGTCGATGAAAAATTTGAAATCCTCCGGGTTACCGAAACGGGATGTCGGTGCGAATAATCCGACGGGTTGATAGCCCCAGGAACCATCGAAGGGATGTTCGCTGACCGGCAGTAACTCGATATGGGTGTAACCCATATCCTTGACGTAAGCGACCAGGCTTGTAGCAAGCTCGCGGTAACTCAACACCTGGTTGTCATCAACTTGCCGGCGCCACGAACCAAGATGCACCTCGTAAATTGCCATGGGTTGATCGAGCGTATTGGTGGAGCGCCTGGCATCGAGCCATGCCGTGTCCTGCCATTGGTAGTCATCGTGCTGCACGATCGATGCATTGCCCGGGGCCAGTTCCATCTGCCGCGCAAACGGATCGGCCTTTAAGGGCAGTAGTTCTCCGTTGGCGTCGACTATTTCGTACTTGTAGTAGTCACCGGCGCAAAGGCCCGGGATAAAGATGTCCCAGACGCCGCCGGTGGGGTGACGTCGCATCGGGTGGCGGCGACCGTCCCAGCCGTTGAACAAACCGATCACGCTGACGCGGCTCGCACCGGGCGCCCAAACCGCAAAATGCACGCCCTCGACACCGTCGATTTCTGTCACATGGGCACCGAGTTTATCGGCGAGATTTATCAGCTTACCCTCTCGCATCAGGTGACGATCGAGGTCTCCGAAGGGTGACTCAAATCGATACGGGTCATCGAGGGTGTAACTGTGATCATTTTCGTAGAGGCGCAGCCGATAAGTGGCGACGGGTAGCGGTAGCTTTGCTTCAAATAGACCGTCTTCGTGAACCGATCGCATCTTGATCAGCAATTCATCGTTGCAGTCGACGAGTTCCACCGCCCGGGCCTGAGGTTGAAAGCTACGCACCGTCCAGATTTTGGTTGCACTGTGCGGTCCCAGGATCTTGAACGGGTCACCATGCTGCCCGCGCGCAATCGATTCGTAACTGGATTTCAATGTTGCCATGGCGTTAGCGCTTCACGACACCCGGTAAAGAAGTTTCAGGTACGCATCGATACTGTCGGCCCACTCGAATCTTTCCGCCGCCGCCGCTTTGCGCATGGCCTTCCAACTGGAGGATTTTTTCTGGAACTGGATTAGCGCGCGTTGCACCGTCGAGACCAGCGCGTCGGCCTGCGCGGTTGGATTATCACCGGTAAAAGTAAAACCCGTATCGCCGTCTTTGACCGTATCCCGCAAGCCGCCAACGTGGTGCACCAGGCAGGGTTGACCCGCACGCAGCGCCAGCATCTGGCTGATGCCGCAGGGTTCGAACGAACTGGGCATGAAGAACAGGTCGCCCTGTTGATAAAGCGCTGCGGCCAGTTCTTCTGAAAAGCCGCGCAGGTAGATAAAATTTCGATGAATTGCCGCGGTTTCAGAAAGAAATTGCTCGTAATCCGGATCACCCGTACCAACCATGATCAACATGCCCTCGTCACCGATTGCCTCCAGTGCCGCAAGCAGGGCAGGACGCCCCGGGCTCGTCGGCTGGCGCATCAGGTCGACCTTTTGATCGGTTATTCGGCCGATGCTGGTGAGTAACATTTTTGGACGTTGATCGCTAAGCAGGCCGAGCGAGTCGTGGGCTATGAAATGCGAGCTGGCGAGCGAAGTGTTGCGGCTGGCCCATAGCAATACCAGCTCTCGCATCCGCTGCAACAATGTCGGCCAGTCCGCCAAAGCCGACCCGGTTTGCTGCGAGTAATCACAACCGTTCAAGATACCGAACAGGCGTTTCTCATCGCGGGCTTTGCGCAGGTCCGGGTCGAGATCCTCACCGCCATGTTTACCGTGATCGGGATCCCCCGGGAGCAGGATTTCCTCGGCATAACTCGGCGAAACCGTGTGTACTGCATCGGCCAGCCGGATTGCGCTGGCCATCGGATTTACGCAGTCGGACCAGCGTGGATCGGCCAGTTGGTTGCGCTCGTAGACCAGGCCGGGGTACCACTGTTCGAGCGAAGAATCATCCTTGTCGAATGGTCGCACGCCCTGGACCGCCAGGTTATGAATACTGTAGACGCAGCGCAGATCCTGTAGCGAGCGATAACTTTTATCGTAACGACGCAAGATGCACAAAAAAGCCGCGTGCCAGTCGTGCAGGTGCAGAACTTCCAGCTCGGCAAAGACAGATTTTTTAATCGCCTCGGCAACGCCCAGGCAAAACAGCGCAAACTTGCTGGCGTCGGTTTTAAAGGGTTGGCCCGGGGGATCGTCGCAATAGATTCGACCCGCGCCACAACTGCTGAACAGGGGATGCTCGATCACGTAGTGATGAACCTTGTCGTCACCGATCTGTTCCAGCTGGAAAAGTTTGAGTGCCTCGGTACGCCCGGCGAACTTGACCCTGAGTACCTGCAATTGCCTGGCACCATCCAGGCTATCGAATACGCCGTAGGCTGGAGTAACAACGGAAACCGTGCAGTTACGTTGCGCCAGTGCGGCGGGGATATCGCGCACGACGTCGCCTATACCGCCGACCTTGCCACCCGGCAAAGCCCCGTTTTCCGCGGCAACCATCAAGATATGCGTCATCGGGTCACCACGTCCGGCTTACTGCCGCCGGTGTAATGTTCGATCATCTCGAGGTTTGCCGAGAGACCGATTAATTCACCGGGCGCCGTTTGCGGATCCTGCGCTTGCTGGAACACGCTGAACTTTTTGCCTGGCCCCGAGGGTTCCGGCTTGTAATCGCCAAACGGGCGCGTGGCAATCGTTTTACGACTCGTCACGGCGCTTACCTTTGTTCGTGGGTAGTCTGGTTTAGCATGTCGGGCGTCACCAGCACAACGCCTTTTTCGGTAACCCGGAAACCACGCTGCCTATCCTGTTCGGGGTCTTCGCCGATCACCATGCCGGGTTCTATGGTGCATCCACGATCGATAATGGCCTTTTGGATACGAGCGTTGCGACCGATTTCGACATCGGGCAGGATGACGCTGTCCACTATCTCGCAGTAGGAATGGATCCGCACATGAGAAAATAGCAGTGATCGCCTGACCAACGAACCCGAAATCACGCATCCACCCGAAACCATCGAGTCAATCGCCAGGCCGCGTCGATCTTCGCGGTCAAACACGAACTTTGCCGGCGGTAATTGCGCCTGGTGCGTCAGAATCGGCCAACTCTGATCGTAAAGATTCAATTCCGGCGTAACGTTGACGAGTTCCATGTTAGCTTCCCAGAAAGCATCCAGCGTGCCGACATCGCGCCAGTAGGCGCGTTCACCGGTATCCATGTCACGAAACGGGTAGGCATATACCTGGTACTTGTCGATTATCGCAGGGATAACGTCCTTGCCAAAATCGTGCGAGGATTGGGGATCATCGGCATCCCTGATCAGTTGCTCGTAGAGAAACTCGGTGTTGAACAGGTAATTGCCCATCGATGCTAGGCAAAGGTCCGGTTGACCGGGTATCGGCGCCGGATTGGCGGGTTTTTCATTGAACTCGATGATGCGACCGGATTCATCGACCGTCATGACGCCAAAGGCGCCGGCCGCTTCCTCGAGCGGCACTTCGAGGCAGGCAATCGTCATGTCTGCCCTGTTTTCAACATGCGTGGCGATCATATTCCCGTAGTCCATTTTATAGATGTGATCGCCCGATAAGATCAGCACGTATTCAGGATTGTGGGTGCGCATTATGTCGAGGTTTTGATAGACCGCATCGGCAGTGCCCAGGTACCACTCGCCACCGGCGCGTTGCGAAGCAGGGAGAATTTCGACGAACTCGTCCAGTTCACTATCGAAGCGGGTCCAGCCGCGCACCAGGTGGCGGATCAGCGAATGCGCCTTGTACTGGGTCAATACGCCAATACGACGTATACCGGTATTGATGCAGTTCGATAGCGGGAAGTCGATAATGCGGAATTTGCCGCCGAAAGGCACCGCTGGTTTAGCACGCCAGTCGGTCAGTTCGTAAAGTCGCGAGCCGCGACCGCCGGCAAGCACCAGGGCAAGCGTCTGGCGAGTGAGGCGGCTGACAAAACGAGTATTGTTAGTCGAATTCATAGCGTGGTCACATCTACTGAGAGTGGTCGATGTCGATCGTTACGATTAGTAATCGAAATACTGTACCGAATGCGTCGCTTTACGGCCAGTAAACCGTTCAATGGTACCCGGTTAATGGAAAAAAGATACTTTTGGAACCAGGCCGACACTAATAAACGCCTGATATTGCAGCCAATAACCCGTGCAGGTTGCTGACTAAATTCACGAAATTACATGCCCTTAATGAGTGCAGGAAACCATCGATAAACCGGTCGCTGCCAGCGGCAGAATAATTCATTTAAGATGACCTGCCTCAAATCCTGCAGGCAATAAACAGGTAGCATTGCGACAATTCAGCTAACAGCTGATCAGGCAAGGGTAGTCGGGATATGAAAGATACGCTGCTGGCATTGAGTGACCTGTTAAATATGCTTCCTGACGCCGTCGTCATTGTCGATGGCAAAGGACGCATCACGTTCGCTAATGCGCATATCGAGGGGCTGTTGGGATATACCCCTGGAGAGCTAGAGAAACAGTCTCTGGATCGCTTGATTCCGAAGAACTATCGAGCGGATCACAAAACTCATTTAGCGAGCTTTCGGGAACACGGGCAACCGATGGCCATGGGTGATCGTCCCGTGGTATACGGGCTTGATAAATCGGGCGACGAGGTTCCAATATCGGTGTCCATAGCAAACCTTGATCTCGATGGTGAACGATTTTCGATTGCAGTCATGCACGATAGCGGCGAGGTACAATCAGAGATCACCCAGGTTACGTCCAAAGCCGAGACCGATCTCTTGACCGGAATCGGAAACCGTTTGCGGCTTTCACAGAAACTGGAATCAGCAATCGAAAAATCACGTCCCTTCAGCTTGCTGTATCTTGACCTGGAAAAATTCAAACCATTCAATGACAACTACGGGCACGAGGTCGGCGACAAGGTACTTCAAATTATCGGCAGGCGGCTTCAGGCACTGGTCCGTTCCGAGGACCTGGCAGTTCGCCTGGGTGGAGATGAATTTGTGTTGTTTCTTGGCGGATTAATCGACAATGAGATACTCGAACAACGTGCGGCAACGGTTGCCGATAGCGTGACCCGCCGCTTTCATATCGGAGATTTGTCCGGTGCTGTCGGTGTCAATATCGGAGGGGCCACGTTTCCGCGAGACGGCGACAACGAGCAAGATCTGATAAATGTAGCCGATCAGAATATGTACCAGGCCAAGCAAGCCGGAATAGCCTACCAAATCAACAAATAAAAGGCTGCCTCGAGGTTTACGGGTCGCGATCAATAATGCTACTTTCACCGTTTGATCAGCCGTCGAGCCCAACATGTTTTATAAAACCAGCGAACCTCATGGTTTACCGCATAATCCCTTTAAAAGCTGCGTGGCGCCAAGGCCTATTGCCTGGGTGAGTTCGATCGATCCGGATGGCGTGGTCAACCTCGCTCCCTACAGCTTTTTTAACGCGGTTGCGAGCGATCCACCAATGGTGATGATTTCTTTCAACGGCTACCACGAGCATGGTGGCGAAAAGGACACCCTCGCCAACATAAAATCGAGTGGTGAATTCGTCGCCAACATGGTGCCACGAGCGCTCAAGGACGTAATGAATGTTACCACCGCGCCGGTAGCGCACGAGGTCGACGAACTGGAGCTTGCCGGGTTAACCACCGAGGATTCGGCACTGGTGAAACCGCCACGCGTCAGGGAGGCGCCGATTCACCTGGAATGCAGCTTGCACCAGGAAATCAAGCTGCCCTGCACCCTGGAGGACAGTATCAACACCATGATTATCGGCCACGTACTTGGAGTACATATCAGGGACGAGGTACTCACCGACGGCATGGTCGACCTGTCGAAAATCGAACCGCTTGCCCGACTGGGATACATGCAGTACAGCGCGGTCGAAAATCCTTTCGTTATGAACCGTCCACGGGACTGAAAACGTCAGTTATCGTCGTCCGCTGCCAGCGATTCCTGGAATCCGGGCGGCACATCGACGGAATACCGGGCCAGGCCCTGTTTGAGGAAATGTTCACGCATCGGTTGGCCGTTGCCGGACAGGGCCCGCATTTCCGATTCGGGAGTAGGATCCTGGACCGAAGGCCAATGGCCCGGCTGCAGCTCGGATCCCTCGGCAGCGATATCGAGTGGATCGTCTTCGCTGATTGCCGGGGTCTGCTCGAGATCCATGAACTGCCAGGTCGCCTCCAGCGGTATATTATTATGCGGGTCATAAAAATAGATCGACCAGAACATACCATGGTCAACAGCGCCCTCAACCTCGATCCCGGCTGCCTCGACCCGATCCTTGAGGGCAAATAATGCTTCCCGCGACTCCACCGTGAACGACACGTGATCAAAGCCCAACGGCAGTGTGGTGCGATCGCCGGGAAATTTTCGATTCATGACGGTTGCGCCATCGTATTCGAAAAATGCAACGTGGGTTTCTCCGTCGGCGAGCTGGAAGAAGTAATGACGGTAACCATCGTGGCCAATTCCAGCGCTTAGTTTCATCCCCAGCAGATCCCGGTAAAAACGAATGGTGGTCACCATGTCATCAGTTATGAAAGCGAGATGGTTTATGCCTTGCAGACTCATAACAGGTACCAGGTGATCTGATCTATATTTTGTACGGAGGAGCCGTAACCATCAAGGCTATCACAAGTCTTATTCCCGGGTACGCAAATTCAAACCCGCCAATGGGTAAACTCATAAACTACTGACTCGCTAGTTTTACAACGGATCACCACCGCGAGCGAGCATACTGGCAAGGCGATGAATCGTTACCGCGCCCTTGTATCTCCCCTCGTCAACGACAAAGATATAGCTGGTATCCTCCCGTTCCATCATGGCCAGTGCCTTGACCGCCGAGGAGGCGGACGTAATCGATAAATGTGGCTCCTGTTTATATTGATCAACCGTGCTGTTGAGTAACAGCTCTGCCTCGGCCTCCATATCCTGCAGGTTGGATATCTGCTCACCCAGAATGTGAGCCATTTCCACGACATACTCCGGAAGACAGCCATGCTTGAGAACATTCTTCAACGTGACCCGCCCGATTATCTGCTCGCTGGCATCGCAAAATGGAAGGCCGGGTGTATTCGCGCGGTCACATTCGTCAAAAAGCTCGCGCACGGTCATCCCTGCTTTTGCGATCCTGGTGGGAATCAGCACCTGCTCTACGTTCATGGAGATTTACCTGTCGTCATTGGTTAGAGATACCGGAAATAGACGTAACAACTAGCGATACCAATACTCAGCAACATCATTGGAAAAGCCATCAGCATGAAGGGCAGAAACCGGATACGGTGACCCGCGCGCTCGGCGAAACCGGCCACGATAAGATTGGCGCTTGCCCCGACGAGGGAACCATTGCCGCCCAGGCAAGCACCCAACGCCAGCGACCACCACAGCGGCATGAGGTATTCGGTACCGCCGAATGTAGGCGCCATGGATTTGATTACCGGGATCATGGTTGCCACGAACGGTATGTTATCCACGACCGCTGATGCAACGGCTGAAACCCATAAGATGGTAAGGGCTGTTACGGTAAGATCTCCGTCGGTATAGTTGATGACAAGGTCCGCGAGAATACGCAATACACCGGCCTCCTCGATCCCCTTGACCGCGATGAACAGACCAATGAAGAAGAAAATGGTGATCCATTCGACGTTGCCAAAGGTCTTGTTTACTTCCTCCGACTGCTCCTCGGCATCGTTTTTCAAATTGGACAGGAGCAGCAGCAGGGCTGCGCCGAACATGGCGATGGTAGCGGGTTCCAGGCGTAGAGGGTGCGCCAGTACAAAGCCTGAAATCACCAGTGCAAGCACAAACATCGACTGTTTCAACAACCTTACATCCGTTATCGCATCCTTTTCCTTGAACTTCATAATTCGCTCACGCGCGTCCGTGGTGGCATGCATACTGCGCCCCCAGACCAGGTAAATAATTGCCAACGTGACAGCGAAAATAAAAGGGATTATTGGCGCAAGGTTAAGCAAAAAATCGTTGAACGACAGGCCGACAGCCGAGCCAATCATGATGTTCGGTGGATCACCGATCAGGGTGGCGGTGCCGCCGATATTCGACGCAAAAATTTCGGCAAACAGGAAAGGATAGGGATTGATTTTGAGCTCATGGCTGATCAGTAACGTGACCGGGGCAATCAATAACACGGTAGTGACATTATCAAGCAGTGCGGAAAAAATCGCTGTAACCAGCGAAAGCATGAACAATATACCCCAGGGACTGGCGTCGACCTTCTTGGCCGACCAGACCGCAACATACTGGAAGATACCGCTATTCCGGGTGATGGCGACAATTACCATCATTCCGGTCAGGAGCCCTAGCGTATTGAAATCGATACCCGAAATCGCGGTTTCCTGGTTCAGAACCCCGAGGGCGACCATCAACCCTGCGCCCATACCGGCCACGATCGCGCGGTTGACCTTCTCGGAGATAATGAGTGCGTAGGTTGCTACAAACAGGACCGAGGAAACCCAGAGCGGGTCCCAGCCGAAAATCACCTGGGCGGCGAGCTCGCTTTCACCGTGCATTGTTGCCGCTCACGCAGGGACTTGTCGCATCCTTTGTTGAATTATTTTTCAGTGTGGGTTACTCATCTTGCTCTGCGGGCTTGTCCGCATCATTGTGGTTTATCAGCCGTCCCATGATGATCCCTTCGAGGACATCCCAGGTTGATACCATCCCGACGAGCTTTTTGCTTTTACCCTTGACGACAATAACCGGCAGACTGGTATCTTTGCTTTCATCGAGTAAAGCCAAAAGCTCCGGAAAAGCCGTTTCCGGTGAACAGAAGAGCAGTTTCTTTTGCTTCTCCAGGAAATTTTCTACCGGTTGGTCTGCTATCTTGTGCCAGCGATCTCCCATCTGGACAACTTCATCCGGTAGAAAGTGGAGATTAGAAATACTGTGCTCTCCAAGGTTCAATGCCGCCTTGGGCAGTAACAGGTGACTCAATCGTCGCAGGCCAAACAGCCCAACAAAGGTGCCTGCTTCATCCACAACCGGGAGATTACGCACGTGATGTTGATGCATGAGAGACATGGCATGGGCAACGGTGTCCGACGGCTTTATCGTGAACAGGCCGGATGTCATGATGCTTTTGGTAGTCATGTCAGGTACGCCTCGTCATTCAGGTAAATTTACATTGGCAAGTTTTTATAGAAAGCATCTCACGAATAACTGGTGGCCCGATGCATATTTATCAGGCAATGAATAACTGGTCGCCAACCGAATGTTAATTATTTTTTGCGTTTTTGAATCGGTTTCTTCTTCCGCGATTTCTCCTTCTTCGTCTTTTCTTTACGCGGTTTTTCCTTGCGCTGCTTCTCTTTACGCAGTTTCTCTTTACGTAGTTTCTCCTTGCGTTGCTTCTCCTTGCGTTGCTTCTCCTTACGCAGTTTCTCCTTACGCAGCTTCTCCTTACGTTGCTTCTCCTTACGCAGTTTCTCCTTACGCAGCTTCTCCTTACGTTGCTTCTCCTTACGCTGCTTCTCCTTGCGTTGCTTCTCCTTGCGTTGCTTCTCCTTGCGTTGCTTCTCCTTGCGTTGCTTCTCCTTGCGTTGCTTCTCCTTGCGCAGTTTTTCCCTGCGCAGCTTCTCCTTGCGCAGCTTCTCCTTACGCTGCTTCTCCTTGCGTTGCTTTTCTTTCTTCTGCTTCTCGCTTATCGGTCGTTTCTTTTTCACGTACTTTTTAGAGGGGGAGACTTTCTTGCGTGTTGGTCGTGCCCGACTTTTTGCAGTTTTTGTCCTCCTGGCGCGAGACGTGGAGAGCGGCCCGTTTGCCGCTTTAATAACTGCGCTAGCTCGTACCGCTCCGAACCCGGGAACCCCGGATAGTTTTTCGACCGTAGTGCCCGCGATTTCCGCCACGGTCCTGAAGCCGTTTTTGATCAGGATTTTTGCTGTACTCGGGCCTATACCCGGAATATTAGTAATTGCTGTTGTCATTATTAGCCCCCTCACAAACCTGTATTTTGCAATTCTTTATCTTCAAACTGTTTCGCATCAAACCAATTGACCTGTATCAATACCAGGGCAAATTAATTCAAGTAACAAGGGACAGACCATAATTTTACAGGGAATATGAATATTAGTGGCCTACACCCCTGTCCATGCAAGAATTTTGGGCACCAAAACCAGCCGATGCATAAGATATTTGGGGATAAATACGGTACTATCGTGGCGTTATAAGACCGGCCAACAAAATTCGTGCACAGCAAGAGTAAGGCGCCCCCGCCCGTTAAATCCCGCGAAGATTTACGTGCAGAGTCCTTGTCCAGGGCGATCGATGCACTTGGGCAAACCATCTTCCTGACCAATGTACTTGATTATCTTCGGATCGATGTTCCATTTGTCGGTATCTTGCTGCTGTTGTTCGACAAAAATAATCGGCTGTTCCATATTTACGATACGATCCGGACACCCTATCGTATCGATCTCGATATGTATCTCGATGGTGTTTACCAACTCGATCCATTTTATACCCGGTTTTGTAAGGACAAAAAAACATGCGCGATGCTGATACGGGATGTGGCTCCCGATCGTTTCAATCAGACCGAGTATTACCGGCGCTATTACAAGAACATCGAATTGCAGGACGAGATGGCGATCTTCACCGATCTGCAGGACGGTCGATTCCTTTTCTTTTCGATCGGCCGACGCGCCTCCGAACCGCGCTTCAGGCGTAAAGAACTGGAAGCGATAAACCGGGATCTACCAGTGCTGGCATCGCTTTGCCGGCAGCATTTCGACGAGTCCACATACGACCAGGAGAGTCCATCCGGTAGCGTCGATGATCGGCGTATGCAATTCGCGCTGGAACGGTTTGGTGAAGAGGCGTTAACACCACGCGAACACGAAGTGGCGGTCTGTATTCTTAAAGGCCACTCCTCAAAATCTTTGGCACGCGAAATTGATATCAGTCCCGAAACCGTGAAGATTCACCGCCGCAACATCTATCGCAAGCTCGGCATATCTTCACAAAGCGAACTTTTCCTCAAGTTTTTGAATACCTTAGGGTAATTGTCCTGCATTAACCCTTTTAGGTTATATACAGCATATCTGCATCGGAATTAAGCTTTCCGAATAATAAATATTATTTCCGAGGAGCACACGTGTCGACACAGACGGCAACAGCCGCAATCGATATCCGTGAAACCAGCAAGATTTACGGCCGTAACCGGGAGACCGGAGTGGTCGCGCTCGACCAGGTTTCGCTTGCCATCCGTGATAATGAATTCTTTACCCTGCTCGGACCATCCGGTTGCGGCAAGACCACCCTGCTGCGCCTGATCGCGGGCTTCGAACAACCCACCCATGGCGAAATACTGTTGTTCGGGGAACACCTCGAGGGTCTACCGCCCTACAAGCGTCCCGTCAACACCGTGTTTCAGCATTACGCGCTGTTCCCACACATGACGGTTGCCGAAAATATCAGTTTCGGCCTGGAAATGCTCGATACGCCCAACACACAGATTTCGAGCACGGTTAAGGAGGTACTCGGCCTGGTGCAAATGGAGCACCTCGCCAATCGCAAGACCGACCAACTCTCGGGTGGTCAGCAGCAGCGAGTGGCATTGGCCCGCGCACTCGCTCCTAAACCCAAGGTATTGTTGCTCGACGAACCACTGTCGGCACTCGATTTCAAGTTGCGCAAAGAGATGCAGGTCGAACTCAAGCGCCTGCAAAACGAAACCGGTATAACCTTCATTTTCGTGACCCACGACCAGGAAGAGGCGTTAACCATGTCCGATCGTGTCGCGGTGATGCGCGACGGCCTGATCCTGCAGGTCGGTAACCCGCGTGAAATTTATGACCGCCCGGCAAAGCGTTTCGTCGCGGACTTTATCGGCGACATCAATATCTTAAAGGGTAGAATACTGTCGAAAAACGGCGCACAAGCCACGGTAAAGCTCAATGCTGGTTACCAGGGAACTGCGGGCCTGCCCGCCGAAACAGATAGCCTCGGAGACGAAGTGAGTATCGCAATCCGTCCCGAGCAGCTTAGTTTCGTCAGCGGTGCAGGTCCCGAACACCTGTCCGGTTCGATTCAGCATATCTCCTATTTTGGTTCCGGTTTCGATTACGAGATCGTCATGCCGACCGGAGAGACCATCATGTTGCAACTGCAAAATCGCGGTGCCGGGGATCATGCTTACACAGTTGGTGATCGGGCGCATATCGCAATCAGCGAAAACAGCATGCAGATTCTGGCAGATTGATGGTGAAATGAATGTCTGATCAGCCGAGCGCCAATATCCAACCTTCTTCGAGTGTCGTGGCCGAGGAAAAACGTTTGCGTAACACGCGCCTTGGCCTGCTGGCACCGGGCATCCTGACAATATTCTGTATCGGTATCATGCCGCTATCTATCGTGCTGGTTTATTCATTCCTGGAGCCGGGTGATTTTGGCGGAGTGAGCTGGGTATTGTCGTTCGATGCCTATGTCCAGTTACTGTTCGAAGAAGATATCTTTGACGAAACCCTGTCGTTTACGACCGATTACCTGCAGATATTCTTGCGCTCGGTCGGTCTCGGACTGTTTACCACCATCGCCTGTTTACTGGTTGGCTTTCCAACCGCCTATTTTATTGCGACCCAACCGCCGGCGCGGCGTAACGCATGGCTGTTCCTGATCACGATCCCATTCTGGACCAACCTGCTGATTCGCACCTACGCGATGCTTTTGATTTTACGTGACCAGGGAATTATCAACCTGGCGTTAATCGAAATCGGTCTGATCGATCGAGCTATCCCGATACTGTATACCGATTTCGCGGTATGCCTGGGACTGGTTTATGCCTACCTGCCGTTCATGGTACTACCGATATACGCGAGCCTCGAGAAGCTTGATTTTCGTCTGGTGGAGGCGAGCTACGATCTCTATGCCACCCGCTTCAAGGTTTTAAAACGCATCATTATCCCGCTCGCCAAACCGGGTATTGCGGCGGGCTGTATCCTGGTTCTGATTCCAAGCCTGGGGGCATTCATCACCCCGGCGTTGCTCGGCGGCGGCAAGTCGCTGATGATCGGCAACCTGATCGAACTGCAATTTGGCCAGGCGCGTAATTGGCCCTTCGGTTCGGCCATCGCACTGGTACTGATGGTACTGGTTATGTTGTCATTGATGACCTACCTGCGCTACGGCGCGAGAAAGGGAGCGCCGGCGCATGGTTGATATCGCCACCACCGCACGACGCAAGATCATCAAGGGTATCGATCTGAAGTACCAGCCTGGTTTTTCGCAAATCACATGGTTTTGTATCGTCGTGCTGTATGCACCTATTGCGGTGCTGGTGTTGTTTTCTTTCAATGAAAACCGCTCGGTCACGGTCTGGACCCAGTTCAGTCTCGACTGGTATGTCAAGGCATGGGAAAACGAAGGTATTCAACATGCAGCACTGGTATCGCTGGAAGTCGCGTTCGTGGCGATGGTGATATCGACCATCCTGGCAACCATGGCGGCGCTGGTGACGACGCGCACGCCCCCGTACCGCGGGATGAACATCGCAGTGGCGGTGATTAACCAGCCCCTCATGGTACCGGAGGTAGTTACCGCCGTGGCGACCCTTATCTTCTTCGCCATCATCAAGCAGGCCACCGGGATCAGCGGCATCGGCTACCTGATCGCGGCGCACACCGCTTTTTGTATTCCCTTTGCCTATATGCCGATCCGCGCCAGGCTCGAGGATATGGACCTGAGCCTGGAACAGGCTGCGGCGGATTTATACGCACCACCTTTCAAGGTATTCCGGCGGGTGACCCTGCCGTTGTTGATGCCCGGAATCCTGGCGGGCGCCATGTTGGCATTCATCGTTTCACTGGATGACGTGATTATCACGCTGTTTGTGGCGGGCCCCGGCGAAACGACACTGCCCCTGTATATCCTGGGGCAAATCAGACGCGGGGTGACCCCCGAGATTAACGCGGTATCCACCGTGTTCCTCGGGATTTCGGTCATCCTGGTAACTTTTATTTTTCTATTCGGGAAAGATAAAAAATAGTGGGCTAACAACCCACATACATTGTAAGTAAGAAGTGAAACATAACATAAGTAACAACTAACTGAGGACAAGCAAATGAAAAGCAAGATATTTATGATGATCATGGCCATGAGCCTGACATTTACGGTAGGCACCGTATCAGCTGCAGGTGAACTGCATATTTATAACTGGGGTAATTACACCAGCCCGGAGATGATCGAGAAATTCGAGAAGATGCACGATGTCAAGGTAACCCTTGATGGTTACGATTCCAATGAAACCATGTTGGCGAAAGTCGAACAGGGTGGATCGGGTTACGACATCGTGGTGCCCGGTGATTACATGATCGCCATCATGATCAAGAAAGGATTGCTGGAACGCATCGAACCAAACAAGATGTCCAACTTCAAGAACGTGGATCCGAAATGGGTCGATGTTTACTGGGATAAGGGCCGTAACTACTCAATTCCTTACCAGTGGGGCACCACCAATTTCACGGTTGATTCCACCATTTACAAGGGCGATGTCGATACGCTGGCACTGCTGTTTGATCCACCTGCCGAGTTGAAAGGCCGAATCAACATGCTGAAAGACATGAACGATGTCATCAACGCTGGCCTTCGCTACCTGACTTACCCACGCTGCAACGCGGATAAAGCGCAGTTGAAGGAGCTCAACACCATGCTGGTCAAAGCCAAGGCAAACTGGCGCACCATGGACTACTCGGTCATCGAGAAATTGACCTCCAAGGACGTGGATTTGTCGCAGAGCTGGAACGGGGCCGCAATGCGCGCTCGCAAAGATCGTCCCGAACTGGTTTACTCCTATCCGAAAGAAGGCTTTACCGGTTGGATGGATAACGTCGCCGTACTCAAGGGTGCGCCGAATCTCGAAAACGCCAAGCTCTTCATCAACTTCATGATGACTCCCGAGGCGGCCGGGATGACGTCCAACTTAGCAAGCTATGCCAATGGCATTCTCGGTAGCGAAAAGCACATGAGAGCAGAATTGACCTCTGCCCCGGAAATCGTCATGCCTGCGGGTGCACCGGCGCCCGAGTTCGTGCCACCGTGTCCGCAAGAAGTGACAGATCTGTATTCCAAGATCTGGACCAATCTTAATAAGTAAGGCCGCTCCTCGGTACTGGGTGGGAGCACAGTTTGCTCCCACCCCGTTTTTTTGCCTCCTATTGAGATGACCATGGATAAATCCGCTCTTAAACCAAGAACAGCACTGGAATTGGGGATTATGCGCGGCTTTCCGCCGCCACCCGAAAAACGCCCTGACCTGACCAACTGGGATCTCGCACCGTTTAATCGCTGGTCGTTCATGAACATCCGTAAACTGTTCCCGACCGAGGAAGTGAAGGCGGATCAAAACAATATTCAGGCTCTACCGGTTGCATTGCAGGATCAAAATACAGTTACATTTCGAAATCATAAGGGTGACAAGAAATCCATTGCCGAGTTCCTGGACGACAGCTACACCGACGGATTCCTGGTTCTGCATAAAGGCATAATCGTTGCAGAGCAATATTTCAACGACATGCAACCGGATACACCGCATCTATCGCAATCGGTCTGCAAGTCTTTCGTCGGTACTCTAACCGGCATCCTGCACCAGCAGGGGCTCGTCGACCCGGATGAGCCAATCGTAAAATACGTGCCTGAACTAAAACGTTGTGGCTACAAGGATGCGAAATTATCCCATGCACTGAATATGACAAGCGGGGTACGCTTTACTGAGGAGTACAACACGCCAGGATCAGACATGACTAGAATCGATATCGCATCGGGCTGGCGGCCCGTTCCCGAGGGCGAAACTCAATTGACCATTCGCGATACTATCCTCTCCCTGCCAAAACTCAAACCACACGGGGAGGTATTTGAATACAAATCCGTGGAAACCGACGTCGTCGCCTGGGCCCTGGAGAGGGCGACTAACCGGTCACTCGCTGAACTGATGAGCGAGCTGATCTGGAAGAAAATAGGCGCCGAACACAACGCTTTTTTTACCGTGGACCGGGCGGGGACTGCCCTGGCAAACGGTGGATTCAATGCAACCCTGCAAGATTACGCGCGTTTTGGCCTGATGATGCAGAACAATGGCACGGTTGGAGAATCTGAAGTAGTACCAGGAACCTGGGTCGATCAATGTGCAAGTGGTGACAGCAGTGTCTTTGGACCGCCCTATACCGATACCTGCCCTGGTGGTGCTTATAGTAATTTCTGGTGGGTAAACAACATCGACGAAGGTGACTTCATGGCGCGGGGGGTGTTCGGACAAATGGTATATGTGAACCGGACGGCCGAATTAACCATCGTTAAACTGTCGACCTGGCCTGATTACCGGATTATCGACTTTACTCGAGACAGCCTCGCAGCATTCGGTGCCATCAAAAACCACTTATCCTGAGAGTAAAGAAAGGTAGCGGTCCCACTGTTGCCTCATGATACGTCGTTATGCGGTTAAAGCGCTTTCAAGAAATTGGTCGAACAGATTTTCTACCTTTTTGATCACGCCGTTCATGGCATGGTCCCCGCTAATCAGGTGCAGCGTACAGTCAGCCTGCTGTGCATATTTAATCGAGTTTTCCGCAGGAATCACATCGTCAGACCAACCGTGCACGATTTCGGTGTGCGACGATTTCGAGTCATGCTGCTGTTTTCTAAAACCAGGTATGTAAAGTGCCGGCGCCATCAGGAAAACCGCTTTCGGTGTGACGATCTCGGACGCCACCAGTGCCACGTAGCCGCCCATGCTGGAGCCGACCAGGATAAAATCGTCGACTTCTTTTTCCAGCGCGGCCAACAGGCGCTCGACCCGAAGATCCGGGTCCGTCAGGTCGGCGTAATCGATACTGTCGACGTCACATCCCTGCCGCCGCGCAATCTCCGCCAGTCGTTTAATTTTAAATCCCCAGGGACCACTTTCCTTTCCATGTGAAAACACGACTTTCATGCGATGCCTGCAAATTTTCGACTAGCGTGCGAGACCAACAAACCTATTCATTGCCACCCGAATTCAGCATGTCATATAGCGAGTGCGCATGCTCGGCGGCCTGGATGCCTAGCGGGGTAAGATAACCGCCGTCGACCTGGGTCAAAAAACCACCCTCATACAGGTGCCGAGCGGCCGATATCACGGCAGCCTCGGCAGTTTTGTGAATCTTGACGCCTTCCAGACCAGACGGGGATTTGAACAGCATCAGCACATTCAACTCGGCAATGTTTTGTGGCGTATACGACATGCGGATTCCCGGGGTGATTGTTTACATCAATGCCCGAATCTTCTAGCGATCAAGCATTGGACAAGCTTGAGACATTGCTGTTTTGAGCGGTTACCGATTCCAGGAAATGGCCTATCTTGACCGGTTCACCGAATAGATAGCCCTGCATCAGGTGACAACCCAGGCCTTCCAGGTAATCTGACTGCTGGGTGTTTTCGACGCCTTCGGCAATGGTTTGAATGCCGAGACCCTGGGCCATGCCGACAATTGCCGCGACCAGTGCAGCGCCTTTCTTGGAATGCTCGATTTCAGATATAAAGGAGTAATCTATTTTTACCGTGTGCACCGGCAGCTCACGCAGGTAGTTCAGTGAAGAATAGCCGGTACCGAAATCATCGATCGCAATAGAAATCCCCTTGTTGGCCAAAACCTGTAATTTATGGGTGCTGGCCTGGATATCGCCCATAAACATGTTTTCGGTTATTTCAATTTCCAGTCGCCCTGGCTCGATACCGTAAACATCGGTAAAAGAAACCAGGTTTTCGGGGAAATCTTTTTGCTTGATATCGGTTGCAGACAGGTTAATGCTGACCCTGATCTGGCTGTTTACAAATTCCTGGCTACCGAACAAATCGCTGGCAACCCGGTGCAACACCCAGTCACTAAGCTGCTCAATGATGCGGGATTCTTCGGCCTGTTCCATGAAATAGCTTGGACGGCGCAGTCCAAGCTGGGGATGATTCCACCTGAGCAGTGCTTCAACACCCACAATTTTCCTGGTTTCCACATCTATCTGTGGCTGATAGAAAATTTCCAGCTCATCATTTTTCAGGGCGTTTCTAAGCCCACTTTCAATGGAAATCTTTTCAGCGGCCGCGTGTTCGATCTTGGCGTCATAAAAGGTATAGCCATTCTTGCCGGTTGCCTTGACGTCGTACATGGCCATATCGGCATTTTTAATCAGCGTATTGATATCGCTTGAATCGACGGGAAATACCGAGATGCCGATACTGATGTTGATATAGACTTCCTTGCCTTTCAGATAGAAAGGCTGCTGCAAACTGGCGATTAATTTTTGCGCAACTTTTTCAGCCTGTTCCCTCGAGGTAGGCTGTGGCAATAACAGCATGAATTCATCACCGCCGAGCCTGGCCAGGGTGTCACCGGTACGGATTTCTGTTTTGAGTCGCTCTGCTACCTCGACCAGCAATTGATCGCCGACCACGTGCCCGAAACTGTCGTTTATCAATTTAAACCTGTCCAGGTCAAGAAACATGATGATCAATGTTTCGCCGGATCTTTCCGCCTGCCTGATTGCGAGATCGAGGCGATCATGCAGCATCGCCCGGTTAGGTAACTTGGTGAGCAGGTCATGATAAGCCTGGAAGGTAATCAGTTTTTCCGCTTTCTTGCGACTGGAAATATCGCGCGCCACACCGTAGGTGCCCTGGTAGGTACTGAGTTTTTTAGGATCTTTCGAATCGACCGCGTATATGCCCATGGAGTTAAGTTCGATCGGGCAGGTGGTGACGTCAAATGGTTTCGTGGGATCCTTGGTATTACATTTCAAACCGAGCTCAATGGTACGGTTGGAACGGCTTGCCCGACGCCGTTCATTAAACAGGTATTCAGCCTTCAGACGATCTTCGTCGGCGATAAACTCGCTGTAGTGCTTGCCTATCATGTCGGCCTTGTCATAGCCCAACAGCTTGGTAACGCTATCGTTGACAAAGCTGAATTCGCCGGCCAGGTTCAGAATGTAAATTAAATCCGGCGAATTATCGACCATGTAGCGGTGGAGTCGTTCCGAGTGAGCCAACCGGTTTTGAATTTGAGACTTTTCATCCTCGACATGCAGTTTGTCCAGGGCATTGCGAATCGAATGCTCGAGCTCATCAAAACTGTAGGGCTTCTTGAAAATATCATAGGCGCCCAGTCGAACCGCTTCGGTAACCTTGTTGATGGAGGTTTCACCACTCAGCACGATTACCATTGTATTTATTTTTTTATCCCTGATGAAGGCTAATACCTGGTCACCCGATTTTTTAGGCATATTGAGATCGAGAATTACCAGGTTGAACTGGCGTTGCTGAATCAGCGAGATCGCCTCCTCCCCGTCTTCCGCCTCGGTGATATCGGACCATTGTCGCTTCAGTAGCTTGACAAGACTTTCGCGTGCACGTTGCTCGTCATCCACCACCAGAAACGAGGTAGGCCTTTTAAACCGTCGTGCCTTTTTTTCAAAACTGATCAATAAATTATCCATCGGGGGGAAATATGGGGTTACCTTTTCGAACGCAAGGGAATCAAAATTTCAAATGATGAGCCACCTACTTCATTTTCCATATATTTAATCTGCCCATTGTAACGCGCAACGATATCCGCTGTCACAGAAAGTCCAAGGCCCCGGATGGCGCCGTCCTTTGCACTGGCCAGGGGTGCAAACAGCAGTTGTCGGGTGATGGGATCGATGCCCCTGCCGCGGTCCGCGATGGAGAATTGAGCATAGGTCGCCCCGTCAATATTCACGAAATGGCGGCTTGAAACCAGGATCTCCGCATCACGGGTCTGTGCTTCAACCCCATTCTTGACCAGGTTCAGAATAACCTGGCGCAACGCATCCCGGGTTATTTCTATTTCGGAGTCTGACTCGTCGAGAGCCCACTTGATTTCAACCTTTTTACCGTTACTGATCGACTTCACGTAGAGCGGAACGGACATTTTCAATTCTTCGTTCAACAGAACGGTCGCGGGTTCAGACTCTTTCTCTTCCTTGAAATTTACAACGATACTCCCGATTCTTTGAACCTCTTCCTTCAGTATCTGGATTTCTTCATCATTACTGGCATCGTTTGATTTTGAGTTTCCCTGGATAATATCGATATAGTTTGCGATGACGCTCAGCGGATTGCTGATTTCATGAATCAGCTTGTCGACATCCTTATGTTCCTGTTCCTTTTTCACACTGTCTTCGAAAGCCCGCTGTTTCAGTTCCTGGTTATTTTTCAACCATAACTCGGCATTAATCTTGAGGTAATCGGAAATAAATCCTGCCAGGTTCTCGAGAGATTTCTTCTGATCCTTGTTCGAACCCACAACTATCGCGCCGATAACCTGGTCCCCATGACCCAGGGGCAAACAGAATGCGATCTCATGGTTCAGTCTTCGAATGATCTGGCGATCGGATATGGGTGAAATTTCATCGAGCGCCTTCTCGGGTTCGATCCAGATGTTGCGTTTCTCGAGATAACTTCTAATGATCTGGCTCTTGCTGTTTTCAATCGAGAACTTGCTGACTGCTCGAACCTGGTTAACTTCATACAGCGCCAGTTGCGAGCGGTTCTGCGAATCGGGGAACAACATGGCGACATCGGAAATGGAAAACAATAACTGCATTTCCCGGGCAATTTTCAACAACAGATTTTTAGGCGTATTGATGTTGGTTGAATCAATATCTTCAGAGGTAATTACTTTGACTAGCGAGGCATCCCTGATTTTTCGCGCAAGCCTGATGGTTTCTCTCTCGATATCCTGGCTAAATTGCACCTGTGTCAGGCTGCCCGACTTGGGGTAAGGAATACCAAACGAAGCAGCGACCTGCGACAATTTATCCTGCACGTGGATGTAGATCAGCTTCAGTTCTTTTTCATCGACCAGCGCCGATTGCCAATTGGTATCGGGTCTGCCAAAGCGGCTCAAATGCCGGGACATCTCGCTCGCCTCGGCAACGATCTGGCATAGAATGTCACCGCCTTGCAACAGTTCTTCTTCTTCGTGGTGGAAGCGCACGGCATCGGCAATTGCGGGGCTAAGGCTGGCCCACTGCTCGATCAGGCAGGCGCCCAGCTCAGTATGGCTGGTGCCGAACTTCTTGATTTCCTTGCTGATTACTTCAGCCTCGGTCGGCGAATTCATAATATCGACATACTGGTCGTGGAACTTGGCATCAAATACGATTTGCCCGAAATGATGCAGCAGACCAGCCAGGTAGGCATCTTGAGGATTATCATAATTTAAGGAATGGGCGAAATCCTTGGATATCACGGCACAATAGAGCGATTCCAGCCAGGCATTACAGACAAACTCTTTTTGCGTATTGATCAAACCGGCAAACAGTTGCTGCATCGATGATGTCAGCATCATGGTTTTGACAAGCTCATGGCCCAGTAATGCCACGGCATGGCTCAAATTTTCGATGGGTTGTTTAATCTCAAACGCCGCGGAGTTAACGGCCATGATTAATTTCCCGGTCAAGGCCGCATCGGTGCCGATTAAATCGGCCAGCTCATCGATTGTACTGTCGGGGTCATGGCAAACATCGAGCAGCCTGCTGAGCAGATGTGGAGGACTGGGCAACCGAACCAATTCAATTGATTCTATAGTCAAATTCGGCGAGCCTCCTAGATCAAGCATTATTTATTCTTATGTTGACTGGTTCAGTATATTTTTGGGAAAGCGAATAATATACTATATTTCATCCCTGAATCGACCTTTAACCAAATTTCCGGAAAATCATTTTTCTGACGAATCAAGTTCGCACGGCTTTCGGTTAAACGGGTACAAACGGGACAATCCAGCGACCATGAAAGCATGACCCAGATATCAAAAACATGGCCCAGATCACATTAATTTCGATTTTTGGCACATTTAGCCGGGATTACCGGTATAGAATGCCCTGGACTATATATCCCCCGCAATAACGGTGATCGAGTCAATGAAAGTTAAACAGTTTCAACCTTTGCATACACCTGGTGCATTACCGTCAAACCCCTGTTCCCGCTATTTGAAAGTTCCCGAGATATCCATGAAAAGCATTATTTACTGTATCGCGATAGTTGCGATTACTTTTGCCGCCGGTTGTGCCACGAATCGCTCCAAACCCATCATCGATCCCGACAGTGTCGACATGGAGCTCTACCAGTACGACCTGGCAGAATGTGAGCAGATTGCGGAGCAGGTAGACCAAAAGGCCGGTTCCGCCGCGGTTAGCGGTGCCGTCGTTGGCGGTGTGATAGGGGCGATCGTTGGCGATAGTAATGCCGTGAAACGCTCGGCCGGGGTTGGCGGGGTCCTGGGAGGTGTCAAGGGTGCAGGCGCCACCGAGCGCGAAAGATCGCAGGTAGTTAAGAACTGCCTGCGCAACCGTGGTTACACGATCCTCAACTAGGCACTGCATCCCTTCAAGCTGCCGAGGCCTCGCCCCGAACGCTTTACTGAAGTGAAATCACGCCAACCCGGTTGACGTTGATCATCGGGTAAAAAGTGCCGACATCGATTTCCGCATTGAACTCGAATTCGACCGGACTGGTCGGATCGGCGAGCAAACCGGTAAGCACCTGGAGACTACTGAACAAATCGGCCGTGGCGCTAAGTTTAACCTCCGCTTCGCCGTAGGCGGCTATTGCCGGCAAGTCGTTGGCAACGCCCTCTATAACCTTTTTGCCCACCAGGTAAATATTATAGGACAGACCGGCGATATCCAGCTCACTGCGATTCGGGTTAGTTACACGCAATAGGATATCGAATTCCGGGGCAACGCCATTCAGAATTCTCGGTTTCACCGAAACCAGCGATACGCCCGGCTCCTTGAAATCTGAGGGCATCGTCGCGCAGCCGCTGGCAATAAACCAGGCGAGCAGGTGCACAATAAGTAATCGGCTTGACTTCAACATGTCGTTCTCCAGTCAGGGGTGGTTTATTGACCTGCAACCATAAATGAGGGTTTACAGACCGCGCCATCCCATGCCATCACTATTATCCCGACAGAATTCCTTTTGTGGTACTATTTTTTGCACTGCCCGCCGCCTGGTGGGTTACTGGACAATAAAATAATCATCGATACAACCATCGAGGAGGCTGTTGTGACAAGATTAAAAAAATTACTACTAAGTCTTACCGTCCTGGCCGCGTTTGGCATGGGTTCATCGCAGGCGGCGACGCCGGATAATACCTTTGTTATGGCCAAGGACATCGCCGATATCATCACCATGGACCCGGCTGAAGTATTCGAGCTCACCACCGGTGAGATTATCGCCAACATCTATGATCGAATCATGATGTTCGAACCCGAAGACCTGCAAACCCTGGTCGGCGGCGTGGCCGAGAGCTGGGAGGTCAGCAACAAGGGCAGCACTATCACCTTCAAGATTCGCCCGGGGCTCAAGTTTCATTCCGGCAACCCGGTGCGCGCCGAGGATGTCGCCTGGTCGCTACAGCGCGTCGTCAAGCTCAACAAGACACCGGCTTTTATCATCACCCAGTTCGGCTGGACCGCGGAAAACGTCGATGAGCTGGTCAAGGCCACCGATGACAGTCACGTGCGAATCACCATTGCCGAGGAGTTTTCCCCCGGACTGGTGTTGAATGCGATGTCCGCCGGTGTCGCTTCGGTGATCGACAAGGAACTGGTCATGAGTCATGAAAAGGATGGTGACCTCGGATACGACTGGCTCAAATCCAACAGTGCCGGTTCCGGCGCCTTCAGCCTCAAGACCTGGAAAGCAAACGAGATCGTTACGCTCGACGCTAACGCAAATTACCGCCATGGCGCACCGGGAATGAAACGCGTTATCCTGCGCCACGTATCGGAACCCTCTTCGCAGCGGCTGCTGCTGGAGAAAGCCGATATCGACATGGCGCGCAACCTGACCCCGGACCAGGTTAAAGGTGTGATGGGTAATTCCGATATTTCTATCGACGGTCATCCCAAGGGTACCATTGTCTACATGGCCGCCAATGCGGGGCACCCGATCCTGGGCAAAACCGAGGTGGTGCAGGCAATACGCAACCTGGTTGACTACGAAAGCATGGCTAATTCTTTCCTCGCCGGGCAATTTGTCGTGCACCAGGCATTCTGGCCAGCCGGTCTATGGGGAGCTCTCGAAGAAACGCCTTACCGGCAGGATGTGGCCAAGGCCAAATCGCTGCTGCAGGCAGCCGGCCACGGTGACGGCTTCGAACTGACCATTCATACCCTGACCAACTCCCCGTTTCCGGAGATTGCCCAGGCGCTGCAGGCCAACCTGGCGCAGGGCGGCATCAAGGTCAATATCGTGACCCTGGAAGGCAAGACATTGTGGCCGAAATATCGCGCCCGCGAGCACGATATTATTCTCGCCCGCTGGTCACCGGATTATGTTGATCCGCATTCCAACGCCGATGCCTTTGCCCACAATCCGGATAATCGCCTGGAAGCGAAACTGACCGGCGTGCTCGCCTGGCGCAATGCCTGGGCAGACGAATCAAGCAACATGCTGGCCGTCAAGGCACGCAACGAGCTCGATTTGAACAAGCGCAGAGATCAGTACCTCGAACTGCAGGCCATGCTGCAAAAAACAGGTCCGTTCGTGATCATGTTTCAGCAGAACGAGCAGGTGGCCCGCCGTAAAAACCTGCAGGGTTTTGTTTCGGGTTCAAACTTTGACCTCGTGTTTTACCGTAATGTAACCAAGCAGTAGTGGGATCCACTGCCGGCGGTCAACCGACTGCAGGGTCAGGCATGGCGCTGCAGTCGAAGTTGACCAGTATCCTGGGAGTTCTTACCAGCCTGCTGCTGACCTTCATCGGCCTGACCGCAATCACCTTCGTGATTGGTCGCATGATGCCGGCCGACCCGGTACTCGCCATCGTCGGTGATCGCGCCTCGCAGGAGGTTTACGACCAGGTTTACCTGCAGCTCGGACTCGACAAGCCGGTTTACATCCAGTACCTGCGCTATCTCGAACAACTGGTCGAGGGCGACCTCGGCACCTCGATCATGACCGCGCAACCGGTGCTGGACGATATTATCCGGTTCTTCCCAGCGACCCTCGAACTCGCCACTATCGCCACCCTGCTCGGCATATTTGTCGGCATCCCGATGGGTGTATTGGCGGCAGTACACCAGGGCCGATGGCCGGATCACATCGTGCGCGTGATCAGCCTGATCGGATATTCGGCGCCGATCTTCTGGCTCGGCATGGTAGCTTTGCTGATTTTCTATGCCAATCTTGGCTGGGTTGCCGGCCCCGGCCGGCTCGACGTTTACTACGATGGCATCGTGGAACCGACCACCGGTATCCTGATGATCGATGCCGCCATGTCCGGCGAATGGGATATTTTTCACAACGCGCTGTCACACCTGGTCCTGCCCGCTACGATCCTCGGCACCTTCGCACTAGCCTACATCGCGCGTATGACGCGCAGCTTCATGCTCGACCAGCTCAACCAGGAATACATCCTGACCGCGAGGGTCAAGGGCATGCCCGAGCACAAGGTAATCTGGGGCCACGCATTTCGCAACGTGCTGGTACAGCTCATCACCATCATCGGCTTAACCTATGCTTCGCTGCTGGAAGGCTCGGTGCTGACCGAAACCGTTTTCTCGTGGCCCGGCATCGGCCAGTACATCACCAATTCGCTGTTTAACAACGACATGAACGCGGTGTTGGGCGGCACCATCGTGGTCGGTGCCTGTTTCGTCGGCATCAACATGCTGTCCGACCTGCTTTATCGCCTGGTCGATCCGAGAATTCGCAAATGACGACCGAAGCGACACTGCGCGGCTGGTTGCTGGCCGAGATCCCGACATCGAAATGGCAGGCCCGTTGCCAGCGGATCTTTATCGGCTGGCTCGACTTCAAGCGTAATCCTATCGCCATGATTGGATTTTTGATTATCCTGGGCCTGGTAGTCATCGCCGCGCTGGCGCCCTGGATCACCACGTCCGACGGGCTCGAGCTGCATCTCGCTGATCGTTTAAAGCCACCCAGCAGCGAACACTGGTTTGGCACCGATGAGCTCGGGCGCGATATTTTTGACCGGATTATCTGGGGCTCG
>JAOTXY010000101.1 GCA_029862125.1 Gammaproteobacteria bacterium | reverse complement strand
CCACTTTCCTGCGCAAGTTGAGTAATCTCTTCGACCAATCGGGTTTTTCCAATCCCGGCCTCTCCACGCACCAGCACGGTCTGCCCATTCCCACTTTCCATGCAGGCCGTAAGCAAACCGCGAAACTGGGCCAATTCAGATTTACGTCCCACCATCGGCCGACGGGCAGCGTTGCCCGATAATTCGGCAGCTGAGCGGATACTATTCAGATAGTGAACATTAACTGGTTCAGAGACCCCCTTGACCGCCAGTGAAGGTAGCTCAACTGTATCGATCAGATTGCCCGCCAGGGTTCGAGTCGCCTCCGTAATCAATATCCTGCCAGCATCGGCCGATTGTTCCATGCGTGCCGCCAACGGTACCGTCGGGCCGGAGGCGTCAAACTCGGGTTTATTCGGGTCGTCACCTACTTCAAGCACAACTACTTCGCCTGAATGCAGGCCTACTCGAATTTGTATACGGGCATTGTCATTTAGTCCTGATTCGTTCGCATAGGTATCAACGCTGGATTGCATGCCTAACGCGGCGTGACAGGCCTCTAGAGCGTGGCGTTCGCTTGCAATCGGCGCACCGAACATGGCCATGATACCGTCGCCCATAAAACGGCAAACCGTACCTTTATTGTCCTCAACTGCCTTGCACATGCATTGCGTAGCGCGATATAGCAGGTCGTGGGCATCTTCCGCATCGAGTTGTTCGGTAATCGCAGTGGAACCAACAATATCTGCGAACAACATAGTTACCGGTTTGCGTTCACCTGGAGTCCGGGACCAACCAGACATCTCATCGGCTGCCTCCGGATCGGAAGTTAATTTGGTTGGAGTGGCTTTGGCAGCAGTTGAAGCAGCTATTGCTTGATCTGAATGGAGATTGGCTGCCGCTTTCAGAATTTTGAGACGATGACCGGCAGATCCGACTCCTATGTCCTTTAAAGTTGTTTGATCAATATCGCCTAGTAACTCCCAGCCAATATCATTTTCCTCAAATGTGGCAGCATATTGGGCTAGATCAAGATTTTCTAACCATTCAAGGACTTTTGCTGACATTAATATTTTCCAGATCCAACGTTCACAGCAGTATAACAGCACAATTTTGAGTGTCTTAGTTGGGTCGTAAATCGCCGCTGAGTATTTGATTCTGAGCGTCTGTTTTCTCGTAAGCAGACGCTCGTCAAGTCGTGGCAGGAGGCAATCTTCGGCCAATAGCGGACGCTGGAGAAGGACTGTTTCGTGGACATGGGAAGATTTCGCTGAAGTCGGCTTCTCATTTGCCTTATCCGGGGCTAACTAGCATACTGATTTTTCGTTTTATTATTCGCTATAGAGCTATCTAATGGAACAACAGGCACAACGGCGATTAGCTGCGGTTTTGGCCGCTGATGTGGCAGGCTACACGCGCCTAATGCGTGCGGATGAAGAGGAAACCATCAATACATGGTGGTCATATCGCCATGATATTATCGATCCGATAATAAAGGATTACTCAGGTCGTATTGTCAAGCTTACTGGCGATGGTTTTCTGGCAGAATTCATCTCGGCGACCAATGCGGTATTAGCTGCCTACGCCATTCAGAAAAGTATCGAACCCCGTGTAAAGGACATACCCGAAGAAAGACGCATGTGGTTTCGTATGGGCGTTAATCTCGGTGATATTTTTTGGGATGACGAAGACATCTACGGAGATGATGTCAATATCGCAGCACGGCTTGAAGGATTAGCCGATCCAGGTTCAATTCTTATTTCGCGAGCTGTATTTGATAATGTGAAACGAGTAGCTCAACTCACATTTGAAAACCAGGGTGAACAAGTCCTGAAAAATATTCCAGAGCCGGTTCAAGCCTATCGCGTCGTCGGAGAACTTGGAAACCATAGTTGCATGTCCGGCGATCCAGAGGTTATGTCTAGCAATCGACAAGAAATTGTTAATCCAAATTCATTAGCAGTCTTGCCATTTGCAGTTTTTGGTGACGATTCGGAGCAAGAGTATTTTGCCGATGGTTTTACCGATGACCTGATCACCGAACTTGCCCGCTTTACGGAACTATTTATTACCTCACGAAATGCCAGTTTTGCCCTCAAGGGTCAGAATCTTGATTTACGGGCTGTGGGTAAACAATTGGGTGTTGCCTATTGCCTGGAAGGCAGTGTGCGAAAAATGGGTGACCGCATTCGGATTACGTGCCAGCTTATCAGTACCCAAACTGGGGATCATGTTTGGGCTGAAAAATATGACTGTAACTTCACCGAATTGTTTGAGGTACAGGACGAGTTGGCCAAGTCTATTGTTTCAATGGTTGCTGGACTGATGGAGCGCGAAACACTGGTTTCGATTAAGAAGAAGAAACCGGCAGATATGTATGCATACGAATGCCTGCTTCGTGGTCTGGAGTGCCACCGGCTAGGAGGTGTAACACAGGAATCTGCGGAGCAGGCTCTTCACTGGTTCAGTACGGCAATCGAAAAGGACCCAGAATATGGTCGCGCTTACGCTTGGCAGGCCTGTGCAATTTCCGTCTTAGGTGAATGGACGGGAGACGATTACAAGGATGAAGCCATAGCATCGGGACGACGAGGTTTAGAACTTGATGAAAATGAGCCGGAATGTCATCGGATTATGGGGTCTGTTAGTTTGTACAGCCGAGACTTTGAAAAGGCTGAATACCATTTCCAGCGTGCGCTCGACCTCAATCCCAACCATGCCTACCTCGTCGGTCGTATGGGCGAAGTATACAATTTCCTTGGGGACGGGGAAAAGGCTCTGGAATATCAGAATCGAGCAAAAACACTGGACCCCCTGTTGCCACCCTACTGTCGTGAACTTGAGGCGGCCGCGCATTACGTTCTTGGAAATTATCGTGATACCGTCAGCGTCGTATCACAGCTCTTGCACAAATCGAAACGCTCCCATGCATATTTAGTGGCCGCGCTCAGCCATTTGGACGACGAAATAACTCTGAGAAAGGCCGTCGATGAATTATTAATTGCCAATCCGAGTTTCTCCATCAGTAACTTTTTAGAATCGGAATACTATAAGGATGAAGTCGTTCCGCAGCAGCTCGCCATAGACCTAAAGAAAGCAGGGTTACCTGACACAGTTGCAGCTTGAAACCACATTTCCTTCGATAAAAGAACGATTTTATTCCCTATTTTCAGGCAGCAAGTGAGTGTCTCTTTTGGGTCGTTAGCGGGCCCTCGCGATAAATTTCTCAGTGTCCGTTTTCGGCAAAAACTTATAATTTCGGCGCGTCCAGCTTTCAGTAGATGAATTTGATTAAATTGATGCAGATCAAAGGGTCGAGGCTGGTACTCGTTTATACAGTGTTCTCCTGAGGAGGAAATGGAGAAATTTTATGCGGGAAACCCTTCCTGAACGGCTAGAAGACGGGCCAATCACGCTTAGCGCCTGGCTTATCGGCGGCTTGATTATCGCGTTACTGGTCGCGTTGCTTCTTTAACAACTTACAACTGGCGATCTAAAGGCAGGCCTCGAATAGAGCCCTGGTATTTTCCTTGTTCATCTCGATGGGATTGCCGCCGACACTGGGGTCCTTGAGCGCTGAATCGACCAGCCAGTCCAGGTCAGGATCGGTTACTCCGAGTTCGGTCAGATTGGCCGGAATTCCCAGGGATGCGTTCAATTCAACCACATAATTGTAGAAACCTTCAAAGCCTCCGGCGATCCCGAGATAGGCGGCGAGTGCCTCGATGCGCGTCTCGATTGCGGACCGATTGAATTTGAGCACCGGCGCCATGACGACGGCATTGGTCGTGCCATGGTGACTGTTGTAAAACGCGCCAATCGGATGTGACAGCGCGTGAATTGCACCGAGCCCTTTTTGAAAAGCGGTGGCACCCATTGCGGCGGCCGACATCATGTGCGCGCGTGCCTCGATATCGTTGGCGTCGGCGTAGGCACGTGGCAGGTACTCCTTGACCAGGCGCATCCCCTCTACCGCGATACCCTGGCTCATCGGATGGTAATGCGGTGAACAATAGGCCTCGAGACAATGGGCAAACGCATCCATGCCGGTACCGGCGGTGATTGCCGCGGGCATGCCAATGGTCAGTTCGGGGTCGCAGATCACCACAGCAGCCAGAATTTTAGGATGAAAGATGATTTTCTTTTCGTGGGTCTCGGAATTCGAAAGCACACCGGCACGACCAACCTCGGAACCGGTCCCGGCCGTGGTTGGCACCGCGATAATCGGGGCGATCTTGTCGGCATCGGCGCGGGTCCACCAGTCGCCGACATCTTCATAATCCCAGACGGGGCGAGTCTGGCCGCACATGAAAGCGATCACCTTGCCGAGGTCGAGCCCCGAACCGCCACCAAACGCGATTACCCCGTCGTGTCCGCCATCGTTGTAGGCTTTAAGTCCCTGTTCGAGATTTTTTTCATTCGGATTGGGATCAACCTCGGAATACATGGCACGACCCAGGCCGGCCTCGTCGAGCAACGCCAGCGTGTCCTGCGTAATGGGTAAATTCGCGAGCCCGCGATCGGTTACCAGCAATGGTTTGCTCATGCCGGCGGCGTTGCAGGCGTCGGCGATTTCATTAATGCGACCCGCGCCAAAGCGTATCGAGGTTGGATATGACCAGTTTCCGGTAAGTTGCATAATTTCTATCTCGATAAATTATTTAGTTTTCAGGCCCTTTCGAAGCCACGGTTGACTTCGTAATCGGTAACCTTGCTGTTGAAATCTTCCTGTTCCCATTCTGCCGCCCGTACGTAGTGATCGATTACGTCGGATCCCATTGCATCGCGCAACATGTTCGACTTTTTCAATGCCGCGGTTGCCTCGGCCAGCGTATTCGGGATTTCACGCGCCTTGCGTGCCTGGTAGGCATCACCCTTGAATTCCTTTTCCAGTTCGAGTTTCTCTTCGATACCCGCGATGCCGGCAGCAATTTGCGCGGCAATGGCGAGGTAGGGATTCAAATCGCTACCACCAACGCGGCATTCGACGCGCACGTTGCGGGTGCCGTCCGCGACCACGCGGTAACCCGCGGTGCGATTGTCGAGCGACCAGATGGCCTTGGTCGGGGCGAAAGTGCCCGCCATGAAGCGCTTGTATGAATTGACATAAGGTGCCAGGAAGAAGGTGTTGTCGCTGGCATACTTGAGCAGTCCAGCCAGGTATTGACGCATCAGCGTAGACATACCGTACTCGGCGGCGGTGTCAAAAAACACGGCATCGCCGCCGGTGGAAACCAGCGACTGGTGTATATGGCTGGAAGAGCCGGCCGCATCGTGGCTCCACTTGGCGAGAAAGGTGACGGCGCGGTCATTTAGAAACGCTATTTCCTTGACCGCGTTCTTTACCAGGCAGTGGTTGTCGGCCATCTCGAGCGCGTCACTATAGCAAACATTGATTTCTGCCTGGCCGGGATCGGCCTCGCCCTTGGTGTTTTCGACGCGTACGCCCGCACCCTGCAAACCGTTACGGATTTTCCGCATCAGGGGTTCTTCCTTGGTGGTCTGGAAAATATGATAGTCCTCGTTGTAAGGGCCGATGGTCGTCATCTCGCGATAGGATTTATCACGCAATTCCTCGAAGCTTTCGCGGAACACGAAAAACTCGAGCTCGGTTGCAACGGCCGAAGCCAGTCTCATGCCCTGCAGGCGATTGATTTGATGTTTTAAAACGGCGCGTGGCGAGTGTGGGACCTGGGCATGGGTATGATGGTCGTACAGATCACACAACACCATCGCGGTGCCCTCGAGCCAGGGCAAAACTCGTAGCGTTGCCATGTCCGGCTTCATGATGTAGTCACCATAGCCGGCAGTCCAGCTGGTAGCGCTGTAACCGTCGACGGTATACATTTCGAGGTCTGTTGCGACCAGGTAGTTGCAGCAGTGAGTTTCTTCCCAGGCGCTTTCCAGAAAAAACTCGGCCTGAAATCGCTTGCCCATCAGGCGCCCCTGCATATCGGGAATCGCGGTGATAACGGTGTCGATCTGTCCGGATGCTACCTTGTCTTTAAGCATCTCGAGTGAAAGATTTCCTGGCATATCAGTCTCGTTAAAGTGGATCGAAAAGGTGGCGTATAGAATACGCCCCCGGGTTTCATGCGATCAAGTCTAACCTACCGGTATGGACGTCCGGCTTAGGTCATGTCCGAGTTGTATTGCTTGAAAATATTGACGACTATGGCCTTGATCGGCGAAACGCCAGCATCTTTCCATTATCGCCAGGCACAGTCAAGCCGGACGGCCAGGCCAGGTCCGGGGAAGTCGATTCTAAAAAACGGGATTAGTGCTTGGTAGTGCTGAAAATATTGCGGAAGGTCTGGATAAAGGAATTTTCGAGCTGCTTCTGACGCTCATAGGCCTCGCGTTCGAGCTTCGCGCGCAAGGTCTGGCGCCGACGTTCTACACGGTCGTTACCAAGAGCACAGCTGGCTACCTGGGTATAAGTAATCGGCAGACTATTGTCGGTATTATCCATTCCGTTGAATCCTGAGTTGGTTGTATCTTCGTTCATCGATTCTCCTACAATAAAAAACTATAGGTTTCTTGAGAAACAGGGCGAAATTCTAGCTTTTCCTGCTGCTTTTTCCGTGAGTCAAAGCACATTTTTCGCGATTTCGGCCTAAATTACCGGCCAGTGGGGAAGAATAAACGGATAAAAGCCGCGGTGATCAGGTTTCCGGTAAATCGACAAAGATCTTTCTGATCGACCTATCGAAGCGGGATACCGGTTTGCTGGAATGCTGAACCAGCGCGAGCTGGCGGGTATCGATCGGGTCGCCAAACGGGACTTGAACCAGTCTTTCCGGATCCAGTATGGCGTGTAGTCGGCGCGGTACCACTGAAACACCGAAGCCGTCGATAACCAGGTTTTCGATTGCTTCCAGGGAATCGATTTCAATTGATTCGGTCAGGTGAATTCCACGTTGCTGCAGTCTGGCCGCGATATGCTGGCCAACCCAGGTGCTTTTGTTAAAAGCGATATAGGGCATCGAGCGCAGTAGTTCGGCATCGGTATTCGCCCTGGCCTTTGCCGGGGCAATAACATAGTAAGGCTCGGATGCGATGGCGGTAATGTCGAGTTCCGGAATTTCGACCACCGGGGCGGTCAACAACGCGTAGTCCAGTTCCCGGCGTATTACCGCGGCAGAGAGTTCGCCGGATAGTCCTGATTTGACGTTAACCTGCAGCTCAGGAAACTGTTGACGCAATGCTTCGAGCACCCTGGGAAGCAGGTTGTGCACACAGGTAGGGATGAAACCGATTGAAACCGAGCCGGATATTCTGGCACCACTCGCTTCCAGCTTGATGTTTTCGATCTTATCGAGTACCTCGCTCGCAAGTCGCCCGATACGAACTCCCTCGGCGGTTAGCGCAACGGGCCTGCTGCTGCGGTCGAAAAGGTCGACACCGAGCGTTGCCTCGAGTTGGCGCATCTGTACGCTGATAGCGGCCTGGCTCAAGCCGATTCGCTCACCGGCCGCGACAAAACTGCCTCGATCCATGATTGTGGCAAGCGAGCGTAGCTGTCGTAAATTCATGAAGGTTTATTAACTTAATAAAAACTAAAGTATATATTAGTTTATTTTCAATTTCGCTAGTTTTAATAAAGTAATATCATGCTTCGATGGCAGATTCCGTGGAAGATTCGATAACGGTCAGCGTATGGCGCGGTGGCGCAAGGGGCGGTGATTTTCAGGATTTCCAGGTCCCTCAGCAGCCCAGTCAGACCATACTTGACGTCATCACCTGGATCCAGCGTCACCTCGATGCCTCGTTAAGTTATCGTTTTGCCTGCCGGGTCGGCATGTGTGGTTCCTGCGCGATGATGGTAAATGGCATCCCACGCTGGACCTGCCGCACCCATGTCAACAAGGTCATGGTGGATAACCGCCTGACGATCGAACCGTTGCGTAATCTGCCGGTGATAAAAGACCTGGCCTGCGATATGGGTGAGTTTTTTGAAAAATGGCGGCAGGCCGAGGGTCATTTTCAGGGCAGCAGCTCGCGTGATGAAACGGTGGCCGCAATCTCGCCGAAATCCTCACAGCGTCAGGCCGCTAACGCGGCAATCGAGTGCATCAACTGTGCAATCTGCTACGCCTCCTGTGACGTGGTTACCTGGAATAGGGACTACCTCGGACCGGCGGCGTTGAACCGGGCCTGGAGTTTGCAAAACGATCAACGTGACTGCGCCCGGGACGAGCGTCTAAAGGTGGTAGCTAGTGATGCCGGTTGCCATCAGTGTCATTCGCAGCAGGGTTGCTCGACCTATTGTCCCAATGAACTTAACCCGACCGCGTCTATCGCCGGGTTGAAACGCATGTCCGTGCACTGGTTTATGGACCAGAAAAACCGGCAACGCCATGGTTGAACTCAGACTCTACATGGCACAACGCGCCACGGCGGCGATTATGGCGCCACTGGTGTTATTGCACCTGGGCGTCATGATTTACGCGATCCAGGGTGGACTCTCGGCCGATGAAATATTAGCGCGGACGCGCGGCAGCCTGTTTTGGGGCGGCACCTATGGCCTTTTTGTGATCGCGGTTTCGGTACACGCTGCGATCGGTTTACGCAACATTTTGCGTGAATGGTTTCGATTGCGCGGGCCGGTGTTGAGCGTTCTGTGTTGGCTGTGTGGAGCCGGTTTATTGGTTGCCGGGTTGCGCGCGGTTGTGGCGGTAGTGGGTACGCCATGAAAGCGCACCGCAAGCAGCCTCTTTACTTCGCTTTCCTGCTGCACCGGCTTTCAGGGCTCGGGATGGCATTCTTTTTACCGTTTCATTTTTACGTACTCGGACTGGCGCTGGAAGGTAATGCGGCACTCGACCGCTTCCTGCACTGGAGCGAACTGCCGTTGGTGAAATTCGCCGAGTTTGGCCTGGTGTTTTTACTCGCGTTGCATTTTTTCGGCGGCCTGCGCCTGCTGGCTCTGGAGAACCTGCCCTGGAGTAAGCGCCAGAAAAATTACGCCGCGGTTGCGCTCGCGGCCGCATTCTTCGTCGCCTGCGGATACCTGTTGCGGGCAATTTAAGTGGAATATCAAACTCTTAAAACCGACGTCTTAATCCTCGGCAGTGGTGGTGCCGGACTGTTTGCCGCGCTGCATGCCTGCAGGGCAAACCCGGAACTCGATGTAACCATTGCGGTTAAGGGACTGCTCGGCAAATGCGGCTGCACGCGCATGGTACAGGGTGGTTATAACGTGGCGTTGAGCCCGGGTGATTCGATCGAGCGGCATTTCATGGACACCATCATCGGCGGCAAATGGCTGCCCGACCAGGCGATGGCGATGCGCTTGTGTGAAACCGCGGTGATTCGGGTGCAGGAACTGGAGAACGAGCTCGGTTGCTTTTTTGATCGCAACGAGGATGGTTCGTTGCACCACAAGGCGTTTGCCGGTCAAACCTTTGACCGCACCGTGCACAAGGGTGACCTGACCGGGATTGAAATTATCAGCCGCCTGATGGAACAGGTGCGTGCGCAGCGGGTGCAGCTAATGGAAGAACACCGAGCAATTGCGCTGGTGCCGTCGCGCGATGGGGACGCGCTCGCTGGCGTCCTGATGATCGACATGCGCAGCGGCGAGTTTCGCCTGGTACAGGCCAAAACCGTGCTCATGGCAACCGGCGGCGGGCCCACCATGTACCGTTATCACACACCGTCGGGCGACAAGTCGATGGACGGACTGGCGATGGCATTGCGCCTGGGCCTGGGGTTGCGCGACATGGAAATGGTGCAGTTTCATCCGACCGGATTGCTGGCGGGTCGCGATACGCGCATGACCGGTACCGTGCTCGAGGAAGGCTTGCGAGGCGCCGGGGGTTTCCTGCTCGACGGTAACGGTGAACGTTTCATGAAAAGCTATGACGACGATGCCGAGCGCGCGACGCGGGATATCGTCAGTCGGGCGATCTATGCCGAGATGCGGGAGGGGCGCACGACGCCCAACGGAGGCGTTTATATTGCGATGAGCCATCTCGGCGCGGATGTGGTAGCGCAAAAGTTTCCCGGCATGGTCAAGCGCTGTGCCGATTGCGGTTTTGATCTCGCGGGCGGGCGCGTCGAAGTCGTACCAACCGCGCATTACCTGATGGGCGGTGTCGTGGTGACGCCGGATACGCGCACCAGTCTTGCAGGCCTGTTTGTCGCCGGCGAGGATGCCGGTGGTGCGCATGGCGCCAATCGACTCGGTGGTAATGGTGTTGCCAATTCGACCGTATTCGGCGGTATTGCAGGAGATGAAATGGCAGCGCAGGCGAGTTTACAAAATTTCTGGATCGATCCAGATACCAGCCTCATCGAAGCGGCAATTGAACAAACCATGACACCGTATCTGCAGGCTGTCGGCGATATCAACTCGATTCGGGATCGCTTGCTCGACGTGATGTGGGATGGTGTCGGCGTGTTGCGCGATGCCAATGGTATCCGACAGGCACAGACGGAGCTGGCATCTTTGAAAACAGAACTTATGGCAACCGGTCTGGGCGACGACAACCGGGTGTTCAACCTGAGCTGGCATGACTGGCTCAACCTGCAGAGCCTGATCGAGGTATCGGAAATCATTGCCGCGGCCGCCTTATCGCGCGAGAATTCGAGAGGCGCACACTACCGTGAAGATTATCCGGAGGCGGGTGGTCTGGATGAATCCTATTTCACGATTGCTCGGGTCGACCGGGAAGCGCTGCAGGTCGAGCGCCAGCCGGTCGAATTTTCCATTGTCAAACCGGGGGAGTCCCTGCTCGAAAATGATTGATTATCAAACCATTGAAAACGCGGCCAGGCAGATCATGGCTAACGCCGCGATCGATATCCCGCCGGATTATCGGCAGGGAATCGAGGACATGGCGAAATGGGAGGAGGGTGACCTTTCCTGTTTCGTGTTGCAGACCATGATGGACAACTGGAATGCCGCGACCGAGGATCGTCGACCCATGTGCGCCGATACCGGCCTGCCGCGCTATTACGTCAAGGTCGGCAACAATGCCCGGCTTGCCGATGGTTTCATCGGTTTGGAACGCGCACTGCGCAGCGCAACGGCGCTGGCAACGCACGATGTTCCATTGCGCCCGAACCGGGTTCACCCGCTATGGCGCACCGATCACAACAACAATGTCGGCATCAACGCGCCCGAGATCGACTGGAGCTTCGAACCCGATGTCGACTGGATCGACATCACCACCGTACACAAGGGCGGGCTGTTCGGCACTGATTACCGCATGCTCTTTCCCGGCGATGGCATCGACGGCATCAAGCGTTTCTTTCTCGATACCCTGGTCGCCTTCGGCAAGCGCGGGCTCGCCTGCCAGCCAGCGATCGTCGGTATTGGCCTCGGCGGGTCCAAGGACATTACCATGGTGCTCGGCAAGCAGGCCGCCTGTTTGCGCGTGGTCGGGGATCGCAATCCCGATCCCAAAATCGCCGAGCTCGAACTCGAGCTGAAAAAAATGGGCAACAGCATCGGCATGGGTGCGATGGGCTTCGTCGGCAACGCGATGGTCGCCGATTGCCATATCGAGGTCGGTTATACCCACACCGGCGGCATGCCGATGAGCGTGCACACCTTTTGCCTGTCGTCGCGTCGCGCCACGGTGCGCATTCATGCCGATGGCAAATGCGAATATCGCCACGACCCCGAGTGGTTTACCCCTTACATGCGCAGAGAGACAGTCGAATGGCCAGTCAGCAAGCACAACGAAAAGAAG
>JAOTXY010000173.1 GCA_029862125.1 Gammaproteobacteria bacterium | reverse complement strand
GTTTGTATTGCACCTGGTACTGGCAGCCACGTTCGTTGTGTTCCCGTTGGTGTTGCAGCAAAGCCTGATGATTGAGGAATCCCTGCACTGGCAGACCTATCTGCCGGTATTTGCTTTGTCGGTGGTTTTGTTGTTGCCGATGGTTATCGTCGCCGAGAAATTCCGCAAATCCCATGCCGTCTTCCTGGTCGCGGTATCGATGCTGGTGCTGGCCGAGATCGGCCTGGCTTCGAGTAGTACCTATTTCATGGCTTTCGTAATGCTGGTGCTGTTTTTTGGCGCGTTCAACTTTCTCGAGGCGATGTTGCCGGCGACGGTTACCCGCATTGCACCCGCCGATATGAAAGGCACCGCGATGGGCCTGTTTTCAAGCGCGCAATTCCTCGGCGCATTCGCCGGGGGATTACTGGGCGGTATTTTGCTTGGCTCGGGCGACTACGCAACCACGTTTGCATGGCTTGCGGCTATCCTGTGTGGCTGGTTCCTGGTCGCGTTGACCATGAAGACTCCGAAGTACCTGCAATCTAAAATTGTGTCGCTGAAGGAGCTCAGACCGGAGGAATTCGATCGATTCGTCGCGCAAGCGTCCAGTATCGAAGGCGTGCATGAAGTTTCCGTCTATGAAATCGATCGGGTGGCTTACCTCAAGGTCGAAAAGGGTTTCGACGACAGCGAACTGCAGGCACTCGTAGCCCGTTAAGTCTCCAAGCGTCAACCCGTGAGGTCGGAGCGCAGTGAAAGGGGAGATCTTTCCATTGAGACATACCCAAAAAGCCTGTCATCACGAAAAAAACTGTGATACCGAAAAAAAGCTGTCATCCCGCAAAAATAGCTGTCATACCCCAAAAAAGTCTGTCATCTCGCAAAAATAACTGTCATACCGCGGCTCGACCGCGGTATCCAGTTTAAGGCCCGGTCACAAACTTCATCTCTGGATCCCGCGGCCTACGCGGCCCGGTCAGGCCGCGGGATGACAATGTATTTAGCGGGATGACAACGTATTTGTTTGAGTATTCAGGTTTCCCAGGGTGGCTATTTAAGTTTTATAAAAAAATAGTTGCATATTGAAACTGGGTCAGTATTATATGTCCTACAGACTGACAGTCTGTAAGGGAGCCTGGAGGTTTCAGGCTAAGGAAAATGTCCAACTGGACTGAATAGTTACAAGGAGTAACCATGAAAACCATCAATACACTCGCAGCGCTTGCTGCACTCGTTATCTCATCTGTCACCTCGGCCGCCCCGGTCAATATCAATACTGCTGATGCTGCGGAAATTGCCGCGGCGTTAAACGGTATTGGATTGAACAAGGCGCAAGCCATCGTTGACTACCGCCAAGCCTATGGGATGTTTAACAAGGCTGATGAAATCGTGTTTGTGCGCGGGATCGGTGAAGCGACTTATGAAAACAACAAGAACGATATTCTTGTTAAGTAATTAGTCTACAGGGATGAATGTTCGGCAGGGAAGCCGACTCTGAACTTTAAACTCAAACCATTACAGGGAGCAATAACATGGGCAGGGGGATCAACAAGGCCGTTATCGTCGGTACGCTGGGTAAAGACCCGGAAATCAGGTACGCGGCAAATGGTAATGCCGTGGTTAATATCAGCGTTGCAACGAACGAGTCCTGGAAAAACCGCGAAACCGGTGAAGCCCAGGAACGTACCGAATGGCATCGCATCGTTGTCTTCGGCAAACTCGGTGAAATCGCTTCGCAATACCTGAAAAAGGGTTCGCAAGCCTATTTTGAAGGCAAAATCAGAACCAGCAAGTGGCAGGACCAGGCTGGAGTCGATCGATACACCACCGAGGTCATCGCCAACGAGATGGAAATGCTGGGTCGGCGCACCGATGCCGGGTCGGGGAGTTAAGAAAAATCCAACTCGCATATTGAGTTGGGTGCAAGTAAAATACCGGCTTTCGTAGCGGACTCATTACTTACTATCGGAGCGTGGTATGGCCAGAGGTGTAAACAAAGCAATTATCGTTGGAACATTGGGGCAGGATCCCGAGATGAGGTATACCGCAAACGGCAGTGCCGTGGCCAATATCAGCGTTGCGACCAACGAGAGCTGGAAAGACAAGCAGACCGGCGAAGCCCAGGAACGCACCGAGTGGCATCGTATCGTGATGTTCGGCAAGCTCGCCGAAATCGCCCAGCAATACCTGAAGAAAGGTTCGCAGGCTTATTTCGAGGGCCGCATACAGACGCGTAAGTGGCAGGACAATAGCGGTAACGATCGCTACAGCACCGAAATTGTCGCCAATGAAATGCAAATGCTGGGTGGTCGCCCTGGCGGGGGCGGCGGTGCGCCAATGGAATCGGGCGGCCAATCGCAGTCAAAGCCGGCGCCAGCAGAAACCGCGCCGATGGACGACGGCTTCGACGATATTCCCTTCTAGAAGTTGGGTATTCCAATGTTTACTGTCATCCATCGACCAGGGAATGTCATCCCGCGGCTTGACCGCGGGATCCATCATTAGCGAAGTTAATCCCGATTGACCTGTTACGACGTATTTAACGGCGATGCCGACGGTATCTGTGCTCTGCAGCAGCTTCGCTTGCAGTTTCCACGCGAAGCACAGCGGATCAGCGGGTTAAAACGCGATATCGACCTGTTGCAGCGAGTCGATGCCCAACAAGGTGACGAAATCACCGTGCTCGATGTTTCCCTCGATAAGAACCGTGAGGCCCTGGTTGATTCACTCGCCAAAGGTGCGCGTGTATTCTATGCCGACCACCACTATCCGGGTGATATTCCAGAGAGTGAATTACTCGATTGCCACATTGATGTTGCAGCGAACACCTGCACCAGCCTGATTATTAATAAATTGCTGGACAATTCGCAGGCGAGATGGGCCGTGGTCGGCGCTTATGGTGATAATTTTGATCAGCCGGCAAGCGAACTTGGGGCCACACTTGGCTTGAGTGCTACCGATCTAGCTGATCTACAACAACTCGGTATCTGCCTGAACTATAATGGTTACGGATTCGAACTCGAGGATCTCTTGTTTCATCCAGTGGATCTGTTTGCGTTGGTGCATCCGTTCGCCGATCCCGCCGATTTTATCGCAGACGAGCCCGCTTATGCTGATCTGCTGTCCCAGTACCAGGACGACATGTCGCGGGCACAAAATACGCGTGCGGATTCCGAATCGACCGCAGGGGCCGTT
>JAOTXY010000172.1 GCA_029862125.1 Gammaproteobacteria bacterium | reverse complement strand
ATCCATCCGCGTAACCAGCTGCCACAACCGCAATTGTCATATCATCGGGGCAGGTATAAGTATTGCCATAGCCGATTAGATCACCTTTATGATGCGGATTGACCGCGAGCACCCGTGACTTCATCGTCATCGCCGGTCGCAGTTCGCGCTGCGCTTGCTTACGATCAGACATCGGATCAGCCCCGTAAAGCGCTATGCCGGTGCGAGCCCAGATACGGTGGGTCTCGGGCCAGCCCAGGATACCGGCAGAATTGGCAATCCCCCATTCGTATTCATCGAGACCAAGTGATTTGACCTGGTCTAACTGGAATTCAGTAAACACGTTATCTGCGGCATCTGCATAAGCCAGGTGCGTCATGAAGCGCAGGCTGCCAAGCGTGTCCAGGCCAGTCAGGGTGTCTACGATATCGCGCGCCCTGCTTTGCGGAAAACCAAGTCTTCCCATACCGGTATCAATCTTTAACCAGACTTCCAGATCGCCGAGATCCGCCACATCGCGCAAACAATCGAGATGAAACTGGTGATGCAGCACAGGATCGAGCGCATGTTCGATACAGGTCTGCAGCTCCTCGGCACGAACAAATCCACCCATAACAATGATTTTCTGGGTGATTCCTGCTTTTCGTAGCGCCAGCGCCTCGCCCACTGCGGCTACCGCAAATGCATCGGCATCCTCAAGTGCGGCCGCGACCTCCAGCGCACCATGACCATAGGCATCGGCCTTGATCACGGCGATCAGTCTATTGCCACCTGCGGCCTCTTTTAAATACCGGTAATTGTGTCTTAACGCTTCGAGGTCGATGATTACGCGTGAATGCCGGTTCGCCCCATGGCTATTCAAACTCGCCTCCATATTGATCGAACGCAAGATTTTCGAAACGCGTATACTGTCCGAGAAATGCCAGTTTAACCATACCTATGGGGCCGTTACGCTGTTTTCGTATCAGTAATTCGGCGACGCCCTTTTCCGCACTTTCCGGATTATAAACTTCGTCCCGATAGATAAACAAGATAACGTCGGCATCCTGTTCGATACTGCCCGATTCACGCAAGTCTGACATAACCGGACGTTTGTCGGGCCGACTCTCGACGCTACGATTCAGTTGCGAAAGCGCCACCACCGGGACATTCAGTTCCTTCGCCAACGCCTTAAGCGAACGTGAAATCTCGGAAATCTCGGTTGCCCTGTTCTCGGTAGAGCCCGCAACCTGCATCAGCTGCAGATAATCGACAACCACCATGTCGAGTCCATGCTCACGTTTCAGGCGACGCGTACGTGCGCGCAACTCGGTTGGCGTCAGGGCCGGTGTATCGTCGATAAAGAGCTTTGCCTTTGAAAGCATGTTGACCGATGAAATAAGCCTCGGCCAGTCATGATCATCAAGCTTGCCGGTACGTAAATTATGCGAATCGATGCGTCCCAGCGAGGACATCATACGTATGGCAAGCTGCTCGCCCGGCATCTCCATGCTGAACACGGCAACCGATCTTTCATTATTGAGCGCTGCATTTTCGGCAATATTCATCGCAAAGCTGGTTTTACCCATCGAGGGGCGACCGGCAACAATGATCAGATCGGAATTTTGTAAACCCGAGGTCTTATCGTCAAACAGGTTGAACCCGGTTGCTATTCCGGTTATCGCTTCCTTGGTGCGATACATCTCCTCTACCCGTTTTACGGCACGCCCAAGCAAATCATTGATTGCTTCGAAGCCCTCGCGACTACCGGCACTTTGCTCGGCAATCATGAATACCTTACGCTCGGCTTCGTCAAGTAATTCCTTGCTGGGACGACCATCCGAGTTGTAGGCACTGGCTGAAATCTCATTGCCGATCTGGATCAGGCTGCGCAGAATCGAGTATTCACGCACGATATTCGCGTAAGCCTTTACGTTAACCGCGGTTGGCGTGTCGTTGGCGAGAATACTCAAGTAAGCAAGTCCGCCGATGGATTCAAGCTCGCCCCGGGAACCCAGCCATTCAGAAATGGTGACGATATCGTAGGGTTTGTCGTCCGCGGCGAGATCGTTGATCGCTCGGAAAATCAGGGTGTGATCGTGGCGATAGAAATCCTGCTCATTAACGATATCTGCGATATAGTCCCAGGACTTGTTATCCAGCATTAATCCCCCGATGACCGACTGTTCCGCCTCCATTGACTGGGGCGGGACCTTGAGGTCATCGACGCGCTGGCTCAGTTCCGCCACGCGGGAGGAAATTTCAGACATATTTAACGAAATGGAAGATCGACATGGGTCGGTAATGATAAACCTTTTTTGCCGACCACGAAAAGAAAAAGGCCACTAAAGTAGCAGCCTTTTAAAATTTATTACGGATTGGGGGCTATTGCTCCTCACCGATTATGTTAATCGTCACCTGGGTGTCGATATCGGTGTAAAGATGAATATCGACAATATGCTCCCCAACGACTCGCAAAGCACCCTCCGGCATACGGATTTCGCTTTTTTCTACAGTTTCACCAAGAGTAGCTATCGCCTCGCAGACATCGGCGACGCCAATTGAGCCGAACAGTTTACCCTCGGGTCCGACCAGCGCGGTGACCTCAATAACACCCAGTGCTTCGATCGCCTGTTTGCGCGTCTCCGCGGTCGCTTTGGCTTCGGCAGCGGCTTTTTCAAGTTCCGCACGACGTGCTTCAAACTCGGCCACGTTTTCAGCGGTTGCAACCTTGGCCTTGGCCTGCGGTACCAGGTAATTACGCGCAAAGCCGGACTTGACACTGACCTTGTCGCCCACCGAGCCCAGGTTTTCAATATTTTCCAAAAGGATAACTTCCATCAGATTACCTCTTCTCAAAGTTCATTTTCATCACTTGGCTTTGCAGAATTTTTTCTGAAAACCAACCAGTTATCAATCACCCCGGTGATAGCGGTTAACGCCACTACCTGCGGGAAAACCAGCAATAGCGTATAAAACAGCACCAGCAACAAGCGTACCTGCTTGCGCGACGCAAGCTTACTGTGCACCACCGCTATGCCCTGAAACATAAACGCAACCACGACCAGGAACGCCAGGCTGATCAACCAGGGTTGCTCAATCCAGAAACTAAGCACCATCAGTGCCAGTGCCCCGAGGGCTGCAGGCTTTCCGAGCGACAAGGCCCGGAATTCCTGGCTAAAACCCTGCGACCCGGCAAGGGTAGCCTGCATCCATCTGGCGACC
>JAOTXY010000100.1 GCA_029862125.1 Gammaproteobacteria bacterium | reverse complement strand
GAATTCGGAGTTTTCCTGAATGTCCCCTTACAGGCGGCTATCTTTTGACCAGGCTGATCTGACGTCCGACCCAATCTGGTAACTCTTCGACCTCGGCCGCTTTCAGCGCGGCCTGGATTGCTTCGGGCATCTCCATGGTGCGCCCTTCACGCGTGTTAAAGTGCAGGGTCATGAATTCTGCAGTGGCGCAGAGCTCGTCATTGACCAGCATTTTATGGGCAAACCAGATTTTTTTCGCATCGCTACCGAGCACCAGGGTTTCAATATCCATCGACGCTCCTGCACGCACATCGCTTAAATAGCGCAAGTGGGTTTCGACCGTATAAATCGCGCAGCCGGTTGCGTCGAAGTAGTCTGTGCCGATGCCGAAATGATCCTGCATCAGCCAGGTGGTATTGCTGAACGGAACCAGGTAATAGGCTTCATTGAGATGTCCGTAGGCATCGAGCCAGCTGTCTTGCAGTGGTTCTGAATGAAACCGGTATGTATTCATGGCTGTTTCCGCTTGGTGGTTCGACGCAGTATAGATATTTCATAGACGGGTTGAAAGTTGAACCCACCATGGCGACATATTCTGATATTAAACACGGGGATCTGATAGTAGAATCGCGCGATGCAAAAATCCCTAGTTAATATTAATGCGCTGTCCAAGGTATACGATAGCGGGCACCAGGCACTGAATGCGGTAGATCTCGAGATCAGGGAAGGCGAGATTCTCGCTTTACTGGGTCCTAATGGAGCGGGTAAGACGACGTTGATTTCAATCATCTGTGGGCTCGTCTCGGCAACTGGCGGTTCGGTGAGTGTCGCCGGCCACGACATCGTCACTGAATACCGGTTCACCCGGAACCTGATCGGGCTGGTTCCGCAGGAGTTAACCCTGGGTGCTTTTGACACGGTATGGAATACAGTCAATTTCAGCCGTGGCCTGTTCGGTAAAAAAGCGAACCCCGCCTACCTCGAGCAATTGCTCAAGGACTTGTCGCTCTGGGACAAGAAGGACAGCGAACTGCGAGAGCTTTCGGGTGGTATGAAGCGCCGCGTGTTGATTGCCAAGGCCCTGTCACATGAACCGCGCATCCTGTTTCTTGACGAACCTACCGCAGGTGTCGATGTCGAGTTGCGCAAGGATATGTGGAAAATGGTGCGGCGCTTGAACGATTCCGGCGTTACCATCATATTAACCACGCACTATATCGAAGAGGCCGAAGAGATTGCCGACCGCGTTGGCATCATCAACGATGGAGAGCTGCTTCTGGTTGATGACAAGCAATGCCTGATGCAGAAACTGGGCAAGAAAACTCTGCGTATCGAACTCAAGCAGGCGATCGATCGGATTCCCGACGCGCTCGGCGCCTATAACCTGGAGCCTTCGGAAGATGGGAGCCAATTGACCTACACCTACGATCCAGACGTCGAAAGAACCGGAATAACTGCCTTGTTGCAGAGTCTGAACGAGGTCGGAATATCGTTGAAGGATTTGCAAACAAGCGAGAGTTCGCTGGAGGAAATATTTGTCAGGTTGGTGAATTCGCGATGATCAACCTCCAGGCGATCAAGGTCATTTACAAGTACGAAATGTTGCGTGCATGGCACACCCTGTTGCAAACCATTGCTTCGCCGGTGATTTCAACATCGCTTTACTTTGTTGTATTCGGCGCTGCGATCGGTTCGCGAATCGAAGAAATCGACGGCGTATCCTACGGTGTCTTTATCGTACCGGGACTGGTAATGCTGTCGCTGCTGACGCAGAGTATTTCTAACGCATCGTTTGGCATCTTCTTCCCTAAATTTAACGGTACGATCTACGAGGTAATGTCGGCCCCCATATCATTTGTTGAAATCGTGGTGGGTTATGTCGGCGCAGCTGCGAGCAAATCGCTGATACTCGGCACGATTATCCTGATTACCGCAAACCTGTTTGTCGATCTGGATATCGCCCATCCGTTCGTGATGGTGCTGTTCCTGGTGCTGACCTGTATCTCTTTCGCCCTGTTTGGTTTCATTATCGGGCTCTGGGCAACCAATTTTGAAAAGTTGCAACTGATTCCAATGCTGGTAATTACACCGCTGGTGTTTCTGGGTGGCAGCTTTTACTCGGTCAGTATGCTGCCACCGGTGTGGCAAACGGTTACGCTGTTCAACCCGGTGCTCTACCTGATCAGCGGATTTCGTTGGAGCTTTTTCGAAGTGGCGGACGTCAGTGTGGGTGTCAGCCTGGCGATGATCTGCCTGTTCCTCGGGGTCTGCCTGGTTTTGGTGTGGTGGATGTTTAAAACCGGTTACCGTTTGAAGCAGTAGTTCCGGTCCGGGACAGAATCGACAGTTTTTTTATTGACTCCCAAAATAAAAAAGCCGGTGTGAGTCTGAAGACCCACACCGGCGATTCGTTATTCCTGCCAGCAGATTATTTCTGCCAGAAGAACTTGGTGCTTTCGTTGGCAACGTCGCCGGGGGTCAGGCCGATGTCGTCAAGCATATGCGCACTCATTTGCAGTAACATGCGACGCTCTTGTGAGCGACGAATCCAGGTCTGAGCCACTTTGGCCGTTGCGACTCCGAACGCTTCGACACGCTCAATGGCGGCGAAAGTCAGTGCGGAGATGTCCATATCTTCGATAAGGTTGAAGTGCTTTACTTTTAATGTGCTCATGGTGTTGCTCCTGTAATGAAGCCGATGGATCCCTGTCCATCAGCGTTGTTAATCAATGACGAGAATTATAGGCAGCGACCAGGATAGTAACAGATTCAGTTTTATTGAAATATATACATAACAGTTTACCGTAACAGATATTACCGGTTTGCGGCCCTGTGAACTAGTTCACAGTCAAACTGTGCTGCCTGTCACGACGCTTTGTTGGCGGTTTCGAGGGGTTCTTAAAAAAGTCAAATAAGCATCTGATATATATGATAATAAATAGATTTAAATTGACCGAAATAAAGCCGCTACAAGATGGGGTCTGGATCGCAGATTGTGTTATTTGGCCTGAAAACGGGCCTATTGTAAAACTGTACTGGTCGAACAGTTTTTTATTAAATTTTTAGTATCGTTGAACCCGTTGTTTCACGAGCTTCGAGCTGTCGATGTGCTTCGGCGCAGTCGGCCAGGGACAGTATCTGGTTGATGCTTATCCTGACCTGGCCGCTCTCAACCACATTAAATAGCCGCTGGGCGCCTTCCTCGAGCATTTCCCGGGTCGAGATATGTGTCGCCAGCGTAGGTCGGGTTACATATAAAGAGCCCTTGCCGGCAAGTATCTGCGGACTGAACGGGTCGACCGGCCCGCTTGCGTTGCCATAGGTTGCGAGTACACCGAATGGGCGCAGTGAATCCAGCGACTTCTCAAAGGTTGCTTTGCCGATTGAGTCATAGGCCGCAGCGACGCCGACACCCGCGGTAATTTCCCGAACCCGGCTGGAAATATCCTCATCCCGGTAAAGAATGGTGTGATGGCAGCCATGATCCCTTGCCAGTTGCGCTTTTTCTTCCGAGCCGACACATCCAATCACGTTAGCCCCTAACTGGCTGGCCCACTGGCACAAAATCAGGCCGACGCCGCCGGCGGCAGCGTAAACCAATATGCTATCCCCGGCCTTTACCGGGTAGGTCCTGAACAGCAGGTAATGTGCCGTCAGTCCCTTGAGCATCATTGCTGCCGCGGTCTCATCGCTGATTGCCTGCGGAATTTTAACCACTTTGTCGGCGTCGATCAGGCGCGCCTCGGCATAGGAACCCAGCGTCATCGGGTAAGCAACGCGATCTCCAGTGGCAAGACCTTCGACACCGTCGCCAACGGCTTCAACCACACCCGAGGCTTCCATGCCGATAACGGCAGGCAGATCGCCAACCGGGTACAGTCCGCTGCGACCATAAACGTCGATGTAATTCAAACCGCAGGCTGATTGCCGCAATCGAACCCGACCCGGCCCGGGATCACCTACCTCGATTTCTTCCCAGCTTAATACTTCCGGGCCACCGGTCTGGTGAATTCGAATTGCCTTGGTCATGTCGGGTCTCCGTTAAAATTAAGGCGACCTTGCCTGATTCTGGCCTGCGGATCAAGCGCTGGCCGGTTTGAATCGGAGCGAAAGGATAATTGCCGTAAGTACCAGCACCACACCACAGGCTTGCAGGATGCTGAGGGTCTCGCTTAGCACCAGGTATGCCAGCAGTATCGAGACTACGGGCTCCAGGTTTAACAGGAAGGCGGCACGCGCGGCGGTTAACCGCGCCAGTGCCTGGAACTGGCTCAGGATGGCGACCAGGTAACATAATGTAGCCGTGCCGAGCGCGAAGATTCCCTGCCATGATTCGGGTTTGGCGAGCGCGTCTATCATCAACGGCAGTATCAGCAGCAGGCCAATTGCGTTGATCCAGAAAGTCATCAGCAATGGAGATACGACAGTTGCTACCCGGGCGCCACAGACAAAGGTGAAGGCTGCGCCGCAGCTCGCCAGGACCGCGAACAGGATGCCATTGATATCGACGCTAACCTCACCGCCGGACAGGGCCAGGTAAAGACCGGTGAAGGCGCCGACGAACAGGCTGATCAACGGGACTGATGCTGCTAGCTGGCGACTGACAATCGAGTAGACCAGCACCAGTAACGGGTAAAAGTAGAATATCAATACGGCAATACTTACGGTGATGGTTTCTACCGCGACCAGGTAGCAAATCATTCCGCCCGACCAGAATATTCCGAGTGCTATCAACGGTATACGCTGCGCCGATTCGACTTTAAAGCTGCTCCGCTTTGCTAGCAGCAGCAACCCGAAAACCAGGGTCGAAACCAGGGTTCGTGTCAACATCAGGGTTAATGCGTTGCCACCATCCGCGTAAAAGATTTTAGCGAGCGTGGTAATAGCACCGAGGCCGCAGGCAGTGATCAGTGCGTATATTACCCCGTTGCGTTTAGAGAGATCATTCATAGCGCTGGCACTATATCGACACAGGTTGCGGCTTGCCAGTCGTGGTGCAATTGGATATGTTGCGCGCCAGTACGGCTTATTGATTATTTTATGACAACTTTGAAATTACCCGATGCCCTGGTTAGCGTTGACTGGTTGAAACAGCATCTTGGCGCCGAAAACCTGGTTATTTTTGATGCCAGCTGGCACATGCCCGCAACCGGGCGCGATGGCCTGGAGGAGTGGCAGCAGGCACATATCCCCGGGGCAAGGTTCTTTGATTTCGATCGCAAGATCTGTGCTCCGAACTCGGATTTACCCCACATGATGCCAGACGAGGCGATATTTTCGCATGAGCTACGGGAACTGGGTTTGAAACAGGACAGCGTAGTCGTGGTCTACGATTCGATGGGTATGTTTTCCAGTCCGCGCGCGTGGTGGATGCTGCACACGATGGGTTGCGATGACGTAGCCTTGCTCGACGGGGGGCTGGTAGCCTGGTACGAGGCTGGGAATGCGATCGAGAGTGTATCCGGTGTTCCTGAATACGAGGTTGGTGATTTTGTGGCATCAATGAACCCGGAGTTGATTACCGATGCTGCGACGGTTCTTGCCGCACTCGACGATGATTCGAGCTGTGTGCTGGATGCTCGCCCTGCGCCGCGCTTTAGTGGTGAAGCCGAGGAGCCGCGCCCGGGACTGCGCCATGGACATATGCCGGGAGCTTTAAATTTACCCTTCGCGGACATGTTCGAACACGGCCTGTTAAAATCGAAAAGCGAGCTCCGCGAAATAATGGCGCCGCTGATCGCCGACAGTAAACGAACGATCTGCACCTGCGGATCTGGCGTGACTGCCTGTGTTGTCGCGTTTGCGGCGTACTATAGTGGTTACCAGAACCTCGCGATATACGATGGTTCCTGGTGTGAATGGGGGTTACCCGGCGAGTTGCCGGTGGTGACAGACTAGATCACATCCGGTAGTTCGCTGATATCCTCGAGCACAATGTCGGCGATCGATTCCAGGTCGCCGCGAGTGCTGGTGCCGGTAAGTACACCGATGCAGAGCCCGGCATTCGCATTTCTGCCCATCTCGATATCATGGCGATTGTCACCGACCACGACAACGGTTGTGACATCAAGCGCCAGTTGTTCACAAAACGCAAGTACCATACCCGCCTCTGGCTTGACTCCATGACCGCTGTCATACCCGGCGAGGTAATCGAATTCATGCAGGACATCGAAAGATTGCAGCGTATTGATAATGCCCTGGTGACTATCGGCAGTTGCCACGCCAAGTTTTCTGCCGGATTGTCTGAGTGTTTTCAGTGTACTTGCAAGACGCTTGACCGGGGTTGCATGCAAAGATCCCTGGTCGTGAAAGATTTCGTGAAGCCGGGAACTGATGCCTTCGACCTGGTCGGGTTTATCGATTTGTCGAGCCCAGGCATTTGCAATCTGCTGGTTATTACCCGCGGCGAGCAGGCTACCGCCAATAAAACGATTTCGCCCTGGCTCGTAGCCATGTTGTGTGAGTAACAGGTCTTCCAGGTCTGCGTCACCTGCAGCGAATTCCTTCGCGGCATAACGATAAACCGGCAGCCAGGTGCGGTTAAAATCGAGCAGGGTACCGTCCTTGTCGAAAACAATGCCGCGGTATTTCACAAATTCGTTTCGAGCTTGCGCAGGCTGCTGTAGAGGCCATCGAGATCGCTGTAAGCACCTTGTAAGTGCCGGGTACCACCCGCTGAATAGGCTTTACGCGCATGTAAAATACGGGTGTTGTCGAACAGTATCAGTTCGCCTGGCTCCAGCTTGAAGACGACTTGCTGCTCCTCGCGTTCGAGAATTTCTGCGTAGTGACGGTAAGCCGCATAGAATTGTTGCATGATTGCCGGTGGCAGCTTTATGGTATCGATCGAACGATTGTTAAAGCGCACTTTTATAACCTCGTCGAGATCGTTAACCTCGATCAAGGGTACCCTGGCCTGCAAATCGGCCGTGCTATCCTGGAAGCGAAAATTAACCCAGTTCTGACTCAGTAACGCGAAATGATCCGAATCTTCATCGCGCAGAGTTTTTGCTGCCATGAAACCATCCTGAAATATCGATTCGCCTCCCTCGGTCGAAGACTCAAGGCAATGTAATAGCTGAATTCCCGGAACGGGGTCGCGGTAGGGATTGTCGAGGTGGCAACCCAGGCCAAGGTTGGTGTAAGCGAGATTGCTTGGATCGATTTTAGTCTGCACTTCGAAATAAGGGCCATAGTTGGTTTCACGCACAAAACCAAACTGTTCGATTACCTTGAGCAGCTGGCCGGCTTTGTTGGGCACCGCGTCGAGCAGAACAAAGCCGTAGTCCTTGACGACCTGCAGCGCGGCGAGCCTGCTTTTGGGCTGCTCGCAAAACGTGGTGTAAGAGTAGCGTGGCACTCCCTGTTCGAAGGATTTACCTGACCACAGAATCTTACCCATCTCACTGCGATCATCGCTGTGCGGATTAAGGTTGTAACAGTTGTCATACAGCCAGTCGAGGTCGAATTCAGAGCAATGTCCGTCCGGTGTAAACTGGACGATTAAACGCCTGTCTTCGAGGCTTACTTTTTCTATCGCAATATTCTCGGGGATATCGGTGACATTCAGCAGGCGTTGTCCGTTATCCGGGTTGCGGCTGGCCGGCATCTGGCAGTGATCACGTAACCAGATGGCCTGAAGTTGGCTCTCGCTGGTATCCTCCCAGAAAATCTTCAATTCTGCTGCGTTGTAGGAAAAAACCTTGATCTGGTTCATGTCAGTTTGCCACGAGCGCTTCGAGCGTGGCGCGATACTCGGTTACCGGTTTGATCTCGAGACCGGCGATCTTGCCATCGTCGTCATAAAGTCGAAGCTTAACCGCCTGCTTGTGATAAGGGTTGGTTTCGAATTGTTCGACTTCTGCCGGACTCATCGGGCCACCCTGGACCTTGAGCGAATTGACCGAGGCATCTGACAGTTCGCCGAAATAGTCTTTATCGATTGCGCAAAGATAGCGCTTGGCTGCAACGTGCAGACGTATGGGCTCGGTAATCGATGCCGGGAAATAGGGTTCAAGGTAACGCGCACCCGCTTCTTCGTGAACATTGTCGATTCCATTTTCCAGGGCTTCAATCGGATGTTCGCCGATAAAATGGCCAATATCATGCAGCAGTGCGGCGATCACGAGGCTTTCCGGGGCGCCATCGGCAACGGCACAGGCCGCGCTTTGTTCCATATGCTGAGACATCGTAACCGCCTCACCCATGTATTCCTGGGCCCCGCGGTGGGCGAACAAATTCAGGATGAAGTCGATGATCTGGTCAGGTTGCTGGTCCTGGGTAGCCAATATCTTGCTCCATAAACGAATTCCTTAGCGGCTAATTCTGAATCAAGAACTGGCCGGAGTAAATCGATATTACGACGATTCTTGCGCCAACGAGGTTCGCTGCGACTAGCTTTCCTCTAAATGTCTGCAAGCCGCTTCGAGCTGGTGCTGATTGAATACAGCGATGCCGTGTTGTCGCAACAGGGCCGTGGTGACGCCACTGCCCGGAACCGCGATGCGCTTGAAACTGCCATCGTAAACCTGGCCGCTTCCGCAGGAAGGGCTCGACTCGGTCAACACTGCGACGGCTATATCGTGTTTGCGGCACAGCGCCAACGCTTGCCTTGCGCCGACCAGGAAATAATCGGTCACATCGGTTCCATCTCTGGTTTTTACCCGTGCCTGCCCGGCAACAACTGTATCGCCATCACCCGCTTGAATTTCGGCTGCGGCACGGGGCACCGTTAAACCACCTGCAACCTCGGGACAAAAACTGATAATCCGGTCCTGCGCCAGTAGTGCGTCTAAATCACTATTATCCAGCGATTTCGATCTACCATCGTAGCGAACCGGGTCACCGAGCAAACACGCGCTGACCAGTATTTTTTTCATGGGTTAACTGTCTCCCTGAAACGAAGGTGTCGCAGAAACACCAGGCAACCGATACCCGCGGCGATATGCTTCAGACTGTGACCACTCAGCAGTTTCAGCCAGTTTAATAATTCGGCATCGAAGGCCTCACAAACCTTGGCGACCAGGTACCAGGCCAGAAACCACCAGATGTCGCTGCTGCGCGTATAGCTCGAATTGAAAAGCAGCAGGATCAGCGGGATTAGAAGCATGGGCAGGAACTGGATTAGCGCGTAGGGACGCAGGTCACCCTGGCCGTTTTGTTCGCTCAAATACCAGTAAACAATGCTCGCTATACCGACGCCAATAAGCACTGGAAACAACATTCGTGCGAGAGAAACCGAGATACGTTCGGCCAGCATGATTGTAAAAAATGATATGAAGGCGATCGTCATCGGCAAACGATCCCAGACCAATGTCTGGTTGTCGGGCGCCCAATGGTAGTAACCGGATCCGGCAGCAATCAGGATCAGTGCAGCGAAAAAACCCAGGTAAGCTGGATAGGCTACATTGACGATGCGTAACGATTTTTGCCGTAACAGGCGGTAGAGACCCTCGATGCCTATCCAGCCAAACAAAAGGTTCGTCAATACGTTCAGCGTGTTTGGAATCGACAGGAAGGCGTTTTGATCGGCAAACTGGTGATAGAGCGGGTCCTGTGCGATCCGCGGTGCAAGAATCGCCGCCACCAACGCAACCACGCTGATCCCGATAAGGATACGATATTTGCTGGTAACGTCCATCGTGAATTTTACGACTAGGAGGGCGGGGGATTACCGGTTGTCCAGCGCTTGAATTTTTTCTTGCAGTACTGCAGTAGCGAATCGTAGTCTGGAAAGTAGAGATCAAAACCGTCTTCGGCAGGGGCGTCGTACTCGCAGTAATCGTTGCTGTGGGATCGACAGATGGTCGGGCGGATTTCGTATATGTTGCAGCGCCCGTCACCGAGTAAATGCTGACAGCGTGCCTCGTATATGACGAACCAGCCGTCATCATCCTTGTAGGCGCCGACGCCGGCATGCGACACCTGCCATAGTAAAATTTCGAAATCGTACTTGGAGCGCGGGGTATCGATTTGCTGGGTAACGTAAGTACAACACTTCGAATTGGTACAGAGATCGCATTTACTGTAACCGTCGGTGTCGCTGCTAATCTCGATTTCGGGAAATTTGTTATCCATGACTAATTTTGTGCCAGCCAGTCGCGTGCTTCAAGGTAATAATCGGTCAGTTCCGCCTCGGCGCTACCCGCTTCAGGTTGATAATTATAGCGCCAGTTTACTTCCGGTGGCAGTGACATCAGTATGGATTCGGTGCGCCCACCGGACTGCAGGCCAAACAGGGTACCACGATCATAAACCAGGTTGAATTCTACATAGCGGCCACGGCGATACAGTTGAAATTTTTTCTCATGTTCGCCGTAGGCATCGTTCCTGTGGCGTTCGACGATAGGCGTGTAGGCTGGCAAATAGTGGTCGCCGACACTGCGCATGAAGGCAAACGCCTGTTCAAAGTCAGGTTCGTTCAAATCATCAAAAAATAAACCACCGATGCCACGGGCCTCGCCGCGATGTTTAACATAGAAATATTCATCGCACCATTTCTTGTAATCGGCGTAACGCTCCGCTCCATAGGGGTCGCAGGCCTGTTTGGCGATTTGATGCCAGTGTTTGCAATCCTCTTCGAATCCATAATACGGGGTTAGATCGAAACCCCCGCCGAACCACCATATCGGTGCTTCACCCGGTTTCTCGGCAACAAAAAAGCGTACGTTGGCATGCGAGGTCGGAATATACGGATTGTCGGGATGAATCACCAGGGATACGCCCATTGCGCGAAACTGTCGTCCGGCAAGTTCGGGACGATGTGCGGTTGCCGAGGCCGGCAGGTTTTCACCGTAGACTTCCGAATAGTTGACACCCGCCTGCTCGAATACGGCGCCATCGCGCAGTACCATGCTGCGCCCGCCACCGCCCGCATCGCGTTGCCAGGTGTCGGTTTCAAATTTGGCTCCGGCGTCTATCTGCTGTAACTCGCCGGTAATCGTTTTCTGCAGGCGTTGCAGGTAACTGTTCACGCGTTCAATGTCGATATCCATCAGCTACGGGTCCTCAGGATTGTTCCACTGGTAAGTGATTTTATCTCACTTGGTTGATGGCTGCCGGTGGTGAAGCCGTTGACGATAAAATCGAGTTCAGAGCCGAATTGCTTGCGCATCTGGAACGAAGTGCGCGCGGTTGCCTTGTCGCTCCGATTGGCACTGGTTGAAACAATGGGTGCTTGCAGGCCGTCACAGATGGACTGAATCAGTGGATGGCTGGTAATCCGGATTCCAACAGTCGGATAAATGCCGTGAATCCAGGGGGGGCAAAATTCGCTCGCCGCTACCAGCCAGGTGGTTGGTTGCTCGCCCGGTAAACGAATTGACTCCAGCTCATCGGTCCCCACTCCCAGGTAGTCCAGGCAGTATTCGATTCGGGATGACAACAGGATCAGGCCCTTATCGGGGCTACGATTTTTAATTTGCAGGATGCGGGACACGCTGCTGGCGATTAATGGATGACAGCCAAGACCCCATACGGTATCAGTTGGATAACCGAATATGGCGCCGCGGGATATTGCATGGACGAAGCGATTTAGTGCCCAGGGACTCATGTTGAGCTTTTTCTAGCCGGCGTCAGCGGTGGCCTTTTTCTCGGCAGCTTTTTTCTTCGCAGACTTTTTCTTAGCAGCTTTCTTGGGTGCGGACTTCTTCTTGGCGGCTGCTTTCTTACGTCTTGATTTGGGTAACGGTGCTTTTTCGATCAGCTCCTCGCAAGTTTTGAGATCCAGGCTCGCTGGATCTTCAACGTCCTTGGGCATGCGCGCATTTTTGTTGCCATCAGTAATGTAAGGCCCGTAACGACCGCGCAGGATTTTGATATCGGTGCCTTCGAACACCTTGATTTCGCGGTTGGCGTCAAATTCCTTCTTCTCCGCTACCAGCACCAGCGCCCGCTCTAACGTGACCGTGTAAGGGTCATCGCCTTCACTCGCCTTGAGCGAGACAAACTTGTTATCGTATTTGATATAGGGACCGAAGCGACCGATGTTGGCACTAATTTTTTCACCTTCCGGCGATTCGCCTAGCTCACGCGGCAGTTTGAACAACACCAGCGCTTCCTC
>JAOTXY010000171.1 GCA_029862125.1 Gammaproteobacteria bacterium | reverse complement strand
GGGTGATCTCGGGACGACTGGTGATCTCGGGACGACTGGTGATCTCGGGACGACTGGTGATCTCGGGACGACTGGTGATCTCGGGACGACGGGTAATCTCGGGGCGGTGGTTGATCAAAGCCACGGTCGTTGTGGCTTACGCCTGAGTGGTTTACACGCCCGCCGGGTCATGGCAAAAAATACCGCGATTGACCTGCATCCGCGCGTGTTTGGCCCTGGCCAGTGCGCGATGACTTCAGTCGCGCATATGAACGCTACCGTAATCCAGGTTGATGATACGCCGACTTACGATTTATTCGTGATTCGCAGTCTCGCGCGCTCGTTCGCGCATGCCATCGAACACGCCTGCCACGAATTTGAAAGCGAGCAATAGCCGCGTTAACGCAGCGCTTTCAGGTTGGAAATCAACACCTCTTTCTTACGATTCATTTCTTCCCTGATCTGATGTGCCAGATCCAGTTCGGGGCCGCAACAGTTAGCCGCTGCCTCGACGTGGTTCTTGGTTGTTTTTTCAACCGTCTTCACCAGCAACTGGCTGACGATTTTCGAAATCTCCTCCTTATCCGAATCTGACAGGTCATGGCTCGACAACGCCGACATTATCGACGCGGTTGTATCTTCAATAGAACTTTCAACTGACATAATCTTTCCCCAAGGTTTTCAGAGCATTTCCAGGCTCTGCTCAAGATCGTCTATTAAATCCTGGCAATTTTCAATACCTATTGACAGGCGTAGCAAATTTTGTGGCACCGCACTATGTGGCCCTTCCACGGACGCGCGATGCTCGATCAGGCTTTCGACGCCGCCCAACGAGGTAGCGCGCACGAACAGGCGGACATTACCGGCAATCCGTTTCGCTTCCTCAGCACCTCCATTGACCAGCAATGATACCATGGCACCGAATCCTTGGCTCATCTGGCGTTTAGCAATCTCGTGCCCGGGATGACTTTCGAGTCCGGGATACAGCACTCGCTGCAGACGCGGATCATTTTCAAAGTGTTGTGCCAGCCGCAAGGCGCTTTGTGATGCCTGGTTAAAACGCACAAACAGGCTGCGCATACCGCGCAACAGTAACCAGGCTTCAAATGGCCCCAGCACGCCGCCCATCAGGGTCCGAACCAGCTTGATTTCTTCCCAGCGTGGATTCAATTCCCGGGTCACTAATATGCCGGCAACCACATCGCTGTGACCATTGAGGTACTTGGTTGCCGAGTGAAACACGATATCGGCGCCATACTCAAGCGCGCGGGTCGTCACCGGCGAGGCTACGGTTCCATCAACCGCGAGTATCGCACCCGCCGCGTGCGCGATCTCCGCGGCAGCGGCGATATCAATGATATCCCAGGTCGGATTTACCGGGGTTTCGACCCATACCACGGAGGTTTTCCCGGGCTGCACCGCCTGCCGTAATTTCTCGATATCGCCGGCATCGAAAAAGCTGAGTTCAATCGAACGCTTTTCCGAAATACGGCGCAGCCAGTCCTGGGCGCCATGATACATGACCCGCGGCGCCACCACGTGTTCCCCGCTATTGACGGTTTCGAAAAAAGCGCAAACCGCGGCCATGCCCGAGGCAAAGCATTTGGCTTCGGCACCACCATCAAGCTCGGCGCAGACCTGCTCCAGTACTTCCCACGACGGATTACCAGAGCGGCTGTAGCTGTAGTCACTTAAGTACTCGTACTCGGCATCCCGGGCATAGGTCGTCGCAAACTGCAGCGGTGGGCTGATACCGCCGCTCACCGGGTCAATATAGTCGCAGGCGTGTGGCAGGCGCGATTCGAGTGACGCTTTTTTGTTTTCATTCATTGGCGACGACCTGTAAAAATATGGCTAAACTCATCAAATAATGATTTATCTTAACACCCCTATTCCCTTATTCTTGCAATAATTCTGGTACCTCGATCGAGATTCATTAATGGCTTCATCCCCTTACTCCATTGACAGCTCAAACCGCAAGATCGATCCTTATCGAAATCCGGATTCCGCGCTGAAACCGGACGGCACGCCGGACGATAATGACCGCGTCGAGATCGGTCCCACCGATCTCGCCTTTGCCGAGTGGGAAGCGCTCGGCCTCGAGATCCCGCACCTCGACACGATGCGCGAGTTTCGGCTGCAGCGCCTGGTGCAGGAGTTACAGGCACGCGACTACGGCGGTATCGTGTTATTTGATCCGCTCAACATCCGTTACGCCACCGACTCCACCAATATGCAGTTGTGGATCACGCACAACCCGGCGCGCGCCTGTTTCGTCTCTGCCGATGGTTATATCGTGCTGTTCGATTTCCATAGCTGTGAGCACCTTTCCGATCATTTGCCGCTGGTCAAGGAGCGTCGCCATGGCGCTTCATTTTTTTACTTTGAGTCGGCGCACCGTGGCGAAGAACACGCGATGCATTTTGCCAGGAACATCGATGAATTGATGCGCAGCCATTCGGGTGACAATCGACGCCTGGCGGTCGATAAGATCGAGATCTCGGGACTACGCGCACTCGAAAAAACGGGCTTCGAAGTTTTTGAAGGCCAGGCGGTTACCGAGGAAGCTCGCGTAATCAAAGGCCCCGATGAAATCAAGGCGATGCGCTGTTCGATAGCAGCCTGTGAAGCCGCGATGTATGAAATGGAAGACGCCTGCGAGGCGGGTAAAAGTGAAAACGAAATCTGGTCGGTACTGCATGCCGGGAATATCAAGCGCGGCGGCGAGTGGCTGGAAACGCGGATTTTTTCATCCGGGCCACGCACCAATCCGTGGTTCCAGGAGTCAGGCCCGCGCATCATCAGTGACGGTGAATTGCTCGCGCTTGACACCGACATGGTCGGCACCTACGGCATATGCTGCGACATCTCGCGTACCTGGCTTTGTGGTGACGTGGAGCCGACTGAAGCGCAGAAACGCATCTATCGCATCTCACACGAACATATCATGACCAACATGGAGTTGTTGAAACCAGGGGTCACATTCAGCGAAATCACGCAAAAAGCGCACCGTTTACCGGATAACTGTATCCCCAACCGCTACGGAGTGGTAATGCATGGCGTCGGCCTGTGCGATGAATACCCGGCAATTCGTTATCGCGAGGATTACGAGACGCACGGCTACGACGGCGTGGTTGAACCGGGAATGGTTTTCTGTGTCGAGGTTTATGCCGGCGAAGTCGACGGCAAGGAAGGCGTAAAACTTGAAGACCAGGTACTGATTACCGAAGATGGTTACGAAAACCTGATCA